>NZ_JBSGJZ010000060.1:0-44433 GCF_053605825.1 Saccharopolyspora sp. NPDC003752 | reverse complement strand
GCGCGGCCCGCTCCCCCCCTCACCGCCCCCCCCGTTTGTTTTTTTCCGCTTTGGGGGGCCCCTTTTCCGTTCCTACCACGGTGACCTGGGGGGGGGGGGTGGCGATTTCGCGCGAAATCGCCACCGGGTGCCCTCGGCCGAGCGTTCCTGGAACGACTCCCTAGTCCGCGAAGACCTTCTCCGCTTCGCGGATCGTGCGCAACGCGGCTTCGCGGGACCCGGCGCCTTCGGGCATCAGGAGGACGCGCCCGACGCCGAGGGTCGCGACCCGGTCGGCCAGCTGCCTGCGGCATTCCGCCACGTCGCCCGCGATGTGGCAGTCGGCCAGCGCGGCGGCCTCGTCGAACGCCTGCGCGGCGGTCGGCGCCGGACGCTCTACCAGCGGCACGGCCTCGCGGGAGATCTGCAGGTTCAGCTCGGCGATCCCGTTCGCCAGCAGCCGCCTCGCGGTCGGGGTTTCGTCGGCGATGGCGAAGTACGCCGAGTCGATGTTGTCCAGCGGGTCCAGCCGGTGGCCGGATTCGGCCGCCGCCGCGGCGTGCGCGTCCAGCACCGCGCGCTTCGCCGCCACGTCGATGAACGGGCTGAGCAGCACCGGAAGCCCGTGGCGCGCGGCCGATCGCGCGGATTCCGGCGATGACGAGGCCAGCACGAACGGCGCGCGGGACGTTTCCGGCGCCGGCACGATCCGCACCTCGTCGAAGCGGTACCGCTCGCCGCCGCCCTTCGCGCGCCCCTGCCGCAACGCCTCGTCGAGCAGGGCCACGGATTCGTCGATGTCGCGGAAGCCCTCCAGTCCGGTGCCGAATATCTCCAGGTCCACCAGCGGTTGTCCGCGCCCGACGCCGAGCGTGAACCGGTCGCCGGAGAGGTGCTGGAGCGCGGAGGCCTGCTCGGCGAGGGCGAGCGGGTGGTGGTTGGGCAGCACGCAGACCGCGGTGCCGACGCCGAGGTTCGTGCGGCCCAGCAGGAAGGCCGCCATCGCCAGGGCCGACGGGTTCTGGGCCCGGGAGTTGAAGTGGTGCTCGGTCGTCCAGGCCTCGTGCCAGCCGTGCCGCTCGGCCTCGCGGACGTATTCCAGCGACCACTCGAAGACCTCGCGGCCGCTCGCCCCGCTCCCGAACGAGTCGGTGAACAGGACCAGCCCGTACTTGGTGCGCATCCGCCCCTCCTATTTTTCGTCGGATAGACGAAAAATCTAGCAGCTGGTGTCGGCCCGGTCGAGGAGGTGCGTTAGGTTGGGCTCGTGACCACGCCGGATGCCCCGAGGCGGCGCGGGCGGCCGCCGAAGCTGACCCGCGACGCGGTCGTGGCGGGCGCGCTGGAGGTGCTCGACGAGTCGGGTCACGACGGGCTGTCCATGCGAGCGGTCGCCGAGCGCCTCGGCGTCGGCAAGATGAGCCTGTACCACCACGTGGCGGACCGCTCGGAGCTGGAACGCCTGGTCATCGAGCGCCTGCTCGCCGCGGTCGAACTGCCGGACGCGGCGCTGCCCTGGCAGGAGCGGATCGCGGCGCTGGCGCACGGCATCCGCGCGCTGGTCTTCCGGCATCCCAACGCAACGCCGTTGCTGGCGCTGCGGGAGTACAGCGACCCGGTGGCGCTGCGCCTGCCGGACGCCGTCATGACCGCGTTGCACGACGCGGGCCTGCGCGGGGCGGCGATGGTCGGCGGCTCGCGCCTGGTCTTCAGCTATGCCATCGGATTCGCCCAGCTCGACCTGGTCGACAAGGCGGACTCGGCGGGAGGCTCGCCGATGGCGGCCCTGCCCGAGGCCGAGTTCCCGCACGTGGTGGCGGCGGCGCGGGAGACCCGGAACCACGGCCTGGACGAGCAGTTCGACCTAGGCCTGAAACCCCTGCTCGCCGGCCTCGCCGCGATCGCGTCCTGAGCCGCGACCCCCTCGCCGCCATTCCACCTCGCGGAACCCACCTTCCGTTTCCGCAATTTCAATGGAAATCGGACCCGCAATTTCCATTGAAATTGCGGTGGAAACCGCCCGATCGAGCACAGTGGACGGATCGGTCATCAGGTGATCGAGACGTCGACGACCTCCTTGCCGCGCAGCTTGTCCGCCGCGGACGGCACGACGCGGCACTCGTAGCTCCGGGTCGCCTCGTCGACGTCGACGAGGCCCTGCACGATCCAGCCGTCAGGTTTTCCGTCGGCCACCGAGCTACTGCTGAACCGGGCGTTCGGCGTCCCCTGCCGCTCCAGTTCGCTGCGCACCTGCACCTGGCACGCCGTTGTGGCCAGCGCCGCCTGCTCCTGGCGTTCCGAACTCCCACATGCCGACGACAGGAACAGCACCGCTGAGGCTGCGGCAAGAACTCTCCACCGGGTCATGACGTGATTGTGTTCGCCTCCGGCTCGTCGCATGCGCGGATCGATCGAAAATCCACAGTGGAACGTCAGCCGGACAGGAGGAGCAGCAGGCCGGTGCAGGTGAGCAGGACCATCGCGATCATCACCGGGAGCTGGCCGCGGCGGGCCTGCTTCGGCGGGAACAGGCGGAGGGCCTGGTCGTGGGCCGCGGCGGTGCCGGCGATGTGGCCGAGCACGATCGCGTTGATCTGCACCATCGCCACCAGTTCCGGCGACACCAACCGGTAGTCGATGGCGTGGTCGCGGGTGCCGAACAGGTCCAGCCCGGTGCCGAACGGGTCGCCGGCCAGGATCAGCGTCGTCTGCCCTTCCAGCAGGAAGAACGAGAAGTAGTGCGCGATGGCGTAGCCGAGCGCGATCGGCAGCAGCGTCGGCGCGAACAGCCCGGGGAGCCCGCGCGCGGGCGAGACCAGGGCGCTGAGCCGCATCGCGATCGCGTAGAGCGCCGAGACGGCGGCGATCGAGCCGAGCAGGCCGAGCGTGTCGCCGAGGACGCCGCCGGACTGCCAGAAGGTCGTCCTGGTCAGGCCGTCGAACCCGGTGGCGCCGATGAGCACGCACGCCACCGCCGCCAGGCCCGGCTCGTCGTCGGTGCGCACCAGCCCGGCCAGGGGATTGCGCAGGATCAGCGCGCCATCGCTGCGACGACCGATGGGGCACAGCCGCGCGATCAGCGTCGCGTACACCTCGAAGCCGTCGCCGCGCGCGAACCAGCTCGACCCGAAAACCCGCGCTGCGACGAGGTTCACCACCGCGTAGCCGACGATCCCACCGCCGACCACGCGCGGATCGGACCGCGCCGGCAGGACGAGTTCCAGCCACACGAAGGCGCCCAGCCACACCGCGGCGGGCCAGTACCCCAGTCGTGAGTGGCAATGGTCGCCATGACGACCATTGCCACTCACGACGGATAGGCACGAATGCAGCGTCCGCAGTGGATTGACGATCCGCCACACCGGGCCGAACAGCGCGCTGAGCGGCACCAGGCCGACCCAGAACGTCACGTACAGCGCCCAGGGCGCGAGGTTCCGCTCCGTCTCCGGCGGCCCGAAGAACGCAACCGCCACCACGACGACGGCCAGCGCGAGCGTGAGAATCCTTGCCACCCAACGAAGTCCGGGCGAGTCGACGAAGCGCAGGAAGGGCAGCGGCCGCCCGGCGTCGGGGTTCAGCCACGGCCGCGACCAGAGCTTCGCCAGCGCCGCGAACGAGATCGCCACCGCGATGCCGCCGCCGATGATCGCCGCGACGCCGTTGAGCGGCAGGTCGGTGCGGCCGCCGAGCCCGTGGGCCAGGAAGTTCACCGCACCACCAGGCTGGGCAACGCCGAGCCGGAATGGTGCAGCTCGATCTCGAACACGCCCGAGATGTCCGCGCGGAACTCGATGGTCGCCGGCTCGCCGGGGCGGAGCTGTGCGGACTCGTCGTATCCGTGCACGTGCAGTTCGTCCGCTTCGTCGCTTCGGACGGTGAGCCGGACCAGGCCGCCGAGCGGCGCCTGGAGCCGTTCCGACGGGCCGCGCGCCTGGCCGTCGACGACCTCGAACTCCGCCGAGACCACGCTCGACGCCGAGGACTCGGCCTGCGGCGCGGGCGGTTCGGCGGCGGGAGGCGCCGTGCAGGCCGACAGCAGTGCGGCGCCGGCCAGCAGGGCGAATCCGAAGCCTCGCGCGGTCGTCATGAATCCTCCATGGGCCGCTCAGGTGAAGTCCAGATCGTGACAACAGTCAATGTCACATTAGGGCGTGACATTGTCTAGGTCTGCGTGTTCCACTACTGCCATGACCTCGCTCATGCAGCAGCTGCCGGACACCCGCCCGGCCGGTGGGGCCGCCCTGGACCAGATCCTGATCGCCTCGGGAAGCGCGACGCTGCTCACCGCGCTCCTGCTCCTGCTCGGCTACGGTCACCGCACCGGTCGCACCAAGCTGCTCGCGCGGCTCGCCGAGCGCTCCGAGCACTCCTGGTTCCTCCGCGGGCTGCCCGGCTGGGCGGCGCTGCCGATGCAGCTCGCATTCGGCTCGCTGGTGCTCGCGCTGCTGGGCATGTACTGGGACATCTCGCTGCACATCACGCAGGGCCGCGACGAGGGGCCGCTGGCGAACATCGCGCACTACCCGATCCTGTTCGGGCTGTTCGGCCTGTTCGCCGCGGGCATGCTGGCGATGGTGCTGCCGCTGGGCGAGCGCCCCGGTCGCGCGGCGGTGCGGATCACCCGCGACTGGTACGCGCCGACCAGCGGAATCCTGTTGGCCGGCGCGGGTTTCTACGCGCTGCTGGGCTTCCCGCTCGACGACGTCTGGCATCGCATCTTCGGCCAGGACGTCACGCTCTGGGGTCCGACGCACCTGATGCTCATCGGCGGCGCGGGCCTGTCGCTGATCGCCCTCGCCCTGCTGGAGCGCGAGGGCCGGTTCGTCCGCACCGGACGGGCCGAGACGATGCTCGCCTGCTACGTGCGGCGCGGCATGATCGGCGGCGGGATGCTCGCGGGGCTGTCGGTCTTCCAAGCCGAGTTCGACTTCGGCGTCCCGCAGTTCCGGCTGGTGCACCAGCCGCTGCTGATCGCCGTCGCCGCCGGGTGCGCGCTGGTGGTCGCCCGCATGTGGGTCGGGCGGGGCGGCGCGCTGTTCGCGGTCGGCTTCTACGTCCTTATCCGCGGCGGCGTCTCGGTCCTGGTCGGCCCGGTGATCGGGGAGCTGTTCGCGGCCGTCCCGCTGTACGTCGTCGAGGCGCTGTGCGTGGAGGTCGCGGCGGTCGCCCTGCTGCGCAGGCCGCTGGCGCTGGGCACGGTGTCCGGCCTGCTCATCGGCACGATCGGGTTCGCCAGTGAATACGTGTGGACGCAGTTCGCCTTCGTGATGCCGTGGACGCCGGACATGCTGCTGGAGGGCGTGCTCATGGCCGTCGTCGGCGGCGTCAGCGGCGGCCTGCTCGGGGCGTTGCTCGTGTGCGCCCTGCGCGGCGAGCTGCCGAGCCTGCCGGTGCGGCGAGCGGTGTTCGGCGGCGCCCTGCTGGCGATCGCGCTGGGCGTCACCAACGGGCTGATCGGCACCGCGCCCGCGGGAGTGCGCGCGACGATGGCGCTGGACCAGCGGACCGGCCAGGCGGACGTGCGGCTGGACCCGCCCGCGATCGCCCAGGACCCGACGTGGCTGGCGGTGACCAGCTGGCAGGGCGGCACGCTGCAGGTCGACCACCTGCGGCGGATCGGCGACGGCCACTACCGGACCGCCGACCCGGTGCCGGTCGACGGGACGGGCAAGACCCTGCTGCGGTTGCACGACGGCCGCGCGATGCTCGCGTTCCCGATCCACATGCCGGCCGACGCGGCGCTGGGGCTGCCCGAACTGGTCGCGGAACCGCAGTTCACCCGCGACGGCCAACCGGAATGGCAGGTGCTGCAGCGCGAGACGAAGCTGGGCATCCCGCCGTGGCTGTGGGTCAGCGCGTCGCTGGTGGTGCTGGCGTGCTCGGTGGCGCTGGTGGTGTCGCTGGGCTGGGGAGCGCAGCGGGTCTCGCGCGCGATCTCGGGCCCGCCGACGGCCCGCCGGGCCAAGCACCGAGCGGTCCGGGTCGCCCGGCTCGCGGACGGCACGGCATGACGTCGGCGTCGGCGGACCTGGTCCTGGCGAGCCACCCGATCATCACGGCGGTCCCGTTCTTCGTCCCGACGTTCGCGGTGGTGGCGGTGGTAGCGGTGATCGTCTACCGGGACCGCCGCAAGAACCCCCGAGAAGACGAAGACCAGGACACCTGATCTCGGCGAGGGGGCTCGTGAGTGCTTTGGGGTGCCATTGCGCCCCAAAGCACTCACGAGTTTTGAGGTCGCCTGACCCCGGTGGGGGAATTCGAGCAAGATCTACAGTGTGGCACTTGTCACATTCCGTCATTGGGGGCAGAGTCGGTGCGGTACTGGCCCCGCTAGGCGGAAGAGGTGTTCGCCCATGGCCTCGACGACGACCGAACTGGCCGATCTCCAGCGCGTCCTGGCGCAGCTCCGCAGCAGCGTCGGTGCGCTGCGGTCGCGCTACGGCGACGCCCCGGCCGTGCGCCGGATCCACAACGATGTGGAGCGACTGGACATAGACATCGCCGAACTCTCCGGCACCATGCCCACGCAGCGGCGCAGCACCGAGTCCGCCGAGGACGTGGTGATCGTGCCCGACACCCCCTACGACCCGTCGCTGTGGCGCGACGCCGACGACGAGGGGCTGGGCGGGCGGGCCCCGCACTAGGCCGCCGCAGGCACTGCACGCCGCCAGTCGGCACCGCTCGCCTGTCCGCAGTGGACCGGCCCGGATGCGGGGGAGAAGCTCCCCCGCATCTCGCTTGATCGGGGGAAGGCCACCACCGGGTTGCGCCGGTTGGGGGACTACCTGGGTCGAGGCCGTTGATCCACAATGAGCGACCTCAGGTGAGCACCGCCGGACGAATCTAGACAACGAGGTCTGCGAATGTCCGCACCACCTTCCGCCTCAGGCCGGGCACGGATCTCCGTGCGAACCCTGCGCACCGACCGGTGGTGGCTGCCGCCACTGGTCACCTTCCTCGGGCTGCTGGCCTTCGTGGTCTACGGCCTGATCCGCACCTTCATGAACCAGTGGTACTGGGTTCCCGAGTACCACTACCTGGCGCCGTTCTACTCGCCCTGCCTGTCCACGGCCTGCGTGCCCGGCTCCAGCCACTGGGGGCAGCCGGCGCCGGACCTGGGGCCGTTCGTGCCGCCGCCGATCTTCGTGCTGCCGTTCGTCCTCGGCTTCCGGCTGACCTGCTACTACTACCGGAAGGCCTACTACCGGTCGTTCTGGGCGTCGCCGCCGGCCTGCGCGGTCTCCGAACCGCACCGCCGCTACTCCGGCGAGACCCGGTTCCCGTTGATCATGCAGAACGTGCACCGCTACTTCTTCTACGCGGCGCTGGTCGTCGCCGCGGTGCTCACCTACGACACGGTGATCGCCTTCCAGGGCGCCGACGGCGGTTTCGGCATCGGGCTGGGCACGCTGCTGATGGTGGCCAACGTGGTGCTGCTGTGGTCGTACACGCTGTCCTGCCACTCCTGCCGGCACCTGATCGGCGGCCGCCTCAACCACTTCTCCAAGCACCCGGTGCGCTACTGGTTCTGGACCAAGGTGACCTGGCTCAACGGCAAGCACATGCTGCTGGCCTGGTCGTCGCTGGTGTCGGTGGCCCTGGTCGACCTCTACGTGCTGCTGGTCGCCAGCGGCGCGTTCCCGGACCCCAGATTGTTCAACTAGCTCGCACCGCCCCGGAGAACCCGCGGCGGTGCAAGCCGAGTCCCACACCGCAAGCGGCTGCCGCCGCTTGTGAAGCAGAAGGAAGTCGATGGTGGAGATCGAACGGCACGAGTACGACGTCGTCGTGATCGGCGCCGGCGGCGCGGGTCTGCGCGCGGCGATCGAGGCGCGCTCCCAGGGCTTGCGCACGGCCGTGGTGTGCAAGTCGTTGTTCGGCAAGGCGCACACCGTGATGGCCGAGGGCGGCATCGCCGCCTCGATGGGCAACGTCAACTCCCGCGACGACTGGCAGGTGCACTTCCGCGACACCATGCGCGGCGGGAAGTTCCTGAACAACTGGCGGATGGCGGAGCTGCACGCCAAGGAGGCACCGCAGCGGGTCTGGGAGCTGGAGACCTACGGCGCGCTGTTCGACCGCACCCCGGACGGCCGGATCAGCCAGCGCAACTTCGGCGGCCACGAGTACCCGCGGCTGGCGCACGTCGGCGACCGCACCGGCCTGGAGCTGATCCGCACGCTGCAGCAGAAGATCGTGTCGCTGCAGCAGGAGGACCACGCCGAGCACGGCGACTACGAGGCCCGCATCAAGGTCTTCCAGGAGTGCACGGTCACCGAGCTGCTGAAGGATTCCGCGCGGATCTCCGGGGCCTTCGGGTACTGGCGGGAGTCCGGCCGGTTCGTGCTGTTCCAGGCGCCGGTGGTCATCCTCGCCACCGGCGGCATCGGCAAGTCGTTCAAGGTGACCTCGAACTCCTGGGAGTACACCGGCGACGGGAACGCGCTGGCGCTGCGGGCCGGGGCGTCGCTGATCAACATGGAGTTCGTGCAGTTCCACCCGACGGGCATGGTCTGGCCGCCGAGCGTGAAGGGCATCCTGGTCACCGAGTCGGTGCGCGGCGACGGCGGAGTGCTGCGCAACTCCGAGGGCCGCCGGTTCATGTTCGACTACATTCCCGAGGTCTTCAAGGACAACTACGCGGACAACGAGGCCGAGGCCGACCGCTGGTACGACGACCCGGACAACAACCGCCGCCCGCCGGAGCTGCTGCCGCGCGACGAGGTGGCGCGCGCGATCAACAACGAGGTGAAGGAGGGCCGCGGCTCGCAGCACGGCGGGGTGTTCCTCGACGTGGCGACCCGGCTGCCCGCGGAGCAGATCACCCGGCGGCTGCCGTCGATGTACCACCAGTTCAAGGAACTCGCCGACGTGGACATCACCGCGGAGTCCATGGAGGTGGGGCCGACCTGCCACTACGTGATGGGCGGCGTGGAGGTCGACCCGGACACGGCGGCGTCCCGGGTGCCGGGCCTGTTCGCGGCCGGCGAGGTGGCCGGCGGGATGCACGGCTCCAACCGGCTGGGCGGGAACTCGCTGTCCGATCTGCTGGTCTTCGGCCGCCGCGCGGGTGCGGGCGCCGCCGAGTACATCGCGGGTCTCGAAGGCCGCCCGGCGATCGCGGAGTCCGATGTGGACGCCGCGGCGCGGCGCGCGCAGGACCCGTTCGCCTCCGCGGCCTCGCCGAACGCGGAGAATCCCTATGCGCTGCACGCCGAACTGCAGCAGACGATGAACGACCTGGTCGGGATCATCCGCAAGGGAGCGGAGATGCGGCAGGCCCTGGAGCGGCTGCGGGACCTCCGGGCGCGCGCCGAGCACCTCGCGGTGGAGGGCAACCGGCAGTTCAACCCGGGCTGGCACCTGGCCCTCGACCTGCGGAACATGCTGCTGGTCAGCGAATGCGTGGCGCGCGCCGCGCTGCTGCGCACCGAGAGCCGCGGCGGCCACACCCGCGACGACCACCCGGGGATGGACCCGAACTGGCGGCGCAAGCTGCTGGTATGCAGCGTCGGCCACGAGCGGATCGAGGTCGTCGAGCAGCCGCAGGAGCCGATGCGCGACGACCTGCTGACGCTGTTCAAGGTCGAGGAGCTGCGCAAGTACTACACCGAGGAAGAACTGGCGGACGTCCAGGTGAAGGGGCTGTAGATGGGTTACCAGGCGCACTTCCGGGTGTGGCGCGGTCCGTCCGACGGGGCGCTTCGCGACTACACCGTCGAGGTCAACGAGGGTGAGGTCGTGCTCGACATCATCCACCGGCTGCAGGCCACGCAGTGCCCGGACATGGCGGTGCGGTGGAACTGCAAGGCGGGCAAGTGCGGCTCGTGCTCGGCGGAGATCAACGGCCGGCCCCGGTTGATGTGCATGACCCGGATGTCGACGTTCGAGCGGTCCGAGACGATCACGGTCACCCCGATGCGCACGTTCCCGCTGATCAAGGACCTGGTCTGCGACGTGTCCTACAACTACACCAAGGCCCGCGAGGTGCCGGCGTTCGCGCCGCCGGAGGGGCTGGAGCCGGGCGAGTACCGGATGCAGCAGGTGGACGTGCAGCGCTCCCAGGAGTTCCGCAAGTGCATCGAATGCTTCCTGTGCCAGAACACCTGCCACGTCATCCGCGACCACGACGACAACAAGCAGGCGTTCTCCGGGCCCCGCTTCCTGATGCGGGTGGCGGAGCTGGAGATGCACCCGCTGGACGCGGCCGAGAACCGCCCGGAAGAAGCGCGCGGCGAGCATGGCCTCGGCCTGTGCAACATCACGAAGTGCTGCACGGACGTCTGCCCGGAGAACATCCAGATCACGGACAACGCGCTGATCCCGCTGAAGGAGCGGGTGGCGGACCGCCGCTACGACCCGATCCTCAGCCTCTTCCGCCGCAAGAAGGACTGAGCGCCTCCATTCCAGGGCGAGAGCCTCGTTCGCCGGAACTTGCCGGTCGAACGAGGCTCTCGCCTCTCCATGCTGTCCGGAAAGCCGTCAACGCAAGTATGTCGTTTGTGCGTAGTCGTCGTCGAAATCATCGGAGTGCGTTGCGGATTCGCGATTCGACGGGAGCTTCGCCGGCTCTCGTTCCTGCGGTTCGGTTCCGGCCAGCTCGAACAACTGGCGGAAGCTGCGGGCCTCCCCGATAGCGGGGCGCAGCGCTTCCAACTGCATGTTCGCGGCTTCTGCCGTCGCTGACTGGATTGCTGCCAGCAGCTGCCCGGACAAGGCGGCGGCGTCGTACCGTCTGATTGCGAGCGGGGATATCGTCAGGTCGACGACGTGTCCGGTCGCCATGGCGCGCACCTCCACTTCGCCATCGCAGGCCTGGACCGTGGCGATCTTGTTGCGGATCTCCTCGGCGATCGCCGCGATCTGGTCGGTGTGCTCGCCGAAGCGCTGTTCGTCGTGGTTCATCTGCGTTTCCTCCGCGTGCTGGTGGCCGACCGGACTTACTTCGCCCGGCCCTGCTGGTTGGCCGAGTAGAAGTCGATCGAGCCGAGACTCACACCGACGAACTCGGGGGAGGCGGGCGGCAATACGTCCTGCAAGCTCTTCTTCTCGGAGAGCTCCCCGAACTCCTTGAGCTTGGCCTCCAGTTCCAGCAGCTTCTTCTTCCGCTTGGCGCCGATCGTGACGAGCGTGCCGATCAGCGTGGTGAGCGCACCGACGATCGCCGACACCACGAGCGGTACCCAAACCTCGGCGGTGATCGCCGCGAATGCGTTGGCAGCGGCCGCGCCGCCGATGGCGCCGAAGATCGCGCCGAGCACTCCCATGGTTGCGACGCCGATCGCCTCGCCGGTGTCGAACTTCGCGTCTTCGAGCGCTTTCTTGATGTCGACGAGCGCTTCCGCGATCTGCTCGGCCGCGCTGCGTTGGTTGTCGATCACTTCCAGGAGCTCGGTGAGGTAGTCGTGAAAGGCGGTCGCGCTCTGGCCACGCCACATGCTCATCGCGCGTTGGCTGTTGCGGTCCAGCTCATCGCGGTGCTCGTCGATGAGCTCGGCGACCTTCTTCCACTCTTCGGCCCGGGTTTCGAGTTCTCCGGGCTCTGGCGAGAGGAGCTTGATCGCTTCAGGTGCGGGATCCTTGACGCCGACCGTGTTGGCGGCCGCCGTGAGCAGGGGCAGTCCGGACTGATTGGTCAATGCGAGCAGCGCTGAAACGTCGGTCATCGTGGTTTCCTCGGGACGCCGGTGCCTGGCAGGGAGTTAGTTGATGATCTTTTCCTGGAGTTTCACCTGGTGGTCCGCGATGTCGACCACCGCATCCGCGACCTTCCGGACCTGATCGCTCGTCTTGCTGACAGCGGCCTGCAACGAGCTGCGAACGTGGTCGTAAGTGCGGGAAACGAGCTGGCTCACCTCTTCATCGCCGAAAGCGGCGTGGGAGATCCGCAGGTTTTTCGCCTTCTCCGCCGCATCCGCCAGGTCTTCGCCCACGAATCGGATGTTCTTGGTGCCCAGCGATCTCAGTTCTTCGATGTCCTGGATCCACAGGTTCGACGCGTTCATATCGGCATCCCGCTGCTCTTGGGGTACGCAAGCTCGTGGCCACGCCCAGTCGTACCAGGCGTGTTGGTCAACGAGGAGGAGTTGCGTCCGCTGATGGCTCTACCGCCAACCTCCGTGGCGGTTGGCGACCATATTGCCCGGGACGGGCGAACCTGATCAACTGCGGTCATCGACTGCGGAGTCGGGGCACGCCGGACACCGTCGCGCCAGGAAACTCGGGGAGCGGGCGGCGGACCGCCGCTACGACCCGATCCCAAGCCTCTTCCGCCGCAAGAAGGACTGAGCGCGACGAGAGCCCCGCCCCCCTCGCCAGGTGAGCAGGGCTCTCGTCGTTTCAGCTGTCTCCGGTCAGATGCCGAACGGGGTCGGGTAGTGGACCTTGCCCCTGGGGATCTCGGCTTCCGGGTCGAGCGGGAGGGCCATCATGGCCTCGTCCGGGACCTCGATCGTCAGGCCGATCCCGAACTCCGATGCCCGCCTGAACCCGAAGCGCGGGTAGTACTCGGGGTGCCCGAGCACCAGGACCAGCTTCTCGCCCATCGCGCGCGCTGCTTCCAGCCCGGCCCGGATCGTCGCCGAGCCGGCTCCGGTGCTCTGGTAGCGCTGCAGCACCGCGCACGGGCCGAGCGTCAGGGCCGGGAAGCCGTCGACGTGGCTGCGGGTGAGCAGCGAGTGGCCGACCACCTCACCGTTCGCGTCCTCGGCCACGATGGACAGCCCGTCGATCCACGCCGGGTCCGCGCGCAGCGCCTCGATCAGGTCCGCCTCCAAGGCGGTCGGGAAGGCGTCGAGGTTGACCGCGCGGATCGCGGGGATGTCGGCTTCGGTCTCCGGTCGGGTGGTCCACATCTCGGTGCTCTCCTCGTGATCCGGGCGCAGTACGTAGCCGGTGTAGCGGTAGTCGCGGCCGTGCGCCCGGCGGATTTCGATCTCGGACCGGGTGGCCGCGACCGCTTCCCGCATCCCGGGCGCGGTCAGGTCGGCCGCGGCGATGCGCTCGGCCAGCGGGGTGTAGTACTCGTCGAACCAGTCCGTCCCCGGCAGGTGGTAGATCGCGGACACCTCGTAGCCGGCCCGGATCGCGGCGGCGGTGTTGGCCTCGGTCGTGCGCAGCGCGTAGTGCGATTCCCAGAACGCCCGGGCTTCGGGAGCTGGATCGTCGGTAGCCCATTCGCACTCGGTGACGACCAGCACGCCACCCGGGGCGAGCAGTCGCCGCCAGGACGCCAGCGCGGTGTCGAAACCGATGTTGTAGGCCGAACCTTCGGCCCAGACCAGGTCGAAACTCCGGTCCGGGTAAGGCAATTCCGCCATCGTCCGCACGTCGGTGTCGATCGCATCACCCACCCCGCTCGCCTCCGCGGCGGCGCGCAACTCCGCCAGGAACGGCTGGTGCAGGTCGACGGCCGTTACCCGGGCGCCGGCCTCGGCGGCCAGGAGCAGGGACGCCCGTCCCGGCCCGCAGCCGATGTCGAGCGCCCGGGGCGCCTCGGGTGGTGCGGCGAGTTCGAGCAGGCGCCGGGTGGTCGCGTCGGATCCGGGTCCCTGCCGGGGCAGGCCGTGGTGCAACGCGAAGAACGCGTCGCGCACGGCATCGTGGTCCGCGGCGTGCGAACTGTTGTCGTTCACAGCGGCTCTCTCCGTGGTCGTGGAAGTTCGATCCGGTCGGTCAGCGGTCATTTCCTGCCCCGGAACCGGTAGGTGGCACGCAGATGCCGGGTGATGGCCTTCTTGCGGTCGTCGCGTTCGGCGCGCAGGCGGGCGTCCGCGCGGGACGCCGCCCAGGCGTTCTCCCGCTGGAGCTTGCGGTAGCTGTCGAGCCGGCGGGCGCTGAGCTCGCCTGCGGCGATCGCGGTCTGGACCGCGCAGCCGGGTTCGGTGTCGTGGCCGCAGTCCGCGAACCGGCAACCGCGGGCGAGTTCCTCGATCTCGGCGAAGACCCGTTCCAGGCCCTCGTCCGCGTCGAACAGCCCGACGCCGCGCAGGCCGGGGGTGTCGATGAGCACCCCGCCGCCCGGCAGCGGGATCAGCTCGCGGCGCACCGTGGTGTGCCGCCCCTTGCCGTCCTGCTCCCTGACGGCGCCGGTGGCCAGCCGGTCGGCGCCGAGCAGGGCGTTGGCCAACGTGGACTTGCCCGCCCCGGACCGGCCGAGCAGCACGACCGTCCCGGTCAGCAGGCCGCTGAGCCGGTCGATGCCTTCGCCAGTGACGACGCTGGTGGCGATGGTCTCGGCACCGGGCGCCAGCAGCGCGAGCTCGGCGATCAGCCGCTCGGGGTCTTCGGCCTGGTCCACCTTGGTCGCGACGACGACCGGAACCGCGCCGCTCTCCCAAGCAAGCGCGAGCAGGCGCTCGATCCGGCCGGGGCTCGGTCGCTCCACCGCCGGAACGACCACCACCGCGGTGTCGACGTTGGCCGCCAGCACCTGCCCGTGCGACGAACGCGACGCGCTCGATCGCACGATGGCGCTGCGCCGGGGGAGCAGGACCGCCAGCCGCGGATCTGCGCCCGGGCGTACTGCGGCCCAGTCGCCGGTGCACGGAGCCTGGAGCGGATCGGCCGGAGTCGAGGGCGTACCGACGCGCATCGGTCCGTCGGCGGTGATGACGTCGCAGCTACCGCGGTCGACGCCGATGACGCGCGCCGGGATCAGCCCGGCCGCTCGGTGCTCGGAGAAGGACTGGTCGAGCGTCTCGTCCCAGCCGAAGGAAGCGAGATCGCCTGGATGTGCGGAAGTGTTGTGTGACAACGGAGGGAACTCCTGGTGATGGGAGTCCCGGTGGAGGCGCGCGCAGACACGTCCGCAGCGCGGGCGGACCTGTCAGCGAAGACGGCGCATCAGACCGGGACTCGGGACGTGAGAACGGTCCGGGCGCTGCGTGCAGCAGCGATCACCAGGGCAACCATTGAATCTCACCTCCCGTTCCACCTGCGTCGTCGAGCACGAACGGACCCAAGGCTAGCAGGACCGGATTCCGGAGAGCACATGATTTTTCGCATCGCCGCGGCAGCCGGGCGCGGGAGGGTCGGCTCGACTTCGCACCGGTCGGGCGATTCTCCGATATTCCGCCGCCGTTCACCGCGCGTTACCCGGAATTCACGAGGATTCGCGGTGTTTCCCGTTTGGGAATTGTGGGAATTATCCTCCATCGCGTTGTGTAACGGCGGCCCTCTTGTCGAAACCCCTGTTCGGGGTGCCCTTCTGGTGGTCCGTCCATCCTCAGTGGACACCAGTGGCGGAGGTGGCGGGTTTTTGCCATGGTCCTGGTGGGTTCTGGGACGGCGGTTAGGTTCGAACGCAACCAAGTTGATTTCGGATCTTTACCAGAGCAGTGCGGGGGAGTGGCGGAGGTAGGTCATGCGGCAGACGCTCGTCGGACCCCGACAGCGGCGGCGTCACCGCACCGGCCGGATCGTCCCGCCACCGGAACACCCCCGGCCTGCCGCGACTTCGCGGCAGGGCTCATCGGCGGCCGGGCGTCGGCGGACCCCGAGGCGATGTCCGGCCGCCGCCAGCCCCTGATCCCTTGCAGGTACCGGTCAACGCAGACCGCTGGAAATGAGAGTTCCCAACGGTTCCAGGTCATCCGGTGATCCATTGTGGATTTCCGGTGGCCGCGTCGTCCTGGCGCTGGCGGCCAGAGGAAGTGCGGCGAACGTGCAGCAGATTCTCGTGGCATTCGACGGATTCGTACCAGTGGTCACCGTTCTGCTCCCGGTCGCCGTGGCGGCGGCGCTCGGATCGGCATTGGTGCGCAACTACCTGACGGAAAGATCCGTGCGGTGGGGCCCGCTGATCGACGGAGTGCTGGTCCTCTCGGTGCTCTGCGTGGCATACCTCGTCTTCACGCCCCAGCGGCCGGCGGCCGAACCGGTCCGGCCGGACCTGGGGAAGGACGTGTCGATGGCGCTGGCCGCCGACCCCGGCGACTCGCTGCCCTGGGTGCAGCTGGTCGGGAACCTCGTCCTGCTGCTGCCGCTCGGTGTGCTGGTGCCGCAGCGGGTCCGGTGGTTCGACAGCATCGTCAAGATCGCGTTCGGCGGGCTGGTGCTGGCCTGCTCGATCGAGCTCGTCCAGTTCCTGGCCGTCACCGGCCGGGTGGCGTCCACCGACGACGTCGTGTGCAACACGATCGGCGCGACGGTCGGCGGAATCCTGGTCCGCGCGCCGAGCTGGATCGCTGCGGCGACGCCCGGTCGTCCGCAGCACAGCGCGACGGGCCGCAACGACCAGACCGTCTGGCTGCTGATCGCCAAGGTCGAGCGGGAGCGGCAGCGCGAACTCGCGGCGCCGTTCCGGCGGCGGGTGGGCCCGCTGGTCGGCGAGCAGCGCTCGCGTTGAGACTCCGGTGGCCGGGGCCGCCTTCCGCGTCAGACAACCCGGCCACCGGTCCCAACCGTTCGGACCCGTGCGTGCTTTGTGCTGCCTTTGTCTTTGAAGCGGCGCAGCCGCTTGGCCCACCTTCGGCGCTTGCGCCGCCGCGGGTTCTCCGGTGCCTTCTCGCGAGGACAGCCCCGACGTGGTGAATCGGCTGCCACGCAAGGTGCGTCTGGAAACAAGCTTCTATGGCAACGCAAAAGCACGCACGGCATCAGCCCTGGAGCTTCTGGTGGCGCTTGCTCAGGGAGCGGCCGAGTCTGGTGACTTCCTGCTCCAGCTGCGGGATGAGGCGGCGCAGGATGGGGAGCATGAGCCGCTCCGCGAGTCGCGAGGACGGCACGTTGCGGAGCCAGTGCATCAGCATGATCGCCCGCGGGACGTAGACGCGGCGGGCGCGGCGCTCGACACCGTCGGCGAAGGCCTTGCCGCAGTCCTCGACGCTGGTGGTCGCCCGCATCGGCCACGGCAGCCGCTTGCGCATCGCTTCGAAGGTGCGCAGGTCCTTCGCGACGTCGCGCACCATGTCGGTGTCGATCCACGACGGGTGCGCGCTGCCCACCGCCACGCCGAGGTGCGCCACCTCCGAATGGATCGCGCTGGCCAGCGCCTCCGAACCCGCCTTGCTCGCGGTGTAGGCGGCCATGCCGCCGGTCGGGCTGAACGCCGACAGCGACGAGACCACCAGCAGGTAACCGCGGCGGTCGATCAGGTGCGGCAGGGTGGCGCGGGCGGTGTGGAAGACGCCGTTGAGGTTGACGTCGACGGCCTTGACGAACGCGCGCGGATCGGAGTGGCGGACCGTGCCGATCGGCGCGATCCCGGCGTTGGCGATGACCACGTCGAGGCGGCCGAGCCGCTCGATGGCGGCGGCCACGGCGGCCTCGATCGAGTCGGGGTCGGTCACGTCGGCCTCGGCCCAGAAGTGGCCGTCGCCCAGTTCAGCGGTCACGGCGGCGAGCTCGTCGGGCTCCAGGCCGACCAGGGCGAGCCGGGCACCGCGCCGGGCCAGCTCCCGCGCGGTCTGCGCGCCGATCCCGCGCGCGGCGCCGGTGATCAGGACGACTTTCCCGGACACGTTCGGCATGAGCACTCCCTAGGTTCGTGCGGCCAGCGAGCTATCTACTGGTCAGTAGGCTACTCATAGTAGGTTCTGGTCGCGGGGAGCGGAAGGGAAAGCGCGGAACTGGCCCGCGGCGGCCGGTCGCACACCCGCCGATCCCCTGATGTGCGGAATTCCTGCTGGTCCGGGCGGCGAAGCCCGCCGAGTCGGGTCAGCGCGAGGCGGCCGTCGCGGAATGACGTGATGACGTCTCGATGTGATCTTCACGTCGTTCTCGTGGGGAAACGACGTTCTGCACTGAGCGGCCTCGCCGCGGAGAAGACGGAAATCCGCCCGCGCCGCATCCCGAGCGGCCTTCTGGAGCGGGGACGCGTCGAAGATCACTGGCGGCGCTGCGGAGATCCATCTGATCGGGCTAAGCGCGAAGGGCGTCTTCGGCCGGTGCGGACCGGCTGGAGACGCTCTTCGGCTCCGCGGGAGGAGAAGGAGAAGGGCGCCTCCCGCCGGTTGCCCGGCGGAAGGCGCCCTTCGCGTCTTCGCGTCGCGTCAGCTCAATGCGTTGAGCTTCGTGACGGTCTGCTGCTCCTCGGCGACGAGGTCCTCGGCCAGCTTGCGCATCTGCTGCGCGGAGCCTTCCTCCTGCTCGGTGCGGGCCAGCTTCCCGGCGCCCTGCTGCAGCGACAGCATCGCCTGCTTCCACTGCTGGTCGAACTGCGCGCCGGACAGCTTCGAGATCTGCTGCAGCTGCTGGTCGGTCTGCAGACCCGCGTCGGCGGAGTCGCCGGCCTCGTCCTCCGGGGAGCTGCCGGACTGCTGACCGGCGGCGGAGTTCAGGAACGCGGTCAGCTGGTCGACCTGCGGCTGAGCCGCCTGCTTGAACTCCGCGGCGAGGGCCTTGACCTCGGCGCTCTGCGCGGTGGTGCCGGCCAGCTCGGCGAGGTTCACGACCTGCTGCCGGTTGGCGAGCAGCTGCTGCGCGAACTCGCGGTCCGTCGCGGTGTGCTCGCCGGCCGGGGCGTGCCCCTGCCCGACGTGCTGCTGCGCGGTCGCGGGCGGCGGCGTGCCCGGGGCCGGGGGCTGGTCGCTGGGTTCCTCGCTCGGCGTGCAGCCCGCGAGTGCGAGACCGCCGGCCAGCACGGCGCCGATGATCGTGCTCCTCCGCACGTGCTTCCCCTCCAGGATCTGGTGGACGTCGTCCCAGGGCGGCCCGTTGATCGGTAGCTGCTGATCGCAGCTGGGCTGCCGGACCTATTGCCCCGTAGGCTAACCGGCGCCCCGCGGGCGCGTGCGGCCGACGTCGCCGGGAACCACCCGCCGTGCGCGTGCTGTCGAGTTGATCTCACTACGCGTGACTGGGCACGTCGCAATGAATAGGGTGGCTACGGCCCGGCCGAACTGCGGCCGGGCGCCCGGACTAGTATCCGCAGTCGGCAGGCATCGCGACTGACGTGTGCTGCAGGGGTCCTGCAGGGTGTCGCATGCTGTCAACCGACCCAACCGGGTCGGGCGAGCCCTAGTCGGGTTCGAAGAGGCTTCAAAGGGAGTGCAGGAGGCACCGTGACGGCCGTCGCGCCACAGCCGATCGCCACGCGCCCCTATCCGGTGCGCAAAACGGTCAAGGGGTCATTCCTGGCGCGGATGTTCCGCACCACGGACCACAAGCAAATCGGCATCCTCTACCTGGTCACGTCGATGGCGTTCTTCCTGGTCGGCGGCCTGATGGCGATGCTGATCCGCGGTGAGCTCGCCGTCCCGGGGATGCAGTTCCTCTCGCAGGAGCAGTACAACCAGCTGTTCACCATGCACGGCACGATCATGCTGCTGCTGTACGCGACGCCGATCCTGTTCGGCTTCGCGAACTACGTGCTGCCGCTGCAGATCGGTTCGCCGGACGTCGCGTTCCCGCGGTTGAACGCCCTCGGCTACTGGCTGTACCTGTTCGGCGGCCTGATGGTCGTCAGCGGCTTCCTGCTGCCGGGTGGCGCCGCCGACTTCGGCTGGTTCGCCTACACCCCGCTGTCGGATGCCCTGCACTCGCCGGGTCACGGCGCGGACATGTGGATCGCCGGCCTGGCGGTCTCCGGTCTGGGCACCATCCTCGGTGCGGTCAACATGCTGACCACCGTGGTCTGCCTGCGCGCGCCCGGCATGACGATGTTCCGGATGCCGATCTTCACCTGGAACATCATGGTCACCAGCCTGCTGATCCTGATGGCGTTCCCGATCCTGACCGCCGCGCTGCTGGGCCTGATGGCCGACCGCCACCTCGGTGCGCACGTGTTCGACCCGGCCAACGGCGGCGTGATCCTCTGGCAGCACCTGTTCTGGTTCTTCGGCCACCCCGAGGTCTACATCGTCGCGCTGCCGTTCTTCGGCATCGTCTCGGAGATCTTCCCGGTGTTCAGCCGCAAGCCGCTGTTCGGCTACACCGGTCTGGTGCTGGCCACGCTGGGCATCGCGGCCCTGTCGGTCGTCGTGTGGGCGCACCACATGTACGCCACCGGCGCGGTGCTGCTGCCGTTCTTCGCGTTCACCACGTTCCTGATCGCGGTCCCGACCGGTGTGAAGTTCTTCAACTGGATCGGCACCATGTGGAAGGGGCAGCTGACCTTCGAGACGCCGATGATCTTCAGCGTCGGCTTCCTGGTCACCTTCCTCTTCGGCGGTCTCACCGGTGTCCTGCTGGCCATGCCGCCGGTCGACTTCCACGTCTCGGACACCTACTTCGTGGTGGCCCACTTCCACTACGTGCTCTACGGCACGATCGTGTTCGCCACCTTCGCCGGCATCTACTTCTGGTTCCCGAAGATCACCGGCCGGATGATGGACGAGCGGCTGGGCAAGCTGCACTTCTGGCTGACCTTCATCGGCTTCCACGGCACGTTCCTGGTGCAGCACTGGCTGGGCAACGAGGGCATGCCGCGTCGGTACGCCGACTACCTGGAGTCCGACGGCTTCACCATGCTGAACACGATCTCGACGATCGGCGCGTTCATCCTGGGCGCCTCGATGCTGCCGTTCCTCTACAACGTGTTCAAGAGCTACCGCTACGGCGAGGTCGTCACGGTCGACGACCCGTGGGGCTACGGCAACTCCCTGGAGTGGGCGACGTCCTGCCCGCCGCCGCGGCACAACTTCACCGAGCTGCCCCGGATCCGTTCCGAGCGGCCGGCGTTCGAGCTGCACTACCCGCACATCTCGGAGCGGATGCGGCTGGAGGCGCACCTGAGCCTCACCGGCAAGACCCTCGCCCACAAGCACGAGGAGAAGCCGGCGGTCGGCACGTCGGACGACGCGGAGAAGTGACCTGCGCGCTAGCCCCGCACGGCGAAGCTGTGCCAGGGTGGGGCTAGCTCGACGATGAGCCCCGGCGGGCATGCCCCGCCGGGGCTTAACGTTGTCATGGGGCCGAGAGAGGAAGAATCGCAGCCGTGAACGCGACCACCGTGCTGATCACCGTGACCGGGAAGGACAAGCCGGGGGTCACCTCCGTGCTGTTCGCCGCGCTGACGCGGCACGGCGTGGACATCGTCGACGTGGAGCAGGTGGTGATCCGCGGCCGGCTGGTGCTCGGCGTGCTCGTGTCCACCGAGCGCGACCCGGAGCAGCTGCAGGAGGCCGTCGAGCAGGCGATGGCCACCGTCGGCATGACCGTCGACGTGGCGATCGGCACCGAGGACGGCGGCGCCGCGAAGCTCGGCTCGACGCACGTCGTCGTGGTGCTCGGCCAGCCGGTGACCGCCCGGAACTTCAGCGACGTCGCGCGCGGCCTCGCCGAGCTCGACGTGAACATCGACTCCATCCGCCGCGTCGCCGACTACCCGGTGACCGGGCTGGAGCTGCAGGTCAGCGCCCCGGACAACGGCGAGGGCTCGGACGACGCGCTGACCTCGGCGGTGGCCGACCTGGCCGCGCGCACCGGGGTGGACCTGGCCGTCGAGCGCACCGGGCTGGCCCGCCGGGCCAAGCGGCTGGTGGTGTTCGACGTGGACTCCACGCTGATCCAGGGCGAGGTCATCGAGATGCTGGCCGCGCGGGCCGGCTGCGAGCAGGAGGTCCGCGAGGTCACCGAGCGGGCCATGCGCGGCGAGCTGGACTTCGCCGAGTCGCTGCGGCAGCGGGTCGCGGTGCTGGAGGGCCTGCCCGCGTCGGTGCTCGACGACGTCGCCGCGGAGCTCGAACTCACCCGCGGCGCCCGCACCACCATCCGCACGCTGCGCCGCCTGGGCTTCCACACCGGCGTCGTGTCCGGCGGGTTCACCCAGATCATCGACCAGCTGGTGGACGAGCTGGGGCTGGACTTCAGCGCCGCGAACGAGCTGGAGATCGTGGACGGCAAGCTCACCGGCCGCGTGATCGGCGAGATCGTGGACCGGGCCGGCAAGGCCAAGGCGCTGCGCCGGTTCGCCGAGTCGTTCGGGGTGCCCGCGGCGCAGTGCGTGGCGGTCGGCGACGGCGCCAACGACATCGACATGCTCTCCGCCGCCGGGCTCGGCGTGGCGTTCAACGCCAAGCCCGCGCTGCGGGAGGTCGCCGACACCGCGCTGTCGTACCCGTTCCTGGACACCGTGCTGTTCGTGCTCGGCGTCACCCGCGCCGAGATCGAGGCCGCGGACACCGAGGACGGCGTGCTGCGGCGGGTGCCGCTGGACGTGTGACGTCGTCGGCCGCGCGGAATACCGGTGGCGCGGGATCGGATAATCCAGGTGTGTCTGATTCCCACTCCGTGTTGGATCCGCTGATCGCCCGGTACGCCTCGTGGCTGGCACTGCCGGAGGCGGCCACCGCCGACACCTCGGACGAGGACCCGGAGAACGTGGTCCTGATGCCGATGGTGCTGCGGATCGAGCGCCGCGAGCCGCCGGAGCGCACGGCGCTGCTGGAGGCGGCCGCCGCGGCGGCGATCGAGGTGTGCCTCGACGAGCGCTGCAAGCCGGGCGGCGAGTGGCACGAGGCCATGCACAACTGGATCTCCGGGCGCATCCGCAAGGTGGCGCGGCGGGCGCGCGGCGTGCACTGGGAAGCGGTGCAGTCGTTGCCCGGGCGCACGGTGCGCGTCGGCGATGCCGAGGCGCGGGCGTTCCTGCCGATGCGGGTGGCGGACATGCCGAAGGAGCTCAGCCGCCTGCAGATCTCGGGCAGCGAGTTGGAGGCGGACGACCCGGGCGCGCCGCTGCCGGGGGTGCCGACGCTGTGGCTGAACCCGGACGTGCCGATGAGCGCCGGGAAGTCCGCGGCGCAGGTGGGGCACGCGACGATGATCCTGGCCTCGCTGCTGCACGGGGCGGGGCTGGACGCCGAGCTGGAGGGCTGGGCGGCGGAGGGGTTCCGCTGCTCGGTCCGGCGGGCCGACGCGGCGACCTGGGCGCGCCTGCACCCGCGCGACGATCCGGAGACGGCCTGGCGGCAGGCGCGGGTGGGCATGGTGCGCGACGCGGGCTTCACCGAGGTGGATCCGGGCACCGTCACGGTCCTCGCCCAGTGGAACTGATCCGCGAAATGTGCTGTTCCCGCTGGTAACGGCCCGTGAGTACTTTGTGTCGCCATAGCGGCACAAAACACGCACGGACCCCGTGACCAGCGGAAACGGGCTCAGACATAGGCCTGGCCCGAGAATGTTTTGCAATCTTTCGACTGCTAGGTCTTTGGCGGCCTGATGGTCGTCAAGGCCACTGCATCCTCGAGCCTGGTCGCCGGGTTTCCCCGGTAACGACCAATATGCCCAGGCCCGGGTCGTTGCCAACAGGGCCGAAAGTCCCATTTCGCCTGGTCAGGGCCGCGCCGGCCGGAGCCTTCCGCTGGCGAGCACCCAGAGCGCCGCTGCCGCGATGGGGCAGGCCACCAGCACGGTGACGGTGTTCACGCCGAGACCCGCCCCCTCGGTCAGCACCATGCCGGTCAGCAGCGCAAGGACCATGTTGTTGCCGGCGTGCGCCAGGCTGACCGGCCAGATGCTCCCGCTGCGGACCCAGAGCCAGCTGAGCACGATCTCCTGACACGCGAAGGATGCGGTCCACACCAGCAGCCCGAGCGCGACGTTGTCGAACTCGATGTAGCCGAGGAAGGCCAGCGGGTAGTGCCAGACGGCCCAGATCACCGCCGTGGCAAGCGTGGCGGCCAGCGGGCGGCCGGGGAACATCCGCAGCCGGAGGTAGCCGATCCAGCCGAACTCCTCGCCCCAGTAGATCGGGGTGAGCACCGGGACGAGGAACACCAGTGTCACGATCAGCGACCACTCGGGCAGCGCCGCCGCGCTCGGCTGCCACAGCCCTGCGAGCGCCGCGATGCCGAGGGCGGCCGCGACCATGGCGAACGGCCCCAGCCAGGCCACGAGGTAGAGGTGCCAGTTGGCGCGCAGCCGCAGCTTGAGCCCCGCGTCGCCGAATCCCTCCCGGGTCACCCAGCGCCGCACGATGATTGCGGCGATGGCCGGGGCGAAGCCGAACGGCAGCTGCGCCAGGGGATCGACCAGGGAGAAGCCCAGCAGCGCGGCGCCGAACATGCTAGCCCAGGCTATGCCGTAGGAGAGGAGGACGAACGCCACCACGCCCTTGAGCCGGGACGATGCCGGCTGCGTGGTGGGCCTGTCTAGTTGCGAGGTCGTCATGCGTCCAGCAGACCAACGCAGCGGTGTCCGCGTCACTATGAGCAGCCGCCCGGCTCGGGTATGGCTGGGCATACCTCGATCACTACGGCTGAACCCGCTGAACCGATCGCGGTCGTCTGGTTAGGTCGTGTTCGTGCCTACTGGGACCGTGTTGGATTCGTTGCGGCGGCGCCGCTTTTTGCTCAGCAGTTGGCCGTGGCGCTCGCTCGCCTACCTCCTCGGCACTCCTCCGGTGGTTGCCGCCACGGCTCTTCCGTGTCTGCTGTGGACAGTGGTGGTGGTTGCCGCGGTCCATCCGGAATCGGCGTCGTTCGGCAGGTGGCTGGTCGCGGTGTTCGTCTGCTGCGCGGTGCTCGCTGCGGGCGCACCCCTGGTCGCCCTGCCGTTGTCCAAGGTGGAGCGGTGGCGCCTGGGGCTCGTCGACATGCGGCCCATCGCGGGCGGCCACCAGGCGTCGTCGAAGACCGCCGGATCGTGGCAACGCCTGCGCGCGCTCTACCTGAACGCAGCGACCTGGCGTGCGATCGCCTACGCACTCCTACTGATCACGGTCGTTCCGGTTGCCTACGCGACAGTGTTCGGGATCGTATTCGGACTCTTGGCGTACCTGGTGAGTCCGTTGCTCGTGCTCGGCGAAAACGGGCCGGTCGCAGTGGGTTTCGGCACCGTCACCAGCGTAGGCGAAGCGCTCTGGTACGCGTTGGCCGCTTTGGTCCTGCTCCCTGCGGTGCCGTACTTCTCGGCCCTGCTCGCCGGTGCGCACGCCGCCGTCGCCCGGACTCTGCTGCAGGACGGCAGCGTGAGGCTGCGCACCGAGTTGGTCGAGGTGTCGCGGTCGAGGGCGCGGCTGGTGGACGCCTTCGAGGTCGAGCGGCGGCGGATCGAGCGTGACCTGCACGATGGCGCGCAGCAGCGGTTGGTCGGCCTCACCCTGAAGCTCGGCCTCGCCCGGCTGGACGTGCCGGCGGATTCCGCGGCGCACCAGAACGTTTCGGCCGCCCACGACGAGGCCAAGCAGCTCATGGCCGAGCTGCGCGAGCTGGTGCGCGGCATCCACCCGCGGGTGCTCACCGACCGGGGGCTGCCCGCCGCGCTCGGCGAGCTCGTCGACCGATGCCCGATTCCGGTGGCGCTGCACGCCGGGCCGCCGGACAGGTTCCCCGCGCACGTCGAGGCGACGGCGTACTTCGTGGTAGCCGAGGCGTTGACCAACATCGCCAAGCACAGCGCCGCCACGGCCGCGTCGGTGACGGCTCGGCACGATTCCGGTGTGCTGGCGGTCGAGGTCGCCGACGACGGCCGCGGCGGCGCCGATCCCGCGCGCGGGACGGGGCTGACCGGGCTCGCGGACCGCGTCGCGGTGATCGACGGCAAGATGTTGTTGTCCAGCCCGGTCGGCGGCCCGACCCTGTTGCGCGTGGAGCTGCCGTGCCCCATCCCATCCGAGTAGTGCTCGCCGAGGACGGCGTGCTGCTGCGGGAAGGCCTCGCCGGGCTGCTCGACAGGTTCGGCTTCGAGGTCGCCGCCGCGGTGGGCGACGCCGATGCGCTGGCCACGGCCGTCGCCGAGCACGATCCAGACCTGGTGATCACCGACATCCGCATGCCGCCGGGCTTCACCGACGAGGGCCTGCGGGCCGCCGTGGAGCTGCGCCGCGCGAACCCGGGGCTCGCGGTGGTCGCGCTCAGCCAGTACGTCGAGCGCAGCTACGCGGCCGAACTGCTCGACTCGCACGGCGGCGAACGGGTCGGCTACCTGCTCAAGGACCGGGTGGTCGACGTCGAGGAGTTCGCGGGCGTGCTGCGGCACGTGGTCGCGGGCGGCACGGTGGTCGACCCGCAGGTGGTGCGCCAGCTGCTGAACCGGCAGCGCGATCCGCTGGCGGCGTTGTCGGTGCGGGAGCGGGAAGTCCTCGGCCTGGTGGCCGAAGGGCATTCCAACGCGGAGATCGCCAGGCGGCTGGTCGTCAGCGAGGCAGCGGTCGGCAAGCACGTCGGCAACATCCTCGCGAAGCTGAACCTGCCCCCGGCCGACGACACCAACCGAAGGGTCCTCGCGGTGCTCGCCTACCTCCGAGCCTGAAGGGGAGACCAAAGTCCAATGAGGACGGTCTTGTTGTTGGACCGGAACTCGGGCCGTCCTACCCGTCGGCGCGGACCAGGTCGCTGGGCGGCACGTCGCGAACCCGCTTGAAGGCGTTGCTGAAGGCGAAGCCGTCGGCGTACCCGACCTTCCGGGCCACCGAGGCGACGGTGGCTCCGGGCGCGCGGAGCATGTCGGCGGCGAGCGCCATCCGCCACTCGGTGAGATAGCGAAGGGGCGGCTGGCCGACCAGCTCGGCGAAGCGCCGCGCGAACACAGCCCTCGACATCCCCGCTTCCGCGCCCAGCGCGGCGACGGTCCACGGATGGTCGGGCCGTTCGTGCATCAGGTGCAGGGCACGCCCGATCCGCGGGTCGGCGAGGGCGCGGTAGCCGGGCGGCGGCTCGGCCTCGGGTTGCGCGAACCACGACCGCAGCGCTCGGACCAGGAGCAGGTCCAGCAGCCGGTCGAGGATGACCTGCTGGCCAGGCTCCTCGCCGTCGATCTCGACGGCCAGCAGGTCGAGCAGCGGCGCGAACTCCGGCTCCCGCGGGATGACGGCCACCTCGGGCAGCGCTTCGAGCAGGCGCTCCGAAACGTCGCCGTGCAGCGGATATTCGGCGGTGACGAAGAGGTCGGACCCGTCGGCGCTGAACCCGTAGGTGCGCGGTCCCAGCACGAGGTTCGGCCCGGCCACGGCGGGGCCGTCCGAGGTCGTCCAGCAGCGATCCGGGCCCTCGATCACCACCTGTGGCTCGGTGGTCGGCCGGTCGGCCACGGTGAACGGCCGCAGGCCGCGGACCAGGACGACGTCGCGCTCCTGGACGCGGACGGGCGCTGTCCCGGCGCCGACGATCCAGGACTCGCCGCGCAGCATGGCGCCCAGCGCCAGCGGAGCGGGCTCGCTGAACCGCACCGCCCACGGCGGCTCGGCAACCGATTGGCAGAAGACCGCGCCGCTCGCCCGCACCCCGGCGAGGTAGTCCGCTAGCAGATCCACGCCAAGACGATCTCACATGTGAACGAGATGGCTGGCCATGGATCGTCTCGTGCGGCCCTGATGTGCTTGCCCCATGACGCTTTCCCCCGTTCTCGTGCTCGGCGCCCGGGGCAAGACCGGCCGCCGAGTCACCGCCAGGCTCGACCAACCCTTCCGCGCTGCCTCCCGTTCCGGTCAGCCCAGGTTCGACCTCGCCGACCGCGACACCTGGGCTCCGGCGCTGGCCGGTGTGGGAGCGATCTACCTCATCCCGATGAACGAAACCGTGCCGGGTGCCGTCGTGGGGGAGTTCCTGTCGGCCGCCGAAGAAGCGGGTGCCCGCCGGGTGGTGCTGCTGTCGGCGCGTGGGCCGGTGCCTGGCGAGGCGGATCCGTACCAGGAACCGGTCGAGAGGGCCTTGCGCGCGACCGATCTGGAGTGGACGATCCTGCGGCCGGCCTGGTTCGCGCAGAACTTCAGCGAGGACCTGTTCCTGGAGCCGTTGCGATCCGGCGAGGTGGCGTTGCCGGCCGGCGAGGGCCGGGAGGCGTTCGTCGATGCCGACGACATCGCCGACGTCGCGGTGGCCGCGCTCACGCAGGAAGGCCACGCGGGCGAGATCTACGAGCTGTCGGGGCCTGAGCCCCTGTCCTTCCGCACCGCGATCGAGATGATCGCCGAGGCGTCCGGGCAGCAGATCCGCTACACGCCGGTGGAGAAGTCCCGGTTCAACGCCATGCTCACGGCTCAGGGAGTGCCGGTCGAGGCGGCCGAGGTGGTGGCCGAGCTCTTGGGGCGGATCCGCGATGGTGCCGGTGAGCGCGTCAGCGACGGCGTGCAGCGAGCGCTGGGACGCGAGCCGCGCCCGTTCGCGGAGTACGTCAAGGCGGCCGCCGCCGCCGGAGCCTGGACCGGCTGAGCCGCGATCGGTGGCTCGCGGGACGAGGACAGGTGCCCCTCGCTGATGGGGATCGCGACCTGCCTCGCCCGCGGGTCAGTCGTCGCCGACGCCGCGGGCCGCGAGGGCTTCGCCGAGCTCGTCGGCGTGGCGGAGCGTGCGGACCAGGAACGGCACCGCGAACGCGGGGAAGGAGCGCTCCGCGTTCCGGGCTCGTTGCGCTTCGCGCACCTGCGTCGCGATCGTCGACAGGGCCGCGACCGCCTGGAGCGTCAGGCCCACCAGCAGGCCGATCCGCTCCGGCCGGATGCCGAAGCGCCGCAGCGGGCCGAGACCGCGCTCCACGGCGGTGACCAGGTCGTCGACCCTGGTGGTCAGGGTGAAGAGGTTGGCGGCGGTGAGCGCGCCGAGCAGCCGCAGGCACACCACGGCGGCGGTGTCGAGGCCGAGCATCCACCACTGCAGCAGGAAGACCACCAGCAGCAACGGGATCAGCAGCCGCACGGTCTGCCAACAGCGGCGCGGCGGGATCCGGCCGACCAGGTACGCGACCGCGACCGCGAGCACGCACCCGCCCAGCGCCGGCGGCGACCCGAGCACGAAGGTCAGCACCGCGAAGGCCAGCAGCGCCAGGAACTTCCACCCCGCGCCGAGCCGGTGCAGCGGGCTGTTCCCCGGCTCGTACAGGCCGAGCGGGCTCACTTGATCAGCTCCCGGTAGAACGGGATGGCCGCGGCCGGTTCGCCGTCGGCGACCACCTTGCCCGCGTCGAGCACCACCACCCGGTCGAAGCCGTCCAGCAGGTCCAGGTCGTGGGTGACCAGCACGACCTGCTGCGGCAGCCCGTCCAGGACGTCGATGAAGTGCCGCTTGTTGCGCAGGTCGAGCAGCGTCGTCGGTTCGTCGCAGACCAGCACGTCCGGCTCCAGGACGAGCATCGAGCACAGCGCCAGCAGCTGCTTCTGCCCGCCGGAGAGCTGGTGCGCCGGGTGCTCGGCGTAGCCCTCCAGCCCGTGCTGGGCGAGCACCTCCGCCGCCCGGCGTTGCCGCTCCGCCTTGGAAAGGCCCTGCTTGCGCAGCGAGAACGCGACGTCCTCGCCCGCGGTGGGCATCACGATCTGGCTGTCCGGGTGGGTGAAGATGAACCCCACCCGCCGCCGCACCGCGCGGCCGTCGCGCGCCGGATCCACCCCGTCGACCAGCACCCGGCCGCGGCTGGGGTGCACCAGGCCGTTGATCATCCGGGCCAGGGTGGACTTGCCGGAGCCGTTCGCCCCGACGAAGGCGACCCGCCGCTCGGTCAGCCGCAGGTCCACGCCGTCCAGCACGGTGCGCTCGTCGTAGCTGTGCCCGACGTCCTCGAACTCGATCAACCCACTCGCTCCCACATCGTGGCCACGCCCAAACCCCCGCCGGAGGACAGCGCCGCCAGGCCCACGCGCGGCCCGTCCGCCCGCACCATCCGGCCGAACAACCGCACCACGAGCACCGCGCCGGAGGCGCCCCAGGGGTGGCCGAGCGCGATCGCGCCGCCGTCCGGGCCGGCCAGCCGCTCGTCGATGCCCGCGGCGTCCAGGCAGGCCAGGGTCTGCCCGGCGAAGGCCTCGTTGAACTCCACGACCTCCGGCTCGTGCTGAGCGAGCAGTTCCCGCATGGCGGGCACCGCGCCCAGACCGAGCCGGTTCGGGTCGACCCCCGTCGTGCGCCAGCCCAGCAGCCGCAGGCCCGGCACGCCGAGCCGGCGGCGCTGCTCCTCGGTGGTGATCAGCACGGCGGCGGCCCCGTCGTTGATGCCGCAGGAGTTCGCCGCCGTCGCGGTCCCGTCCGGGGTGAACGCGGGCCGGAACCGGGCCAGCCGCTCGGCGCTGAAGCCCTCGCGCGGCCGCTCGTCCGCGGAGATGCCGCCGACCGGCACCAGCTCGGCGTCGAACCGGCCCGCTCGCCGCGCGGCCACGGCGCGTTCGTGGCTGCGGGCGGCGAAAGCGTCCTGGCGCTGCCGGGAAATCCCGGCCTCGGCGGCCACCAGGTCCGCCGCCGGGCCCATGTCCGGGTCGCCGATCTCGGCCGGGGCGAACGGTGCGCGGTCGTAGAAGCGGGGTGGTTCGGTCGCCGACCGCGGCCGCCACGCCCGCCAAGGAGCGGTCGACGGGCTCTCGGCACCGCCGGCGAGGAACCAATCACCCGCGCCACCGCGGATCATCGCGGCAGCCGTGGTGATCGCGGTGAGCCCGCTCGCGCACTGCCGGTCGATGGTCATGCCGGGCGTGGCCTCGCCCAACCCGGCGCGCAGCGTCGCCACCCGCGCCGGATTCCCGCCGGGGCCCAGCACGTTGCCGAGCAGCACATCGTCCACTGTGGTCACACCGGCGTCGTCCAGGGCGGCGCGCAGCACCGGCGCGGCGAGCCGGTCGACGGCCAGGTGGCGCAGCACGCCGCCCGCTTCGCCGATGGGAGTGCGACGCGCTGCGATCACGACGGGGGTCCGGTTCACAGCGCCTCCGCATCGAGGGTTCCGGTCCGCAGCCGCTCCGCGATCAGGGCGCGAGCGGGCTTGCCGGACGCGGTCCGGGGCAGCTCCCGCACCGCCAGCCAGCGCCGGGGGCGCTTCGCCGGACCCAGCGCGTTGCGGGCCCGCGCGCGGAGCTCGCGCAGCGACGGTGGTTTTGCCGGGTCGATCTCGACGACGGCGGTGACGAGCTCGCCGAACCTCGGGTGCGGGCTGGCGCAAACGAGCACGTCAAGCACGCCCTCGGCGCCGCGCAGCACCGATTCGACCTCTTCCGCACCGACGATGCGGGCGCCGGTGTTGATCGCCGATCCGAGGCGGCCGAGAACCTCCAGCGACCCATCGGCGTGCCGCACGGCGCGGTCGCCGACGGTCGACCAGCCGTCCTCGGTCGTCGCGGGCACGATCGCCCCGTCGCGGAGGTAGCCGTCGAAGACCAGGTCGGAGCGCACCCACAACTCGCCGACGCCGTCCACGGGATCGCGCACGTCCACGTCGACGACCGGCCGCAGCGAACCGCCGCGCCGAACGGCGATCAGCGAATGCTCGGCCGACCCGTAGTACTCGACGAGCTCGCACCCGGGAAGCGCCTTGGCGAGCCGTTCCGCCAATGCCTCGTCCACCCGGGCCCCGCCGCAAACCACCACGCGCAAACCGCATTCGGCCCGCAACACCGGATCACGTTCCAAAGTGGACACGAGGGTGGAGAGCATCGCGGGCACCAGGTGGACCGCGGTGGCCCGCCGCGAAGCGGCGGCCGCACCGGCGGCGGACCACTTGTCCAGCAGCTCGACATCGGCGCCCTCGCGGAGCGCGTGCAACGCGCCGAAGAGGAACAACGACGAGCTCAGCGGACCGGGGATCAGCACGCGATCCGACGAGCTCAAGGGCAGACTGAGCGCGGCGAAGCTGCGCAGCCACGACCGCCGAGACCGGATCAGCACCTTCGGGGACCCGCTGCTGCCGGAGGTCGTGGGCAGGTAGAAGTGCGTGAGCTCGGCGTCGTCGGTCGGCGATGGGCCGCCGAGGCGAACGGACCGTTCGTCTCGGTAGGCGGCGTGAGCGGTTCGTTGGCTCGGTTCGGTTGTGAGGTGAACGGTCTGTTCGTCTCGGTAGGCGGCGTGAACGGGCCGTTCGCTCTCGTCTGCGGTTGGCGGATCGCCCAGGTGCAGCACGAGATCCGGGCGCGCGTCGGCGAGGACCGCTGCGCGGTCGGCTTCCGTCCAGGTGGGTTCCGCGAGCAGGGTTGCGCAGCCCGCGAGATCTGCACCGAGGAAGTGGGTCAAGCGCGTCAGCGCGTCCCCTCCGTCGAGGGCGACCCTGGAGCCGTGCGGCAGGAGCCGCGCAGCGCGGCAGGCCCGCGCGAGCAGCTCCTGAGCGTCCAGCGTCGTTCCGGCGTGCGCGACCCGCGAAGCGGGGGAGCGGCCGAGGATCGGCAGCACGCTCAGCCCCCGGCGGTGGCGCGGCGCGCCGAGCCGGTCAGCGTCGCCGGGAGGGCGCGGTGCACCGCGACGGCGACGAGCGAGACGGCGACGAGCTTCAGGGCGTCGCCGGGGAGGAACACCAGCGACTGCACCGCCGCCGCGCGCAGGTCGCCGATGACCATGCCCCAGTACGGGATGCCGATCAGGTAGTCCACGGCCACACCCGCGACGTTGGCCGCGAGCAGCACGAACAGGCCCGGTTTCGGCAGGCCGCGCTGCACGATCAGGCCGACGACGACCGCCGCCACCACCCAGCCGATCACGAAACCGCCGCTGGGCCCGATGAACGGCGCGAGGCCGCCACGACCGCCGGAGAGCAGCGGCAGCCCGATCGCCACCAGGGCGAGGAACAGCAGCGTGGCCGCGCCGCCCCGGCGGGCGCCGAGGATGCTGCCGGCCAGCAGCGGACCCGCGTTCTGCAGGACGATCGGCACCGCCGCGCCGCCGAGGTAGAAGCCGGGGAAGATCCCGAGGACGGCGATGAATGCGGCGAAGACCACAGTCCTGGCCAGGTTCGCGGCGGGCGCGGCTTGGCGTGGTGCGGACACGACGTCTCCCTAGCGGTTGATCGACAACATGGCCGACCGGCTGCGCTGCCGGGCCGGGCTTCGCGCCGCGCCTCCTCCTCGACTGCCTCCCGCCTGGCGGGACCTTCCCCACCAGCGGTTCTCGTCGAATCGGGCGGCGTCGGCGGCCCGATGAGCGCGGCGAGCTCAACCTACCCGCCAACCCCGCCGGAACAGAAAGCCGAACACCGAGTTGTCGATCTCCTACAAAACCGCTGGCACCGCTGGCTTTTTGTCCGGTGGGAGCCCGCGAGCGTTTGTGCTGCTGTGGCGACACACCACACGCATGGTTCCTGACCAGCGAAAACGGGTCAGCTGGGCTTGTGGCGTTCGTGTTAGCGCGTCATTCGGGTCCGGTTGCGCCGAGCACCAGCGGCGCCGTGGCGGAAGGCGCTTACCCGGGATCGGGGTGGCGGCAGGGCTGCCGAAATTCGATTGCGCTGCGTGTCGGGTCGTGCGCACTATGTATCGGTGCGCTTTTCGATCAACATCCCGAACTTCGGCGATTTCGCCGATCCCGCAACGGTTGCGAAGGTGGCCGTGGCGGCGGAGCAGGCGGGCTGGGACGCGTTGTTCGTCTGGGATCACCTGGTGCACGACAAGGACGAGCGTCGAGGCCAGCCGTTCGGCGACCCGTGGATGCTGCTGACCGCCGCAGCGCTGGCGACCTCCCGGCTGAGGCTGGGGACCCTGGTCGCCGCGGTCGCGCGGCGGCGGCCGGAGCAGCTGGCCCGTCAGGTGGCCACCCTGGACTCGCTGAGCGGCGGCAGGGTGATCTTCAGCGCGGGCCTCGGCGGGCCGATCGACGGCGACTTCGCCAGCTTCGGCGAACCCACCGACCCGGTGGTGCTGGCCGAACGCCTCGACGAGGGACTGGGCCTGCTGCAGCGCTACTGGTCCGGTGAGCCGGTGAACCACCGCGGTCGGCACTACTACGTCGATGACGTGACCCTGCTTCCTGCGTCGGTGCAGCGTCCTCGTCCGCCGGTCTGGATCGGCGGGGTGTGGCCGAACCGCCCGCCGATGCGCCGCGCCGCGCGCTGGGACGGCGTGGTCCCCTTGTTCAAAACGGCCGGCCACGGGCACCCGCCGCGCGTCGATGAGGTGCGGGAACTGGTCGGCTACGTCCACCGGCATCGCACGGATCGCCGGTCCGAACCCTTCGAGGTCGTCGTGGGCGGTGTCAGCCCGGGCAACCCCGCGGCGGCGCGCGACCTGATCGGACCGCTGGCCGAGGCCGGTGCCACCTGGTGGGACGAGCGGCTGCTCCAGACCAGCGACGACCTCCACCGGCTCGAACCGGTGCTCGACCGCGTCGCACAGGGCCCACCGGCCTGGTAACCACCCGCGACCGCGGCGATCACGACACCTGACACCCGAACCCCGGCCCGCGCCGTCCCAGACCCGGGATCACCGCAATTTCAATGAGCGTTTTTCATCCTGGTCGGCCCGCAATCGCGGGTCGTAAAGCTGCACGTCGATGGGCTGTCGCATGCGCCGCAGGCGCATAGCCCACCTACGACGCCGGCACCGCCGCGGGTTCTCAGAGGCTTCCTGGCGAGGACGGCCCTGACGCCGTGTATTGGGCATACATAAGTCAGGGCACCCACAGTCCAGGGAGCCTCTGAGGTTCCGCTACCCGCACCGCCACGCAAATCGAGGTTGGAAAACCTCAATGAAATTGCGGCGCTCCTAGACCTCCGCTGCGGCTGCGGACAGCCTTCGCAGGGCTCCGCGCACGACCTCCGGGTCGTGGGTGGTCCAGAACGGCGGCAGCGAGGCGCGCAGGAAACCGCCGTAGCGGGCGGTGGCCAGGCGCGGGTCCAGCACCGCGATCACGCCGCGGTCCTTCGGCGAGCGCAGCAGCCGCCCGGCGCCTTGCGCGAGCAGCAGCGCCGCGTGCGTGCCCGCCACCGTGATGAACCCATTGCCGCCGCGCTCGGAAACCGCCTTCTGGCGGGCCGAGGCCAGCGGATCGTCCGGCCGCGGGAACGGGATCCGGTCCATGATGACCAGCTGCAGCGAATCGCCCGGCACGTCCACGCCCTGCCACAGCGACAGGGTGCCGAACAGCGAGGTCTCCGGGTCTTCGGCGAACTTGCGGACCAGGAGCGCGGTCGAGTCGTCGCCCTGGCACAGCACCGGCGTGCTCAGCCGTTCGCGCAGTTCTTCCGAAGCCTGCTTGGCGGCGCGCATCGACGAGAACAGCCCGAGCGTGCGCCCGCCCGCGGCCTGCACCAGCTCGGTCAGCTCGTCCAGGTACTGCGGCGGCAGCCCGTCGCGGCCCGGGGGCGGCAGGTGGCGGGCGATGTAGAGGATGCCGCTGCGCTGGTGCTCGAACGGCGAACCCACGTCCAGTCCGGTCCACTTCGGACCGCCGGCGTCGGAGGGAACCTCCTTCGCGGTGGCCATTCCGGCGGCGGCCTGGGCCTTCTGCTGCGGCGGCAGGCCCCACTGCCGGGCGAGCGTGTCGAACGAGCCGCCGAGCGCCAGCGTCGCCGAGGTCAGGACCGTGGTGCGCTGCCCGAAGAGCCGGTCCCGCAGCAGCGCGCCGACTCCCAGCGGCGCGACCCGCACGGTCGGCGGGCGATTGGGTTCCGCGGACACCCACACGACGTCGTACTGCTTTTCGTCGTCGAACGCTTCCAGGAGCCGCACCGCGGTGTCATGGATCTCTTCGGTGAGGGCGTGCGCGAGCTTGCGTGCGGTGCTGCCTTCGGCGTCTTCCTTGCGTTCCGGGCCTAGCGCGTTGATGCACGCCCAGGCCGCGTCGCGGGTCACCGTCAGCGCGCCGCCGAGGTCCTGCGGGAGTTCTTCCAGCCGACCGGGGTTCGCCGCCTGCAGCACCAGGTCCAGGCCTTCCGCGGCCTCGGCGAGGCGGTCGGCGATCTCCTCGTCGATGGCCCGCCCGCAGCGGCGCGCCGCGAGCCGCACCGCCCCCGCGGTCAGCTCGCTGGTGGCCGCCGAGGTCACCCGGTCCACCAGGTCGTGCGCCTCGTCGACGAGGACGACGTCGTGATCGGGCAGCACCGGCCGGTCGTCCAGCGCGTCGATGGCCAGCAGCGCGTGGTTCGTCACGACGATGTCCGCGCGCCCGGCCTCGGCCCTGGCGCGCTCGGCGAAGCAGTCGACGCCGACCGGGCAGCGGTGCACGCCGAGGCATTCCTTGGCGGTGACCGACATCTGCCGCCAGGCCTGGTCGGTGACGCCGGGCACGAGCTCGTCGCGATCGCCGGTCTCGGTCTCGGTGGCCCACTCCTGGATCCGCTTGACCTGTCGTTCCAGCGCGGACGCGGCGAAGGCGTCGAACAGCGCGCCGTCGTCGGGCTCCTCGGGCGCGTTGCCGTGCACGCGGTTGAGGCACAGGTAGTTGCGGCGGCCCTTGAGGATCGCGAAGGTCGGGCGGCGGCCGATCGCCTCGGCGAGCGCGGTCGCCAGCCGGGGGAGGTCCCGGTCGACGAGTTGGCGCTGCAGAGCGATGGTCGCGGTCGAGACGACCACCGTGGTGCCCTCGGCGACGGCGTGCCGGATCGCGGGGACCAGGTACGCCAGCGACTTCCCGGTGCCGGTGCCGGCCTGCACGGCCAGGTGTTCGCCGGAGCCGATGGAGTGCTCGACGGCGGCGGCCATGTTGGCCTGGCCCTCGCGCGGCACGCCGCCGACCGCGCTGATCGCGATCTCCAGCAGCGTCGCCAGGTCCGGGATGTCCTGCTTGGGCTTGGCCGTCAGCGGCAGTTCCGGCGCCTCCCGCTTGCCCGCCTTGGCGAGGTCGGCGGCGATCTCCGGTGGCAGCTCGTCGTCTTCGTCGGGCTCGAACGCAACCGGGTCGGACCATCGCGGGACAGAGGTGGGCACGAGAAGAAACTACCGCGCACCCCTGTCCAAGAGCCCCGATGCCCCCGCGCTACCGCAGCGGCTCGTAGTCGTGGTCCGGGAAGGTCTGGCGTACCCGATGTCGAAGCGCTGGAAATCGCAGACAGCCGGCCGGACATCACGGCAAGGTGGCGTCTCTGCAGGTCAGGGCTCGTGCGTGTGTTGGATCGCCATAGCGCTCCAAAGTGCTCACGAGCCCTGAGCAGCGGAAACGCAGCTACCGGACGACGGGTTCGCCGACGAGGTTCACGCCCGCGGCGTCGAGCTCCGAGAGGGCCGCGTCGACCGTCTCGCGGGAGACGCCCGCCGTGAGTTCCAGGAGCACCGTCGTGTCCAGGCCGGCCCGGACCGCGTCGAGCGCCGTCGCCCGGACGCAGTGGTCCATCGCGATGCCCACGACGTCGACCCGGCGGACGCCGTGGTCGGCCAGCCAGTCGCGCAGCGGCCGGTCCCGCAGGTCGATGCCCTCGAAGCCCGAGTAGCCGGCGCTGTACTGGCCCTTCGAGAACACCGCTTCCACCGGGCCCACGTCCAGCTCCGGGTGGAACGCCGCGCCGGGAGTGCCTGCCACGCAATGCCGCGGCCAGGAGCTGACGAAGTCCGGCTCGTCGCTGAAGTGCGCGCCCGGGTCGATGTGGTAGTCCCGGGTGGCCACCACGTGGTCGTGGTCGAATCCCGCGAGGTACCGCGAGATCTCCTTCGCCACGTCGACGCCGCCGGCCACCGCCAGCGAGCCGCCCTCGCAGAAGTCGTTCTGCACGTCCACGATGATCAACGCTTTGGTCATCACGTCCCCCCTTGCCGTTACCGCAATTCTGGAATGCCGCCGGGCCTGGCAGGAAGCTCAGGCCTCGTGGAAGACCGTTGGGATCGCCGGTTCGCCGTGCGAGAGCTTGAGGCCTTCCCACGGCAGTGTCACCAGCGCGTGCCGCAGCCGCTGCCGGTCCTCCTCCAGCGTCGGCACGCCGTCGGCCCGCTTCCCGTCCCGGATCAGCGGGATCTGCAGGAACCGGTCGTGCGGCCCGAGCACCGGCTCGGAGGCGCCCGGCGCTACCTGGTACACGACCTCCTCCACGGCGGTGCCGGTCTCCTTGTACCGCCGCACCGCGGCCTTGCGGCCGCCGCGGGACGTCTTGTGCGAGCTGCGCTTCGCGACCGGACGGCCCTCGACCTCCACCAGTTTGTAGACCATCTCGGCGGTCGGCGCGCCGGAACCGGTGACCAGCGCCGTGCCCACCCCGTAGCCGTCGACGGGCTCGGCGCGCAGCGCGGCGATGGCGTACTCGTCGAGGTCGCCGGAGACGACGATCCGGGTGCCCGTCGCGCCGAGCCCGTCGAGCTGGTCGCGGGCCTGCTGGGCGAGCACGCCGACGTCGCCGGAGTCGATCCGGACCGCGCCCAGCCCGGTCCCGGCGACCTCCACCGCGAGCTCGATGCCGCGGGTGATGTCGTAGGTGTCGACCAGCAGCGTGGTGCCGGTGCCCAGCGAGGCGATCTGCGATTCGAAGGCGGCGCGCTCGGAGTCGTTCAGCAGCGTGAACGCGTGCGCCGCCGTGCCCGCGGTCGGGATGCCGTAGCGGCGGCCCGCCTCCAGGTTCGAGGTGGCGGTGAAACCGGCCAGGTAGGCGATCCGCGCCGCGGCCACGGCCGCTTCCTCGTGCGTGCGCCGCGAGCCCATCTCGATCATCCGCCGGCCGTTGGCCGCCGACACCATCCGGGCCGCCGCGGCGGCGATCGCGCTGTCGTGGTTGAGGATCGACAGCACCAGCGTCTCCAGCACCACTGCCTCGGCGAACGTGCCGCGCACGGTCAGCAGCGGGGAGCCGGGGAAGAACAGCTCGCCTTCGGGATAGCCGTCGACCTGCCCCTGGAACCGGTAGTCGCGCAGCCATTCCAGGGTCGCGTCGTCCACCACGCGGGTGGCCGAGAGCTGTTCGAGTTCGGCCTCGCCGAACCGGAAGTTCTCGATCGCGTCGAGCACCCGGCCGGTGCCGCCGGTGACCCCGTAGCGGCGGCCGTCCGGCAGCCGCCGGGTGAACACCTCGAAGGTGCACGGGCGGTGCGCGGTGCCGTCCTGCAGCGCGCTCGCGAGCATCGTCAGCTCGTACTGGTCCGTCAGCAGCGCGGTGCTACCCGTCGGAGAGCTCATGCCGCAGAGATTACGTGGTGGTCGGCGCGCATTCGCAGCGCGAACCCCGTGCGTGCCGGGTTTGCCCGTGCGGTCGACACTGCTGTGACGGCCGCGTGCGACGATGGGGCCATGACCTCGCCCGCTGAAATCGAGCGCGCGCAACTCGAACCGGATGCACTCGGTACCGAGGACAAGCCGTGGGTGACCGTGGTGTGGAACGACCCGGTCAACCTGATGTCCTACGTGACCTACGTGCTCCAGAAGATCTTCGGTTACACCCGGGATCATGCGACGAAGTTGATGCTGGACGTGCACCACAAGGGCAAGGCGGTGGTTTCCTCGGGCTCCAAGGAGAAGGTCGAGGGAGACGTGGCGAAGCTGCATGCCGCCGGCCTGTGGGCGACGATGCAGAAGGATTCCTGAGTGGAAGGCTGGACCCGCAAGAACGGTCACGTGCTGGCCGAGCTGTCGCAGCAGGAGGCCGCGGTCATCCGGGGTCTGGTGGGGCAGCTCAAGGACATGCTCGCCGCCCGCGCCGACGAGGCGCCGAAGGACGAGCTGGCCGAGCTGACCGGCATCCGCACCGGGCCGACGACACCGCCGGAAGACCGCGTGCTGGCGCGGCTGCTGCCGGACTTCTACCGGCGCGACCCGATCACCGGCGAGACCGACGAGGAGGAGTCGGACGCCGCCGGAGCGATGCGGTCGCTGCACGAGCCGGGGCTGCTGGAGGCCAAGACCGGGGCGGCCGCGCTGGTGCTGGAGACGTGCCCGCCGATGGGCGGCCGGGTCAAGCTGACCGGCGAGCAGGCCGACGGGTGGCTGGCGGCGCTCAACGACGTCCGGCTTGCGCTGGGCACGGCGCTGGACGTGGACGAGGACATGCCGGACGACGTGCCCGACGACGACATGCGCCGCGAGCACCTAGGCGTCTACCAGTGGCTCACCTGGGTCCAGGACAGCCTGGTCGGCGCCCTGATGGCCTGACCGAGCCCTTGGCAGGGTGAACGGGATCACGTAGCCTCCCCTCGATCAAGAACGTGAATTTGGTTCGCATTCATCGAGGAGTGCAGGCCCATGCCCGTTGCCAGGAGACGTGTGCTGGCCGCCGCCGCGGCGGCACCGCTGGTCGCTTCGGCGCTCGGCGGCACCAGCGCCGCCGCTGAACCCGCCCGCCCGACCGGCTACCTGGTCGGCCGGGGCATCGCCGACGTGACCGGCCCGGCCGCCGAGAACGGCATGATGGGCTACTCGATGCCCCAGCAGCAGACCGCGGGCATCCACCTGCGCACCCTCGCGCGCGCGTTCATCGTGGCCGACGGCGACAAGCGCATCGCGTTCGTCACCGCCGAGCTCGGCGCGCTGTTCCAGTCGGTGCACCAAGGGGTTCTGCGCAAGCTCGCCGAAACCCGCGGCGAGCTCTACACCGAGCAGAACGTGCTGCTCAACGCCACGCACACGCACGCCGCATGCGGTGGCGACTCGCACTACGCCGCCTACGACCTGTCGATCCTCGGTTTCCAGGAGCAGACCTACAACGCCGTCGTGGACGGGATCGTCGAAGCGATCTCCCGAGCGCACGACGACCTCAAGCCCGGCACCCTGCACCTGGGCCGGGCCGTGCTGACCGACGCCAGCGTGAACCGGTCGCGCAGCGCGTTCGACCTCAACCCCCGAGCGGACAAGGACCACTTCCCGCTGGCCATCGACCCGGCGGTCACCGTGCTGCGCTTCGCGCAGGGCGGGCGGGACGTCGGCGCGATCACCTGGTTCGCCACCCACGGCACCTCGATGACCAACGAGAACCGGCTGATCAGCTCGGACAACAAGGGCTACGCGGCGTTCGCCTGGGAACAGCGCGGCGACGACTTCGTCGCCTGCTTCGCGCAGACCAACTCCGGCGACATGTCGCCGAACCTGGACCTGGCGCCCGGTTCCGGTCCGACCGACGACGAGTTCGAGAACACCCGGATCATCGGCGATCGCCAGTTCCGCGCCGCCAAGCGCGCTTTCGACGCGGCGCGGGAGCAGATCGGCGGCGCCGTGGACCACCGGATGTGCTTCGTGGACATGTCGAAGGTCACTGTGGACGGTCGGTTCACGCCGGACGGCGAGCAGCACTCCACCTGCACCGCCGCGATCGGCGTGTCCATGCTCGCCGGAAGCCGCGAGGACGGGCCCGGACTCCCGATCCCCGAGGGCATCCGCAACCCGTTCCTGGACTGGCTCGGCGGCGCGGACGCGCCCATCCCGGCGGGGCTGGCGGACGAGCAGGCGCCCAAGCCGATCGCGGTGCCCTTCGGCGCGATGAAGCCCTACCCGTGGTGCCCGGAAGTGCTGCCGCTGCAACTGATCCGGATCGGTCAGCTGCACCTGGTGGCCGGGCCCGCCGAATTCACCATCGTGGCCGGGCTGCGGATCCGCCGCGCCGTCGCCGACGAGCTGGGCGTGCCGCTGGAGAACGTGCTGGTGCAGGGCTACGCCAACGCGTACAGCCAGTACGTGACCACGCCGGAGGAGTACGACGCGCAGCAGTACGAGGGCGCCTCCACCCTGTTCGGCAGGTACACGCTGCCCGCCTACCAGCAGGAGTTCACCCGGCTGGCCGCCGCGATGCGGTCCGGGAAGCCGGTCCCGCCCGGGCCGACCCCGCGCGACCTGCGCGGCAAGCTGATCAACTTCCAGCCCGGCGTGGTCTTCGACGACAAGCCGCCGGGCCGCGAATTCGGCGACGTGCTCACCGAACCCGCCAACCGCTACCGGCGCGGCGAACAGGTCTCGGCGGCGTTCGTGACCGGCCACCCGAAGAACGACCTGCGCCGCGGCGGCACCTTCGCCGAGGTCCAACGCCAGGTCGACGGCGAGTGGCGGCGCGTGGCCGACGACCGGCACTGGTCGACGAAGTACCACTGGGCGCGCAGCGGTGTCGCGACCTCGACGGCGACGATCACCTGGGACGTCCCGGACAACGCCCCGGCCGGCCGCTACCGGATCGTCCACCGCGGCAACTGGAAGAACGGCTGGAACGGCTCGATCAACGCCTTCACCGGCGCCACGCAAACCTTCGTGATCACCTGAGATCCGCCGACCGTCGACAACGCCGCCCCGACGCGGAGGTCACCGAGCCTCCCGATGCCAGACGAAACCGGGCGTGCCGGGTCAGCTGCGGAGACCGCCGAGAATCCCGGTCTTTGGGGGCGTTTCGGAATGGGGTGCGGGCACGCATGAGGTGTGGTCGCCTGGAACGCAGGACGCCGGTTTCGCGCGAAACCGGCGTCCGCGTGAGGGCGGGACGCCGTTTTCGCGCGAAAACGCCACCCGTCAGGCACCGGGCGCCTTCGGATGAGCCCTTCTGAAACGACCCATCGGGAGGTTCCTCCGTGCGGCCGGGTCAGCCGTGGAGGTCGCGGTAGGCGCGTTCGGCGCCGGGGTGCAGCGGCACCGCGCCCGTGCCGATCAGGTTCCGGACGTCCAGGAACTGGGTGCCCACCGTCTGCTGCGGGACCAGGAACGGCGCTCGCAGCACCAGGACGCGGACCACCGCTTCGGCCAGGTCGGTGGGGAGTTCCGGGGTGCAGGCCAGGATGTTGGGCACGCCGACCGTCGGGATCCGGCTGGTCCGCCGGTAGGCGCCGGGCGGCACCAGCACCGGGTCGCACAGCGGGCCGCAGCCAGCCTCCGCCGCATCGAGCGGCAGCAGGCGGATGCCGACCCGGTCGTCGAGCGTCTTGAGCACCGGCGTCGGCAGGCCGCCGGACCACAGCAACGCGTCGATCCGGCCGCGTTCCAGCGCGTCGATCGCTTCTTCCAGCGGCAGCGATTCGCGGCGCACCCCGGGATGTGCCGCCAGCAGGTTCGCCCCCAGCAACGCAGTCCCGGACTTCGGCGCGCCGATCGACACCGTGCGTCCGGCCAGCTCGGCGAGGCTGTGCACGGGACTGCCGGCCAGCACGACGAGCTGCGTGTAGTTCTCGTACACCTGACCGAGGGCGCGCAGCTCAACCCGGGGGCCGAGATCGCCGTTCTGCGCCGCCGCCGCGGTGTGCGCGAGCACCATGCCCAGATCGGCCGACCCGTCGCGCAGCAGCTCGACATTGGCGACGCTGCCTTGGCTGCTCAGCACCGGCATCCGCAGGCCGGGCACCGCCGCGGAAACCTCGGCGGCCAGCTGACCGGCGAAGGCCGTGTAGAAGCCGCCCGGCTCGCCGGCGGCGATGCGCAGCGTGCGCTCGGGCGTCCGCCCGGTGCAGGCGCTGACCAGCCCGGCACCGGCCAGGGCGAGCAGGGCTCGGCGGCGAATCACGTCTCCTCCCGGACCGGCAGGTCGAGCCGCACCGACAAGCCGTGCGGCCGGGCGGGCTCGATTCGCAGCGAGCCGCCGCGCGCGGTCACCAGCCGGTCGGCGATGGCCAGCCCGAGGCCGGAACCGCGGCTGCCGCGATGCCGCCCGGCGCGCCAGAAGCGTTGCGCGGCAAGGGATATCTCCGCATCGGACAGGCCGGGGCCGGTGTCACTGACGGTGAGCGCGCAGCTGCCCGGCCCGGCCTCGCAGCGCAGCGACACGGTCGCCGCAGATCCGGCGTACTTGATGGCGTTGTCCAGCAGGATGTCGAGGATCTGGGCGAGGTCGTCGGCCGGGAGGTCCGCCTCGGCGTCGTCGAGCCGGGCCTCGGCGAACCGGACCCCGGCCGCCTCGGCCGCCGGCCGCCACGCCTCGATCCGGTCGGCCGCCACCGCCGCCACGTCGCTGGGCTCCACCGCTGACCCGCCGGGTTCGCGATCCGCCGTGGCCAGGGCCAGCAGCCGGTCCAGCAGCGACTCCAGCCGGTCCACCTCGTCCAAAGTGGACCGGTAGGTCTGCGCTCCTTCGGGCGTGATCCGCCGTTCCAGCGCGTCGACCCGCAGGCGCAGCGCGGCCATCGGGTTGCGCAGCTGGTGCGACGCGTCCGCGACGAGGCGCCGCTGCTGCTCCTCGGCGTCCGCGACGGCCTCCGACATGCGGTTGAAGGACACCGCCAGCTCCCGCAGCTCCGGCGGCCCGGCGTCCTCCGGAACCCGCGAGCGGCGCGATCCGGCGCCGACCGCCCGAACCCCGGCCCGCAACTCAGCCAACGGCCGCAGGATCCACCGGGCCAGCACCAACGCGAGCAGCCCGCACACCACCAAGGCGCTCAGCGCGCCCGCCACGATCAGCGCCCACCGCGAGGCGATGTCCTGCGTCGCGTGCTGCACCGAGGCGCGCAGCACGACCGCGCCGGTCACCCGGGTGCCGTCACCGACCGGCCGGTACCGGATCAGCTCGCCCTCGGACCACGGTCGCAGCCACGGCACCGGCCCGGCCAGCTCGTTGCGCAGCGCCTTGTCGATCGACTCGGCGACGTCGGTGGCGCGCATGCCGCCGGTTTCCACGACCGGCACGCGAGTGGTGTCGACCACGACCAGCGGCTCGCCGTAGAGCTCCGCGTAGCGGCTCGCCTCGGCGCGCAGCTGGGCGGTGTCGCCGGTGCTGAACGCGTGGTCGGCGAGGGCGGCGAACCGGTCGAGATCGGCGGTGCGGGCGAGCACCAGCTGCTGCGTCCGCTCCGCGGCGGTGGCGCGCAGCAGCGGAGCGGCGAACCCGGCCACCGCGAGGACCGAGAAGGTGAGCAGCACCAGCAACAAGCGTCGGCGCATCAGCGGTCACCGAGCCTGGTCACGGGCCGTGAGCACGGCGGCGAATCCGCTGGGCGGCCGTGCGGGGAGGAACGTCGATTTCGCGCGAAATCGCCGACGCGAGTGCCTGGGAGGTGGCGGTTTCGCGCGAAACCGCCGTCCCGCGTGCCTGGCGGTGGCGGGAGATGGGAAGAGGGTGGGGGTGGGTAATAGGTTTTGGAGTTGTGGG
>NZ_JBSGJZ010000059.1:0-46955 GCF_053605825.1 Saccharopolyspora sp. NPDC003752 | reverse complement strand
GACCCTGCTCCCGGGCCTGGGCCACCATCGCCGCCACGGCCGCCTGTTCCGGCGAAGGCTGCCGTCCTGCCTGTTTCACGTTCCTCTGTGGACTCGCAGCATCCGATGTCATCACTCACAGTGCCCATCCCGCCGGACCCCAGCCCGGCGCGTCAGGCCGAAAACACCGCTCGCGGAACAGTCCCTGGCGGCGTGGGTTCAACGGGTTAGCGCAACACCTCGTCTGCTGCGAGGTGTTCATGATGGGGCGTCCTGCGTTGCCGTTGCAGGTCCGGCGCCGGTTTTGGTCTGTGATGCGGACCGGAGTTGTGCTTGAGGAGGCGGCGGCTGCTGTCGGCGTGTCGAAGACGGTCGCTTGGAGGTGGTTCCGTGAAGCTGGCGGCGTGATATCTGTAACCGCTCCGGCGGACCGTGCCCAGACGCAGTATTCACGGCTGTCTTTTGCCGAGCGTGAGGAGATCAGCTGTCGCCGCGCCGCGGGTGACGGGGTTCGTGCGATCGCCCGCGCATTGGGGAGGTCACCGTAGGTAGGCCGATCAGGGCTAGTTGTCGGGGTGTGAACTGGTCGAGGGCTTGTTTCCAGCGGTCTTGTAGCGCGTTGATGAGGGCTTGTTCAACCTGTTGTGATACGTGGGAGTAGATGTCTTGGATGTCGTCGTCCAGGGCGTGGCCGAGTCGGCGTGCTTGCGCGATTTCAGGGACACCGGCGTCGATCAGCCAGGTTTTGTGGCTGTGGCGTAGTCCGTGGAATGTCAGACCGGGCTTGACGGGGTGGGTGCGGATGCGTGGCTTGACGCGATCGAGGTTACCGTCGGCCGCGGGGCGCATGGCGCGTCGGGAGAAGTTACTTCGTCGGGGATGTTCGCCTTCGGTGGTCACAAACACGTGGGGGTGGGTGTGCATGTTCAAGTGGGAGTGCAGGGGGCTGATGAGGAATGGGGGGAGGGTGATGGTGCGGGCGGATTCAGCGGTTTTGGGTGGGCCTAGGTTGAAGCGGCCGTTGACTTCGTGAAGTGCTCCGTTGTCGGGGTCGATGACGATGGTTCCGTCGTCGAGGTGGGTGTTGTGTCGTTGGAGTCCGGTGAGTTCGCCCCAGCGCGCGCCGGTCCATCCGGCGGTGATGATCAGGAGGCCGGCCCAGGGGCCGATGAGTGCCGCGGCTTGCACGGCGATGCGGAGGACTTGCTCTGGGGTGGCCCAGAGTCGTTCGCGTCGTTTGCTGCGTGAACGTTTGCCGCGTCGTTGTGGGCGGATCGGGTTGGCGGCGATGAGGTTCTCGTCTGTTGCGTCGGCGAGCATCATCGCCAGTATCTTGATCATGGTTTTGGTGGTGGATTCAGAGTAACCGGTGGCTCGTTTTTTCTTGCGCCAGGCGGAGATGGAGATGCCGGTGATGTCGGAGAGCGCGGTGTCGCCCCAGCGGGGCATGATGTGATTGTTGATCAAGCTGAGGTACTGGGCTTCGGTGGTTTCGGCGACGTCGAGCGCGTCCAGCCAGGTTGCGCTCCACTCGGCGAGCGTGATCTTGCCAGCTGCGGGGTCGATCCAGGTTCCCTTGCGTTGTTCGCATTCCATGGTGCTGATGTGGGTCTCAGCGGCGGTTTTGGTTGGGAATCCGGGGATGGAGCCCAGTGTGCCGTCGTCCTTCAGGTAACGGACCCGCCAGGAGCCTTCGCCTCGTTTCTCCGCCCATGCCATAGGTTTCCCCTGTATCTCGTTGCGGTGTATGTTTTGATGGACAGATGGACGCTTCTGCGGGCACAAAGGGCAAGCGGGTGCGCAGCCTGGCGGCGTAGATCTTGATAGGTCCTGCGTGGCAGCGGTCAATTCGCTTTGCGTGGTCGGCCTCGACGCGCGCGAACAGGTTGTGTCCCGTTTTCGACGATGGTGCGGAGGTCCGTGGCGGAGAAACGCAGATGTCGGCCGATGAAGGTGCAAGGGATTGATCGGGTGCCGGCTTTGCGGCGCAGCCATGTTTCCTTCACGGACAAGAGCTCGGCGGCTTCGGTCGGGGTATACAGCGGCAGGCGTACATCGCCGGGAGTGTTAGGGGAAGCATCGGCTGACGTAGGCGCGGTGACGCGGTCGCGGCCGTCCGCACTAGAGGTGTGCGGTAGCGGGCGATGTTGCCGACTGCGCGGCTGTGGCTCTTGAGGTTTGCGCATTCTTATCTGCTGCCGGTATGGAGTGTGGTTGCCGGTTGTGTTTGGATCGGTGTTTGCTGGCATGGTGGACTTACTTTCCGTGCTGCTGCACATCGATTGCGGGGTTGGCTACGGGCGCGAGTGCCTGGGAATGTTCCGTGGCTTGTATCGCCGAGGGCGGCGTACTGCGCCGTCGAGGGGGTCCGGGTGCGGCTGGCAGGGGTCGGCGATCGGCAATTTCCGGTGCGTGTGTGGAGATCCTCGGTTGCCTGTTGTGCTGACTGCTTCGTTGAGCGTGGTGTGTGGGCAGGGATTCCATGAGATGGGCGTGCCGGCTCAAGGCGAAGTGGACGCAGTTGGACTCGCTGCGGTGGCTGGGCGAGCAGCCGGAGACATACCTGCTCCGGAAACTCCAGGCGGCGGAGTCACTGCTGGAGATCGCATCGGCATACCGCCCCAGTCCCAAGACTTTCGCGCCGAAGGCGTGTAGCCGGTACCCGCGAGCGGCCAGCGACCGCATGATCTGCTCGACCTCCGCTGTGTGCTGGCGCTGTTCGGCGTCGGGACCGACGAGGGTGGGCGGCTGCTGCTGTCCGGCCGAGGTCGCGGGCGAGCCAAGAAGGCTGATGCGTGCCGAGGAAGAACCTCATCACCGCACCGCCTTCGTGGCGAGCAGCACCGCGACTGTGAGTGTTGTGGCGACCGTCTTGCCGAGAACCTGACCAGGCACCGCGGTGAAGGAACCGAACGCCAGCGGCACGAACAACGCGCTATCGGTGACTAATCCGATGATGTTCGAGCCCATTACCGCGCCTAGCCGCGACGGGGTACGGAGCCGCGCGTACACGCCTGAATCGACGGCCTCGGATACGACGAACGCGACCACGCTTGCCGAGGCGATCTGAGGGGTGGCCAGCAACCAGGACACCCCTGCCCGAGCAGGATCGTGACGAGTACCGCTCGCCCTCCGAGAGCCTCGTGCAGCAGGTCTCGCAAGGTCGGCGTCACTCCGGCCCACGCCGTGCCCGCTGGCACGGCAATCGACCCTTAGAGCAGGACGCCAGTGGGTGGAGGCCCAGTTCGCGATGACGACCGTTGTGGTGAAGGCGACCAGCACCACGAAACCCAGGCAGCTGTGCCGGTGGGCAGTCGCTTCGGAAGGTTCCCGACGGTTCTGCGGTCTTGTCGCGGGCACGCGATGTTGCGTCGTCATGCCGCACGCTCCCCGGAGACCTGGGTGCCGGAGCGGCAGGACCACGGTGAGCAGCCATCCGGCTCGTCGTCCTCATCGGGGACGGCGACGAGACGGGAATGCCGCGTGGTCATAGCGGGCTGATCGAGGTCGACTTGGTCAAGCGGTCTGCAGGATCGGTGCAGGAAGTACTGCCCATGCAACGGCTGGCCTTGTTCGGTGGCGTGCGGGTAGCCGTTGCGAATGGCCTTGTCGAACTCGACCGCTTCACGCCACCCATCCGGGTCGTGGTCGCGAATCCACCGCCATCCGGCGTTTCCGTGAAAGGGGCACCCCAAGCACGATGATTTCACGGTCTGCCCGAAGCCTTGCGCCGAGAGATAGTCGGCACAGGTGTCGCGGTTCCACCCGAGTTCCAGCAGCGGAAACCTGTTGCGCAGGTAGCGCACGTCGGTGTCCCTGGCTCGATGAACTTCGTCGATGCTGATCCCGCTAGCCTGCTCCGCGTAGACACCGGAGGGCACGCGCCGGGGGTGGGGATAGCCCAGAAGCTGGCGTGCTGCCTTTTTCAGAGGAACGATCTTGTACTCGCTGGTGCACTGCCTCCGGGCGAGGCCTTTCGATCCGTCCGCATTGAGCACGTGCAGCGGCATGGACACAAACCGGTGGCCGGGGTCCAGTGCATCGGTTTTGATGTTCCCGGCTGAGACCGTGCGGACCGGGATGCCGAATCGCCGTGCGTGGGCGCGTATGTGCTTGAGGTTCGCGTAGACCGCGCGCGGGTCCCATCCTGTGTCGGCGAACAGCGCGTAGTCGAATCGCGGGATCGCCCCTTCACAGGCCAGCAACAGCACCGCCGTGCTCTGCACACCGGCGCCTAAGGACAACAGCCGAAGAGCCGGGCCAGGATCGTGGTTCGGGATTCGGTGAGTCATGCGGCCCTCACCTGCCATGCATCGTCGGTGTGATCGTCGGTGAGGGCGGCAAAGTCGCTCAGGAGTAGTGCTATGGCGTGGGCGGCTTGTTGGGGGAGGACGCCGTTGCCGAGTGCGCGGAGTTGGGCGGTGCGGGGTAGGGGGAGGTCGGTGACCCAGCCAGGCAGGAGGCCCATGAGGTGTTCGACGAAGCGTGGTGAGAGGACGGGGCGGCCGTGCTTGCCGGGCTGGGTGGGAAACGGTGTGCGGCGTTTGAGTATTCGTTCCCACCGGTGGATCGCGGTGGCATAGACACCCCAGTCCACTACGTGATCATCAGCTGTGTCCGATGGCTCATCGTTTCTGGTGGTGTCTTCTTCGGTCAGGAGTTGTTGCCAGGGGTGGTGAGGAGACGGATAACTGCTGAGGGCAGCATCAGGTCGCCTTTGGAACCGCGTTGTGCCGGACACCCTTTCGTGCCATCGGTGGCTCGCGGTGTCGGCAACAAGGCCTTGGGGGTCACCAACGGCAGCACCTGCTGCGACAGCGGCGGGCGAAATCCCGTTCCGGCTCGCCGTCCCGATGTCCCGGTGTCCGAGGCTCGCGGGGTCGGGAGAAGCCGTGCCTGGTCGGGCAGTGATGGGCCGCCACGCTGCGTCCGGTGGGTGCAGCTCTTGGCATCCGACGCCGTCGGTGTCGGCAGTAGCCGTAGATGGTCCAGTAGTGAGGGGCCGCCTTGTCTGCTGGCTGCGCTGATTCCGTTGGAGTTTCCGTCGTGCGCGGTGGGTGTGGGCAGCACCGGTGTGGTCGCAGTGGGGCCAGGCGAGGAGGAAGACGCGTTCTCGTCGGTGCGGGGCGCCGATGTCGCTGGCGCGAATGCTTCGCCATGCCGCGTCATACCCTGCTTCGGCCAGGTCTGCGAGTACTCGGTGCAGTCCGCCGTTTTTCCATCGGAGCGCGGCGACGTTTTCCACGACGAGCAGTGGTGGTCGTAGTACGCGAAGACCCGCCATGATGTCGGTCCACAGGCCACTGCGTTCGCCTTTCTCGATGCCTTTGCGCCGCCCGGCGCCAGAGATGTCTTGGCAGGGGAATCCGGCGGTGACCACGTCGACTCGTTCCACCGCACGCCAGTTGATCGTCCGGATGTCTCCGAGGTTGGGAGAGGTGGGCATGCGGTGCGCTAGTAGCTCGGCGATGTGGGGGTCGGGATCGGCGCACCACGCGATGCTGCCTCCGCCGAGCGCGGCGAGGACGCCGAGGTCGAGTCCTCCATAGCCGGTGCACAGTGATCCCACGACCGGCCCCCCGGTGGCCGTGACGGACAACGTCGCCGTGGATGTGGGTACGGGTGGGCTGCTCATGCGACCCAGCCGTCGGGCTCGCCGCCGGCCACCGCTGCGACCCGTTCCCCGATGGAGGTGTCCACGAAGGCCAGAGGGCTGCGCTTCGGGGCTACGGGACTCGAAGACATTGGCGGGCGGCGGAGGATGAGGACGTCTTCGTGGGCGATGGCGCGGGCGGGGATGCCGTGGGCGCGGAGTTTGCGGATGTAGTCGAGTTGGAAGAACGAGGTGCGGGGCACGAGGCGGCCGTCGCGGACTCCGGCGAGCAGCGCGATGCAGCGCTGGATGGGTTCGAGTCCGGCGTTGATGGCGGCGTCGAGGGTGAGGGAGGGGAAGTCGATGAGTTCCCCGTCGTTGCGGAAGGGCCGGGTGGTGACCGCGACGATCCCGCCGGGCCGTAGCAGGGGGAGGGCGGCGGTGAGGATGTCGGTGAAGCCGCGTAGCAGGGTTGGCAGGCTGCGGTGGGCGAGGTTGCTGCGGTCGTGGCTGTAGCGGTAGTCGCGTTTCTGTACCCCGCTCGATGCGGTGGTGATCTGGCCGTGGAGGCTGGCGCCGTAGGGCGGGGAGGTCACCAGCAGCCCGACACACGCGGTGTAGGCGCCGGCGAGGTGAGTGAGGGTCTGGCGGGCGTCGCCGTGCAGAACGTGGGCCGTGCCGGTGGCGCCGGACTGGGCGGCCAGCGCGAGGTTGGCCTGGGCGACGTCGACCCAGCGTTGTTCGTATTCGACGCCGATGGCGTCGCGGCCGCGGTGGACGGCTTCGACGAGGGTGGTGCCGATCCCGCACATCGGATCGAGCACATGGTCGCCGGGCGTGGTGAAGGCGGTGATGGCGTGGGCGGCGATCGCGGGCAGCATCTTGGCGGGGTGGGCGGTGGATTCGGGGATGTAGCGCCCGCGCCGCTGGGTCCGCGCGACCTGCTGGGCGGTGGGCCACACGGTCACCGGCAGCTCGCGCAACGCGCCGCTGCCTTGCGGGGTTGGCATGGATGTTGGGTGGATGTGGTTCATGCCTGGCCTCCGGTCGCCGGGGCACCTTGTGCGAGGAAGATCAGGACATCGGCGTGCGCCGGAACGTGGACTGGGTTGCGCGCCGACACCGGCTCGGCGACCCCGCTGTGCTCGTCAGGGCGGTCGGGGATGAGGACGCGGTCGCCTTCGACGTGGGCGAGCACGGCGATGACGTGCTGCAGGTAGGCCAGGCCGGCGGTTTCCGCGGAGCTGATGATCGCGCCGGTGTGGTTGGCGAACCGCCCGGGACCCGCGGGGTTGGTGGTGATCACGGCGAGTACTCCACCGGGCCGCAGCCACCGCGCCCAGGATGCGTACGGCTCACCGGCCGAGGCCGGTGCCGGTGCGGGAAGCCGGCAGGCCACCACCAGATCCACGGGCCCCATCGGCGGCCTGTGCCCCACACGCTGCTGAGGCATGGAGGTCCGGTGACCGTCTGATGCGGTGTCGCCGGCGGATTCGGCGGGAATCGGCGCGATACGGATGTGCCGGCCGGTCGCGGAGTCGACAGGCGAGGGGTGCGCATTGGTGTCGGTCGATGTGACGACAATGCTGCCTTTCTCGGGAGCGAATTCCTCGATCACGCGACGGGTCAACCGCTGGGAAACACTCCGCGTTTCTCCGGCTGAGGTGTTCGGCTGGGGCCCGCACAGCCAAATCCCCACAGGAACGGGCGCGCTCTGGCCTCGGTTTCCTTTGCTGTTCTTCGGAGGTGCCGGCGGAGCCTTGATCGTGGAGGAATTCCGGGGCATGGGTGTCATGCGTGGTTACTCCGTTATCGGCCTGCGGTGGAAGGTTCTGACACCCTTCTAAAGCGCACCCGGGCCGGTGGATTCACATCACGCTGCCCAAATTTTTTGAACACGACCACGCGCTGGCATCTCTATACCGGTGCGGGCCGCGACTGGAGTGCTGTCCTCAACCCCGCGATCGAAACCACGCTGGTGCCTCGCCCTTCTGGGGGCACCGCGCCCAGAACACGACCGGCGGTTGATGATCAGACACGCGAGGATTGACGGCAGGCCACGTGGTGATGCGTTGCGGATACCGGCACCTCAACCGAAGCGCTTCGCCGGTCCGGGCGGCTGATCATTCGCGCCGTCGCGGGGAGGCTCCGGCCCCTTTCCCGCAAGACGAGCGAGTGGTGCCGCCCTCTCACAACCCCGCTACGTGATCGAGTTCCGCCCCGCATGACGCGTCGAAGACCGAACGGCAGCCCCGCTAGAGGAGCGGGTCCGTTTCCGCAGCGCGCGATGGAGGTGCGGTGCCAGGGGCAGCCTTGAACATCAGCTGCGGTCTCGCGGCCAACCCGAAGCGTCTCAGTGATCCCATTGCATGTCCGCACTACCCGGACAGCTCCCGAACGTCTGGTGGCGGAGGTCATGAGACATGGTCTGGTGGGGCCCATGGCGGGGCCGGACGGAACGCACACCCCCAATGACACGTGTGGCTGTGGCCGGGCAGAGGGGCTGTCGGCTCTGTGGTCACGGGTGTACGGGTGAGGCTCGTGGTTGGCGCTCACGGGTCGGTAAGAGGGTTCCGGCGGGAGAGTCCAGGTCCCGTGCCTGAGCTTTTTCAAGATTTTTCTCGGCAGATCGCTGCTGTGGTTCAGGGATCTTGTTGTCGCCTGCCGGTGTTCTTGCATCGCAGGTCAACCGCACCCTTACGCCCTGCGGCGGCGCCCGGTTTGTCGCTTACGGATGACCAACACCGGCCCTTACACGGTCCTGCTGGTGATCGTGGTGTGAGGGAAGGGTAGGTCGGGTTCGGCGGCATGGAGGGCGTCGTTGTTCGCCCCGGCCGCCGGGTGTTGGTGGCCGGTTCGTGGGAAGGCCGTGCTGCCATGACCGAGCCAGATTTCGCCCTCGTAGAGACCGAGGGGATTGCCCCGGACGCCGCTTCCGAGATGCCGCTGGAGGGCGGCGAGGACGTGGTGTGTGATCTCGATGAGGAGGACGAGCCTCTCCCACCGCTGTCGGTGTTGAACGAGGCGGAGAACGCCTTCCGGTTGCTGTCCACCGGCCCGGAACCCTTGGCGGTCGACGGTGCCGTGCTGGGGCATGGGCTGCCTGCCCGGTTGGTCCCGTTGAGGGAGTTGCGGTCGGTGTTGCTGCATCCGGCGACCTCGCATGCCGCGCGGGAGGCCGCCTGGCGCGTCCTGGTGCGCAAAGCGCAGGAGGACGGGGCGGTGTGGGTGGTGGGCGCGGTGGGAGTGGCGTTGCCGGGCTTGCGCAACATCGCCGGGCAGCTCGCCACCGGCTACGGCGGTGATGTCGCGGAGGTGGATGCGGCGGTGCTGGCCGGGTTCACCGAGCGGATCACAACGATCGATCCGGATGCGGGCATGTTGGCGGCCCGGTTGGTGTGGGCCGCGCAACGCGCGGGCGCGAAGACGCGGGCGGCCGAATGGGACGCCGCCGGTCGCACGGTGCCGTTGCCGGAGTCGATCGAACCGCCGCCGGCGAGCGGGCATCCCGATTTGGTGCTGGCCGAAGCCGTCCGCGACGGACGCCTCACCGCGCGGGAGGCCGCGGTCATCGGGGCGAGCAGGTTGGAAGGCCTGTATTTGCGAGATCTGGCCGGCCCGTTGGGGTTGACGTATCGGCAGATCTGCTACTTGCGGGAAAGGGCCGAACGCAAGCTCGTCGCCTATCTCACTGACGGTGCGGCGGAAAAAATCTCCGCCGCCGAATGTGAATCCGCCGCGTAGGTCTCGCTTTAGAAGGGTGAGGGAAAAGGCAGGGCCGTGTCATCCGTACACGAATCCCTGAGTCGATCGCGATACGCCAATCACATGGCCCTGCTTTTTCTGCCTGCAAAGAGGAGGAGCCCCGTGCATCCACTGCGTCGTCTCTCGGAAAGGCGCGTAGCCACGGGAGTCCTGGAAAGGGGACGTGAGCATGCTGTTGCCGTCACTGCGCCGCCGCGTTCTCTCCACGGCGCTGCGCGCAAGGGTGCGCTGGTGGGTGGTGGTCGTGGTGGTGACCGCGGTGTTCTGGGGCGCGGCGCCAGGGTGGGCGTGGGCCCAGACGTCGATACCGGTACCGCAGGATTTGCATCAGGTCGTGGAGAACCTGCGCGGCTATCTGGTGGGGTTTCTGGCGGGGCTGGCGACGTTGTTCCTCACCATCGGTGGTGTCCGGTATCTGGCGGCGGATGGGGATCCGGGGCAGGTCGAGCGCGCGAAGAAGAGCCTGCGCAACGCCTTGATCGGCTACGGGTTCGCGGTGCTGGCCGGCCCGATCCTCGCGGCCCTGCAACAGGTGGTGGGCACCCCATGACCTACCCCCATCCCATCGCCCCCACGCGGGTGCCGGCGGCCGGTCGCCGCATCACAGCCACCTCGATCCGGAGCCTGGTGTTGGTCGTCCTCGCCGGAGCGGTGGCGCTGATGGTCACCGGCCACGCCCACGCGCAGCCCCCGCCAACTCCACCACCGCTGCCGCTGCCGACCGGCCAGGCCCCGGTGCCGGGGGAGTTGCCGGGGCAGCGCCCGGCCGAACCGTGGACCGTCCCGCTGCTGCCGCCGTCGGAGGTGCCGGTGGTGCCGCCGGGACCGGATGATCCGTTGCCGCCGGGCTGGGTGAAACCCGAGCCCGTCGACCCCGAGTGCGCCGGCTGGCAGATCGGCTGCGAGCTCATCGATGCGATCCATCAATGGTTCGTCGACCTGGCCGCCGACGCGACCATGCCGAGCCTGGACATGGTCAGCGACTCCCTGCTGCAGGTGCCCGAGCTGACCACAGTCGAGCAGGTGAGGGACCTGTGGGAGATCAACCGGTGGATCGCCAACACGGTGTTCGTGTTGTTCATCGTCGCCGGCGGCATCGTGATCGCCTCCCACGAGACACTGCAAACCCGCTTCTCCGCGAGGGAGGTGCTGCCGCGGATCGTGACCGGGTTCGTCGCGGTCAACGCCAACCTGCCGGTGATCGGGCAGTCGATCACCGCGACCAACACGCTGGTGAAGGCCGTGTTGGGCGAGAAGACGATGGGCGGGGTCGCCACCCACATCAAGACCACCATCGAGGGCTCGCTGCGGCAGGACGCCCTGTTCGCGGTCGGGGTGGCGCTGTTCGTGCTGGTCCTGATCATTGTTCTGGTCGCCGGGTATGTGGTACGGGTGGCGTTGACGATCATCGTGGTGGCCGCCGGGCCCCTGGCGCTGGCCTGCCACGCCTCCCCGTATTCCGAGGGCATCGCGAAGTTGTGGTGGCGGATGCTGCTGGTGGTCTTGGCCATCCCACTGCTGCAGTCCCTCACCCTCGTCGTCTTCGTTGATCTGTTTTTCGGGCCGTCGCACCCGGACATGCTGCATGTCGGCGGATCGCTGATGGGCCTGTTGGTGAGCGTCGTGTTGTTCGGGATCATGATCAAGATCCCGAAGTGGTTGCGGCAGCAGGTCGGGCTCGGTGGCCGGTCGGCGATCGCCTCGATCGTGAAGGTCGCGCTGCTGGCCAAAGGCCTCAGCCTGCTCACCGGCGGACGGCTCGGCCGCGCCGGCCTCCACCGCGGCGCGGCGGCGTCCCGGCGGTCCGGGGCGGGCAAGGCGGGGATGTCGTGGTCGGATGTGTTCGGCACCCCGGAGTGGTTCCGCACCCGGCTGACCGACACCCCCGACGACCCGGAACCGGGTGGGTTCCGGCGGTGGCAGCAACCCCACCTGCAGCGGTGGACTGAGAAGCGAGCGCGCGTGGCGGGGCAGGCGCGAGAGGCCGCGATTCGGGCCTGGTCGAAGCCACAGGCGACCGTCCCCCGCCGGACCTCCAGCACCCCTGAACGCCTCTCCACACCCGCCCAGCGGCAAGGGTCGACTCCGTCGCGGATATCGCGGACACCACAGCGGATGTCCACCCCGGCGACCTCCACCGCGGTCACCCCGCCGCGCGGGTCTGCGCCACCACCGCCGACGGCGTTCACCCCACCCTCGGCCGCGATCACCCCAGACGCCCTGGGAAAGACTCCGGCAGCGGCGCAGCCCGCCCCGCCACTGGAACACACCCAGCGCCGACGGGGCCGACGCACGTCGAGTCCGGATGCCGCTGCCTACATCCCGCCCCGTATCTCCAGCCCCACACCGCCCATGGCCATGCGGCCGACCCGGATTTCCAGCACACCGCCGAGCGGCGGGATCCCGGAGCGGATCTCAGGAGAACCACCGCGAATCTCCCAGACGCCGAAACCCACCGGGACGGTCCGTCCGGCCGAGAGCATGCTCGATTCGCCGACCCACCGCGTCCGTCGCCGCGCCACCCGCCGGGCGGATCAGGCGATGCCGCCGGCGCAGTCGAAATCCCAGTCACGTAAGCGAAAGGAGTAATGGTGATGGCCTCAGAGGATGAGCCGGTGATGCGGGCGCGGGTGCCGGCGGATGTGGAACGCCCGGATGAGATCGTTTTCGGCCTCACCGCCCGCCACACTGCCCTGCTCGCGGCGGTAGCGGTCGGTCTGTGGCTGGCCTACCTGGCCACCCGCCCGTTCCTGCCCTTCGGCGCGTTTGTGGCGGTCGCGGTGCCGGTGGCGGGGGTGGCGTTCGCGGTCGTGGCGGCTCGCCGCGACGGGCTCAGCCTCGACCGGCTGCTGGCCGCGGCATGGCGGCACTATCGCGCCCCGAAGCGCCTCGCCCCCGGCGGCGAGCCTGTGCGGGAGGTGCCGGGATGGGTCGGCGCGGATCCGGGTCGATTGCCGGCGCCGCTGCGCCTGCCCGCCCACGCCATCGGTGGTGATGGGGTGGTGGACCTCGGCGCGCAGGGTGCGTGCCGGTTGGTGGCGTGTTCCACGGTCAATTTCAGTCTCCGTACCCCGGGGGAGCAGACCGCGTTGATCGGCGGGTTCGCCCGCTGGCTGCACTCCCTGACCGGCCCGGTCCAGATCCTCGTCCGCGCCGACCGGGTGGACCTCGACCCGCTGATCGACACCCTCGAAACCGGAGCGGGTGGGCTGCCGCATCCGGCGCTGGAGGACGCCTGCCACGCCCACGCCACGTTCCTGGCCGGGCTGGCCGCGTCGCGGGATCTGCTGCGCCGCCGCGTCACGCTCGTCCTGCACGATCCCACGCCCGCGGCGAAAGCGGGCACCGGGCTGGCCCGGCGAGCGGTCGAGGCCACCCGCGGACTGGCAGCCAGCGAGATCACCGTCGCTCCCCTCGATCACGCCGGAGCCCACGCCGTGGTCGCGGCCGCCGCCGACCCCCACGGCCAGCCCACCACACAACGCCACACCACCACCGGTGAGCCGGTCACGGCGACCAGTGGCCTCACCACCGCGCTCACCGACGCCAGCCGACCGCGGGAGGAATAAAACCATGAGCCGGTTCATACTCCCTGACCTTGCACGGAAACTCCTGCCCACCAACGCTTCTCGCCTCTCGACGGGCCCGAGGGCGGTCGTGGGGCCGGATGCGGTGGAGGTCACCGCACGGCATCTCCGTGTCGGCAACGGCTACACGGCCACGTTGGTGATCACCGGCTACCCCTCCGAAGTCGGCGCGGGATGGCTGGAACCCCTGCTGTGCTACCCCGGACGTCTGGACGTGGCGCTGCACATCGACCCCATCCCACCGGTCACAGCGGCATCAAGGCTGCGCACCCAGCAGGGCCGGTTGGAAGCCACCCGCCGCGCCCGTGCCGACAAAGGCGCCGTGTCGGACCCGGAGGTCGACGCGGCAGTCGGCGATGCGGCGGAGATGGCCGCCGCGTTGGCCCGCGGCGAATCCAAGCTGTTCCGCGTCGGCCTGTATCTCACCGTGCACGCCCGCAGCCGCGACGAACTCGACACGGAAGTCGACCAGGTCAAAGCGCTGGCGTCATCGTTGTTGTTGGAGGCGCAGCCTGCGTCGTTTCGGGCGTTGCAGGGCTGGATCTCCACCCTCCCGATGGGCGTGGACCTGCTGGGCATGCGCCGGAGCCTGGACACTCCGGCGCTGGCCGCGAGTTTCCCATTCACCAGCCCCGACCTCCCCACACCAGACCCCTCACCCCACACCCCGGTGGCGGGACGGCTGTACGGGGTGAACGCCTCGTCGGCGGGGGTGGTGTTGTGGGATCGGTGGGCCCAGGACAACTACAACTCCGTCACCCTCGCCCGCTCCGGCGCGGGCAAGTCCTACTTCACCAAACTCGAAGCCCTCCGCTCCCTCTACCCCGACAGCCTTGGCGGCGAGGGGGTGCAGGTGTTCGTCATCGACCCGGAGGACGAATACTCCCGCCTCGCCGAGGCCATCGGCGGCACCAGCCTGCACCTCGGCGCCCCCGGCGTGCGCCTCAACCCCTTCGACCTCCCCACCGGCGCCGAGAAGGTCTCTGATGCGCTGACGCGCCGGAGCCTGTTCGTGCACACGCTGGTAGCGGTCATGCTCGGCGAACCCCTGACACCACCGCAGCGCGCCGTCTTGGACCGTGCGGTCACTGCCACCTACGCCGCGGCCGGCATCACCACCGACCCCCGAACATGGCGACGCCCTGCACCACAGCTCGCCGACCTCGCCCAGACCCTGAACGCGGACACCGATCCCGCCGGCGCCGACCTGGCCGCGCGGCTGACCCCGTTCACCTCCGGGGCCTACAAAGAACTCTTCGACGGACCCACCACCCACACCCCGGACGGGCACTTCGTCGTGCTCTCCCTGCGGGATCTGGCCGAGGAGATGAAAAGCCTCGGCACCCTCATCGCCCTGGACGCGGTCTGGCGACGGGTCCTCAACCCCCACCAGCGTCGCCGCAGGCTCGTGGTGGTCGATGAGGCGTGGCTGCTCATGCAGCAGCCCGAAGGCGCGAAATTCCTGTATCGCATGGCCAAAGCCGCCCGCAAATACTGGGCCGGACTGGCGTTCGTCTCCCAAGACCCCGCCGACGTCCTCTCCACCGACCTGGGGCGCGCGATCGTCTCCAACGCCACCACCCAGGTCCTGCTCCGCCAAGGCCCGCAGGCCATCGACACCATCACCGAGGCGTTCCGGCTCTCCCACGGCGAACGCGCGTATCTGCTCTCGGCGACCCCGGGCGAGGCACTGCTGGTCTCCGGGGCGAATCGGGTCGCCTTCCACGCCCTGGCCTCGCACGCCGAACACGCCTTGATCACGACCGACCCCGCCGAACTCGCCTATCTCGATGCCGCGCATGAAAGCGAGCTGGAACCGTGATCCCACAAGAGTCCTTTGTGCACATCGACGACCCGGTCGCCACGTTCCTGCGCGCCGCCGCCGTTTTCTTCGCGGATCACGTCGTGGCGTTGGGCGCCGTAGGTGGCATCGGCTTGGCCGGATACCTGGCTTTCGTGGCGGTGCGGCGCCGGGCCCTCTGCCGCTGGCACGCGAAGGGCAGGGTGATCACTGTGCTGCCGCCGACGGGGCTGGATCCGGCTGCTGCCTTGGCTGGGGGCCGGCGGTTGTGGCGGGACCTCATGGGGATTGCCCCGCCTCGCCACCGCCGCATCCTGCAGGGGGCACCGCATCTCGCGGTGGAGTACTGGCTGGCCGGCGGCGAGGATCTCACGGTCCGGATCTGGATTCCCGGCTCGATCGCCCCGGGCCGGGTTGAGAACGCAGTGCGTACCGCCTGGCCCGGCGCCCTGATCACCCACGACCACACCACTGTCCCGCCCGTGTGGGCGTGGGCGGTGACGGTCACCGGAGGCCTGGTGCGCCCGGAACGCGGCGAGCACCTGCCGCTGCACGTCCCGGAGGCCAAAGAAGATACCGACCCGTTGCGCACCCTGGAATCCCTCACCCAGACCCTGGCCGCGGGCGAGTCGGCGGTGGTGCAGGTGCTGGCGCGACCTGTCGTGGGGCGACGTCTGCGCCGGTACCGTGCCACTGTCCGCCGACTTCACCACCACGGTGGCCCGCAGGCCTCACCGCTGCCCCGGGTCCTCACCGGCGTGCTGCGTGCGGTGTTGGATCTCCTCACCCTCGGCCCTGCCACGACATCGCACCACTCGGCCGGTTACCGGCGGGATCCGCTGGTGGCCGAGGAATTGCGCGCGGTGCGGGACAAAGCCATGCATCCGCAGTGGGAAGTCGCGCTGCGCTACGCCACGGCCACCACCGCCACCGCCACCGCCACCGCCACCGCCACCGCCACCGGCGACGGCGCCCAAAGCCGGGTGCGGGGGCTGGCCGATGCCGTCTTCGCCGTGTTCACCGTCCTGGCCGGCCGCAACGCACTGGCCCGCCACCACCTCCGCCACCCCCACCACGTGATCAACGGCCGCCGGCTGCGGCGCGGGGCGGTGCTGTCGGTGCCCGAGCTGGCGGTCCTGGCGCACCTGCCCGCCCGCACCAGCGCACTCGCCGCCGGAGCGGCCCGCGGCGTGCCCGCACCCCGCGAGGTCACCGGCCGCCCCCTCACCCCCGAACACCGCAGGTGAACGCCCCAGACTGCGGCCCGGAAAGAGAGGGGAGGAGAGGGCGGATGAACGACGCCACAGCGGCCGAGCCCACGCCGCGGCGGTTGCGGCTGACCCCGCCAGGAGACCGGCGTCGCGGCGTGGCGAAGGTGCTGGGTGCCACCGACGCGGGCCCGGAACTGGAGGTGCTGCTGCGGATCCCGGACGCCCGCCACCACCTGCACGTCATCGGCGCCACCGGCACCGGGAAATCCACCGCCCTGCTGCACCTCGCGCTCGCCGACATCCACGCCGGCCGCGGCTGCGCGGTCATCGAACCCCGCGGCGACCTGATCCGCGACCTCCTCGAGCGGATGCCCGCCGAGGCGGGGGAGCGCCTGGTACTCATCGACCCCGACGAGACCGAAGCCCCGGCGTCGCTGAACGTCCTCAACCCCGCCGGCCTCGGCGGGGAAACCGTCGCCGACCAACTCGTGTCCACTCTCCACCGGCTGTACTCAGCCTGGTGGGGACCGCGGGTCGAGGACACCCTGCGCGCCGCCGCCCTCACCCTCATCCCGCACCCCGACGCCACCCTGGCCGACATTCCCGTTCTGCTGACCAACCAGCACTACCGCCGCCAGGTCACCGCCACGATCCGCAAGGAGGATCCGGCTGGTGTCGGGGCGTTCTGGACCGCCTTCGACAACCTCACCCCCACCGCCGCCGCGGCCACCGTCGGCCCGGTGCTGTCGAAGCTGCGGGCGGTCACCACACGCCGGTTCGTCGCCGACCTCTTCGGCACCGCCACCAGCTCCTTCCTCCCCGCCGACGTCCTCGACGGTGGGATCCTGCTCGCCCGTTTGCCCAAAGGCGAACTCGGCGAGGACACCGCCCGCCTCGTCGGCTCCCTGCTGGTGGCCTCCCTGTGGCAGGCCGCGATCACCCGCTCCACTCAACCCGAGAAGGCGCGGGCGGATGCCACGATCCTCATCGACGAGGCCCAGAACTTCCTGCACCTGCCCACCCCACTCGACGACGCCCTGGCCGAATCCCGCGGCTACCACGTCGCCTGGATCCTGGCCCACCAGCACCTCGACCAACTCACCCCCGCCCTGCGCACCGCGCTGGACGCCAACGCCCGCAACAAACTCTTCTTCGGGCTCTCCCCCGAAGACGCCCGCCACCTCGCCCCGCACGTGGCCCCGAACCTCGGCGCCGACGATCTGGCCCACCTCGCGCGGTTTCAAGCCGCCGCCCGCCTGACCGTCCGCAACCGCGACACCCGCGGCTTCACCCTGCGCACCTTCCCACCACCGACAGCCGTCGAAGGCCGCGCTCAGCAACTCCGGGCCGCCGCCCGACGCCACGGCCTGTCCCGCAGCGTTCGCGAGGAGATCACCACCCGCCGCCGCTTCACCAGCCACACCCGCCCAGCTAGCGCTACGCGCGGAGATCCACCACGAATCCCCGCCTTCGACGATCTCGCCGCCCAGGACCAGCAGTAGGGAAAACAGCAGTAGGGAAAAGGGGGCCTGACCGCGTCATGACCGACCACCGACTCCACCGGCGCATGCCCGACGAACGGCGCCCGCCCGCCCCCGACACGTTCACGGTGCTGGGCCGGCTCACCCGCCGCGACCAAGCCCTCCTGGAGTTGCTGGCCGAACACCACGTCCTGACCACCCAGCACATCACCGCGCTGCTGTTCCCCAACACCGACCGCGCCCAACGCCGCCTGCTGGCACTGTTCCGCTGGCACGTCCTCGACCGCTTCCGCCGACCCGGCCTCGACGACCGCCTCACCTCCTGGCGCTACACCCTCGGCCCGCTGGGCGCCACGATCCTCGCCGCCCAGCGCGGCACCACCCCACCCCGCCCCGGGGCACTGCGGACCCGCATGCTGCGTCTGGCCGCCCACCCCCACCTCGACCACCTGCTGGGCACCCACGACCTCTTCACCGCCCTGTCTGCCCACGCCCGCACCACACCGGGCCACGAACTCACTCGGTGGCTGGGAGAACGCTCCGCGACCGGCGCCTGCGGCGCGCTGGCCCGCCCCGACGGCATCGGCACCTGGACCCACCCGAGCGGACAGATCACCTTCTGCCTGGAATACGACACCGGAACCGAAGCCCTCACCACCCTGATCACCAAACTCACCGGCTACACCGAACTCGCCCACGCCGGCGGCCCCCAACTGTCCACACACGACACTGGCGCCAGTGACCGCCAGCGGCACGGGTTCTGGGTGTTGTTCCACCTGCCGACCACCACAAGGGAAGCCAACCTCCGCCGCCGCCTCGACACCACCACCGGCCTCCCGAGCCCCCGCCAGTGGCCAGCCGCAGGCGTGTCGTGGGGCATCGCGACCACCAGCGCCGACCACACCACCCACGACAGCCCGGCTGGCGAGGTCTGGCTGCCGCTCGGCGACACACACCGCCGCACCCTCGCCGCACTCACCACCGCCTGATCACCAGCCCTGAATCCCTTCCCGCCCGACGTCATGCCCCTCGCTGCAGACCGGGGATCCATCGGGCGGGCGGTTCGGGCATGGCCCATATTCCGGGAGTCGCGGATGCTCACCAAGATCGTCACCGGCCTCGCCGCCGCGTTGCTGTTGCTGCCCGCGCTATTCATCGCCGCCTTCGGGGCCCTCCTCGGCGGCGGAAGCCGCTTACAGCAGGCCGCGAGCACGGCCAGTGTGACCGCACTCGCCGACATCCCGCCAACCTATCTCGCGTTGTATCGGCACGCCGCGGCCACCTGCCCCGGGCTCGAATGGAGCATTCTCGCCGCCATCGGCAAAATCGAAACAAACCACGGACGGCTCAACGCCCCAGGCGTCCATAGTGGAGAGAACTCAGCAGGGGCCGGCGGGCCGATGCAGTTCCTTCAACCCACCTTCACGTGGGTGCTGAATCAAGCCGCGCACGATGGCAAATACATCCCTCCCGGCGGGGCCACACCGCCGTCCCGGTACAACGCCCACGACGCCATCTACGCCGCGTCGTTCTACCTGTGCATGTCCGGTGCCGAGAACAATGCCGACCTCTACCGCGCGATCTTCACCTACAACCACGCCGACTGGTACGTGCGGAAAGTCCTCAACCAAGCCGACCAGTACCGAGCCGCCACGACCACACCACGACCAGGCAGGGATGGTTGGGTGGTACCGGTGGCAGGCCGCTGCACCTCCGGCTTCGGACCCCGAGGCGGAAAACCTCACCACGGCCAGGACATCGCCGCCCCCATCGGCACCCCGATCGTCGCCGCGAGCGCCGGAACCATCCTCGACTCGGGGCCAGCCAGCGGATACGGACTGTGGATCCGCATCCAGCACGCCGACGGCATCACCACCACCTACGGGCACAACCACCGCAACCTCGTCGGTAGCGGCGCGACCGTGCACGCCGGGCAACCCATCGCCGAAGTCGGCAACCGCGGCGAATCCACCGGACCGCACCTGCACTTCCAGATCGAACGTGCTGGCAGCCCGGTGAATTTGGTGGAGTTTTACCGACAACGGTCGGCACCACCACTGTGCGGCTCACCGTGACCGCGCTTCCGGATGTACAGCGTGAGAGCCATATTTCGTTACCTGGCTACGTCTGTCTTCCTGGGAAGCAGACGAAGTTCCACGTCCTGTTACGTCGGTGCGCGAATGCGGTGCACGCTTGATCGCCCGCAGCCGGGCTGCCGACTCCCAGCGGAACTTGTCGGACGGGCGCGATTTCGATAAGTTTCGGGGTCTCGGCGGTGCCATGTGTGTGGCTCTCCCAGCCGCCGTGATCTACGGGGAGACGATGTGGGCCTACCGACGCCTCAGGGCCACCAGCGCGATGTTGTCTACATGGCGTCCCGCGGCCACCATGTTGTTCTCGGCACCGCTGGCACGGGCAAGACCGTGATGGCGATCCACCGCGCAGCGCATTTGGCGGATTCTCGCACCCAGAATTTTGGGCCAACGCTGCTGCTGACGTACAACAATTCGCTGGTCAGCTACCTGCGCCATCTCGCCAGTCGGCTACCTGGGGTCACGATCGAGACCTACGGGAAGTTCGCCCGTGGGTACCTGGCCGCGCAGGGCCTGATGGGCTATAACAAGATCGTTGGCCCGGACCAGCGCAAATTCTTCATCGAGCAGGCGGTCAAGGCCACTGCGGCGGCCTATATGCCGAACCCGTTCTTCGGCCGAGCGACCGACTTTTTCCTGGATGAGCTTGAGTGGATCGATGGTAACGGCCTCACTGCGTTGGAGGAGTACCTCGCGGTGCGCCGGGTCGGCCGGATGGCTGCGTTGCAACAGGGCCAACGGCGAGCAGTCTGGGATATTCGTCAGAAGTATCTGGCGACCCGCACGGCGGGCGGCTTTCCCTACGACTGGGCGGGGCTCCCGGTCGCTGTTCGTGCCTCGCTGGCCGTCGACACGGCCGATCGCAGGTACAAGCACATCGTGGTTGATGAGGCACAGGACCTGTCTCCGGAGTCGATCCGTTCGTTGGCCGAGGCCATCCCGGCGGACGGTAGCTTGACGCTGTTTGCGGACTACGCCCAGCAGATTTACGGGCAGCGGGTGTCGTGGCGCTCCTGTGGGCTAAAGGTCGCGAAGGCCGAGGTGTTCCTCGACAACTACCGCAATAGTCCCGAGATCGCCCGCCTCGCGATCGCCATGGCTCAGATGCCCCACTTCACGGACTCGGCTGACTTGGTGGAGCCCCGTGCCCCGCAACGTGCGGCTGGCGCGAAGCCCACCTTGGCCCGCTTCCCGTCACCAGAGGCCGAGGTCGCCGCGGTTGCTGCTACCGCCACGACCTTCGGGAAAACCGCCCGCGTCGGGGTGCTCGCCCGAACCCGCGCCGAAGCGCGGGTGGCCGTCCAGGACATCGTGGGTGTGCGGATGTTGCACGAAAACATGCAGCGGTGGGAGACCGACGCCGGTGTGTACGCTGGCACTTACCATTCGGCGAAGGGCTTAGAGTTTGACGTTGTGTTCTTGCCCTTCTGCGGAGCCGATCGATGCCCAGATGGTGATGCGGTCACCGCGTTCGGATACGACGAAGCGGCTAGCCGAGGGAGCCGGTTGTTGTACGTCGGCGTAACCCGTGCCAGGGAGGAACTCGTCATCACTCATACGGGCAACCTGACTCCGCTGCTACCGGCCACCGACTCCGGCCTTTACCAGGTGACAACATGACCGGCCCGGTCAACGTCGAGGTCGCCACCGCATTGGCCGCGCTGCCGCTGACCCGACTGACGCACTTCACCCCGGCGCTGAACTTGCCCAGCGTCCTTGCCGACCGCCAGCTGCGCAGCGTCAAGGATCTCTCCGCGGACGTGCGAGCCTGCTATCGGGTCACCGATTTGCAACGCCTGGACGGCTATCAAGACCGGATCTGCTGCAGCTTGCAGTACCCGAACGGCTTCTATTTCGATATCGCCCGACGCAAGAACGACGTCGTCAACTACCCCGACTGGATCTGCCTTCTGCTGGACAAGACCGTCGCCGCATCGGAAGGCACGCTATTCTGCCCACGCAACGCAGCCGCCGCAGCCGGCCAAGTTGCCCCAGGCGTCGATGGGCTTCGTGCATGCTATGCGCCCACCGTGCGCGGCCAAGGTGGACAGTCCCGCACCCGCGGGCCGCAACACGACCCCGGCAGCCCGACCGATGTCCAGGCCGAGGTGCTCGTGGCCGCGCCAGTGCCACTGTCTGCGATCCATGCGATTGTGTTCCCCAGCGAAGCGGCGGCAGTCGAGGAGTACGGACGTTTGGATCGATTCGGCATTCTCCCACCAGACGACGTGCAGTGGGTGGTCTCGCCGGGAATGTTTGAGAAATGGACAATCGCTACCGCCGTCCGAACTAGCCAATACTTCCCTGAGATCACCTGGACACCACCCGCGCCAACGGCAGCGACATCATGACCAGTACCACCGACGCGATGACACAGGCCGCGCGAGGCATCTTCCTGGGCGCGGCAGTTGGTGACGCTCTGGGCTGGCCGCAAGAGGTCCGCGGTGGCCTAGTCGGCGGGCAGAAGGAACGTGACCGCGCTATCCCACGGCCAGAGTTCCGGCGCTGGACTCGCTATGCAGGCCACTACCGGAGTCGTTACAGGGATCCGGTTCATGTCGGCGAGTACAGTGATGACACCCAACTCTTGCTTGCTACAGCCAGATGCTGTCTCGCCGGTGACCGCTGGTGGGAACGACTCACCGAGGTCGAACTCCCCACTTGGCCGCTCTACCAGCGAGGTGGCGGGGGAGCGGTCCTAACGGCCGCCGAGTCCTGGTCCCAGGGACGCCCACCCTGGCGCGGCGACGGGTCGGCACGAGTTCAGGCCGTGGAGAAGCGCTACCGCGGAGCGGGAGCCAACGGCGTCGCGATGCGCATTGCCCCCCACGTGCTACGGGCCGAGGGCCCCGATGACTTGATCCGACGCATCGTGCGCGACGGCATCACGACCCACGGACATCCGCGAGCACTGGTCGGCGCGCTGGTCTATGCCTTCGGCCTCCGCCACGCCGCCTCCTCACGGCCAATGCACGGATTCGGTGACAGTGTCGAGGCGGCCACCGCCGGACTGATCGACGTCGAGCGGGTTCTCCCTTCACTGCCCCCAGATTGGGGTACTCCCCGCGACCTCGAACTGTTCGCGGGCACCTGGCAGGACACAAACAAAGAGACCTTGCAGTATCTGGAGCTCATAGCGGAATCACTGCACCACGGCGCTATGAGCAACCCCGAAGCAACGTTGGAACACCTCGGCTGCACCGACCCGAAAATCAACGGCGCCGGAACTGTCTGTGCGGTCGCAGCCATCTACCTCGCGAGCCGATTCGCTGCCCGCCCACAGGGCGGTCTGCTATCTGCGGCATTCCTTCGCAAGGCCGATACTGACACCGTAGCCTCACTCACTGCTGCGATCCTCGGCGCACTGCATGACACTCACTGGCTCGGGAACCTCGCCCTCGAAGTGCAAGACGCTGACTACATCGCGGGACTAGCCGAACGCAGCGCCGCTCACGTCACCGATCCACCACCATGGCCGACTAGCCACCCGCGCACGCTACGCCGCAAACTCAGCGAGTCGCTGCCCTCCCGCCGAGATGCCCGGGGCGAGTTTCCCGACGGGCGCCAGTACCATCTCGACGACGTTGCCCTTCTCCGCGACGGTCGCGTCCTGCGCGCGCGACTGCGACTCGACGATGGCCAAACCGCGCTCGTCGACCTGCGCGCAGACCACCCATCAACCGGGCCCAGTCGGACAAACCAGGATCATCGAGAGTCACCGTTCCGGCAGCCGACTTCCGAGGCTGGGCAGCGCACCGACGAGCGTGAACCAACCACGATTAACGACGTGAGCGCAAGATCTGCACCGTCTACAGCCTCGTCAGCGGCAGGACATTCCACCCAGCGCCAAGCCGGCGTCATCCTTGCTACCCGCAGCCTTGCCCGCTCCGCAGGCTTCTATGCCCAACTCACCGGCCGCGACATTCCGGTGCGCGCTGGTACTGCCGAGATCACCCCCGGGCTACTCCTTCACCAATCCGCAGCGGACACACTCATCGACGCCTCGTCCGTCATCGTGAACATCACTGTCGGCAACCTTCCTGCGGCGGCACGCCGTCTTGGCCTCGACGCCACCGCGACCGATGGTCACACCGTGATCGAGGTGAATGATCCCGACGGCCGTACCGTGCGTATCACTCAGCAACCTACGACCTAACCACCGGGCCGCTGCTGAAAGTTTCACGGCCACCATAAGCAGTTCCGTCGTGCGTGCCGCCTGTGGTCGCGCGATGACTTCTGTGACCAGCAGCCGCCTGCCCAGCGATCCGGGGGCGTCGAAGCGGGCGGGTGGCTGGGCCCGGCCGGGGCGTCTTGTGTCTGGTCAGCCGAGTGCTGCCCGGATCAGGGGTGCTGCGCGGTGGGGCCAGTCCCAGCCGGTCTTCGGCCAGTGTCCGAGGCGGTGCCAATGGCCGCGGCGGGCAAGCCACAACCACACGTCGGCCCGGTCGAGACGATCGCAGTCGGAGTTCGCGGGAGGTAGAAGCTGAAGTACCAGCGTGCCTTCTGGTGTGCGGGAGGGGTTCAGTCGTGCATCCCAGGTACCGCTCAGTGCTGCCAATCCTCCGCTGGGATCAGCTTGAGCGTTTTCGATCAGAATGCCGCCGGAGTTACCGGGCATCCGCATCGACGGTCGTGGCCCGAGCGTGTGGGCGTACCGAATCGACGCGAGCCTGGTGTACGCCTGGGGATCACACTGAGGATCGTCGGCCGTGACCTGTCCGGGCTCGGTCGGATCCTGTGTGCGTGACGGTTCGGGGTTGCGCGTCAACATGGCAGAACCTCCCGCTGAGGCAGGGGATTGGTCGCAATGCATTGACCCTCCCTGACGTGCCGGCCGCAACAGCAGCACCGCGAGGATTCGTAGAGTCGACCGTAGTGGGCCAATCGCAGCCGGATCCGGGCGTCATGCAGCGGGACGGCTCTGGAGCAGCAGAGCCCTGTCGTAGCAGACAAGGTCCAAAGAAGACGGTCAGGGTAAGTCGGCTGGGTTCGCTTGACTTTCTTGCTGTGTCGAGCGTTTATGGTCGTGTGGCCCGCGTCGAACGGCAGCGCACCGGCGGGCTACACCTCCCCGGGGAGATGACCCGACACCATCTGTATTCCAGGAGTGACCTCATCATGCCCGACAACACCCAGCGAATCTCGCCGCCGCCTCAGCTGCGCGCGGTGCCCGACAGTGCGGCAGCGGCGCACCCTCCGCGCACCGAGGCCGAACAGAAGGTCTGGGAAGCCCTGCGTGCTCACCCCGGCGCGACCACTCTCGAGGTGGCGCAGGCCGCGAGGGTCGGGCGTTCCACTGCGGGGAAGATCCTCGCGGCGTGGGCCGAAGACGGCAGTCTCACTCGGATCACCGGGATCGCGACCGGCGGGCGACGCGCCGCCGACCGATGGACCATCCCCGACTCCACCGACACCACGACCGGAGAGCGGGACGCCGTGGTAGCCACTGAACCGGAGAACTCTGACACTGCCCACGCTGCGGATCACGCGGATTCCGGGACCGTCACGCAGGAAACCGTCCCTACCGAGACGTCCGAGGATGAGGCGGGAAGTGAGGTCGGTGTGGGCGAAACTGAACAGCGCGGCCCGGCTACGAGGAAGGCTCGGTTGGGTAAGGGTGAGTTGCGTGGGTTGATCGAGGATTTCCTCATCGACCATCCTGGCGAGGAGTTCGGTCCGACCGCGATCGCGAAGGCGCTTACCGCGAGCACCGGGAAGCCGAGGTCGTCGGGTGCCGTGAACAACGGGCTGGAAAAGCTGGTCGCCGAGGGCTACGCGATCAAGACTCAGAACAGCCCGAAACGGTTCCGAATCGCCAAGACCGACGAACCCGCAAACTAGCCCTCGGGGCCAAGTGCGGAGGCGGCGTGGGAAGAGCTCGGCCTGGCTATCGGCCAGGCCGGTCGATCCCACGCCCTCCCACACCGAAAACTACCTGGGCAAGCAGTACAACCCGCCTCACGTGTGTGCTGATGCGTGCTTTCGAGGTCGAGTTCCATGCTGCGTGCGAAGCCGCCCGCTGGCACGAGTTCGAGGCTGGCTGGCCGCTGGACATCGACGGGCGGCAACGGTGCGTTCGCGTGAAGTTGGGTGTCAGCGGTGCGTTCGCGTGAAGTTGGGTGTCAGCGGTCGGATTCGATCACAACACCCAACTTCACGCGATCAGCAAGCTATTTTCCGTTTGTCCCGGGAGGCTTGGTGGTGGCGGGGGGCGTCGCAGACGGTGCCGTCGGCGGGGAGGACCCCGTTGATCAGCGTGGCGTCCACTGCGGCGTCGATGCATAGGCCGCTACGTTGGTAGGAGGTGTGGCCGACGCCCTCGCAGGTGAGCAGGACACTGTTGTCCATGGTCTCGGTCATGGCCTTGGCCCAGTGGAACAGGGACACGTTGTCCATGCGACCACCGACCACCAGGATCGGCGGGGCACCGGCGCCGGTGAGCGGCTCGGTGAAGCGGTCCTCGTTCGGCGCGGGCCACAGAGCGCAGTTGAGCGCGCTGTAGCCGGCCTGACTTGCCAACCGCTTGTCGCGTTCGGCGATCTCGGCAGCGGCGGCCGTGTGCGCGACGATGTCGGCCGGCGTCGGCCAGTCAACGCAGCGCACCGCGGTGTGGGGCTCCTGAAGAAGGGCGTACGGACCGCCGAAGGGCGCGACCGTGACCTTCGATATCAGGAAGTGGAGGATCCTGCCATCGCCTGCTGCGCGGCCAGCAGACCCGCGGTGAGCGTGGGCCACAGCTGCTGGACGCCCGCGCCTGCCCGGATGGCTTCGAGCGCCACGGCACCGTCGAGCGTGCCGCCCGGCGTGAGGCCCTCGACCGGCGGGTCGGGACCTGCAGCGGCTGTGCCTCCAGCTGGCTGATCAGGGCGTCGAACGCGGCTTCTGGGTCTCCGTTGCCGAAAGGGCACACCTGCGAACCTCGGTGCGGCAGGTCTCGAACCATGCGTCTAGCGTCTGCTCGTTGGACCGGGAGACCTCGTCGAGGAGCGCCAGCGGGTCGGAGTGCCAGAGGTTGGTGTCGACGGGGGCGTCGATCACCAGCTGGCGGACGCGGTACGGGAGCAGCGTGGCGTACATGGGGCCGACCACCGTGCCATAGGAGGCGCCGTAGTAGGTGATCTGCTCCTCACCGAGCGCAGCGCGGACCTGGTCCATGTCGCGGGCGACGTTGTCGGTGGACAGGCTCGCCAGCAACTCCGGGCTCTGGTGCGTCGGGCAGCCGCCGGTGAAAGGTGGTGGCGTCGGCGAGCAGCTCTGGGAGCGGCTTCCCACCGGGGACGGTCGGGTCGAGGTCGGCGGCCGCGACGTCGGCGCGCTGCTCATCGGTGAGGCAGCGGACGGCGCCGGAGTCACCGACGCCGCGCGGGTCCATGCCGATGATGTCGAAACGGGCCACCACGGCGGGCGAGTACGGGCTGGCGTCACTGCTGGGGTCGATGGATTCGATCATGTCGGTGGCCGGCACCCCGGCCCGCCCGGGTTGATGAACAGGCTGCCGATGCGCTGTGCCGGATCGGTGGCGCGGTGGCGCTTCACCGCGAGTGGGATCTGCTCGCCGTCGGCTCGGTGTATTCCAGCGGCACCTCGACAACTAGGACTGCCCTCAGTCGCCGGCTAGCCGTGGATCTCGCGGCTAGCCGGTGGCTGAGGGCAGGGGCAGGCCGGCGGTCCTGGGTGTCCGGCGTAGCGGCGCGGACGGGTGAGACAGCCGTTCCTCTCCGTCGGGTGGTAGCGGGGTCAGGTCACCGGTGTAGGAGCCGTAGTGCTTCGCCGTTCCAGAACTGCTCGTCGATCGAGCCATCGTCAGGTGGGAGAAGGGCGACCCCCGCCGTCTGCAGCGCGTCGACGATGCGAGACAGCAGGGTCGATCGGTCGTCGTCGCTGACTTCATGGGGGCCGACGGCGAGCACGAGATACGCCGACCGGGTGCTCGTCTCAAGGGCTCCGTCGGCTCCGACGTCGACGTGCCCGCGTATTCCGGCGTCGTGCAGTGCCGTGCGGGCGCGGTCGCGAAGGTGTTCAGCGGCGAGATAAGCCAGGACAACATCCCTGGGCAAGATAGGTGCAGCCATGGCGGCGATATCGTCGTCGCTCACACCGTGATCAAGGTCGTGGTGGATGGCGCGGATCAGTGCTCGTCGTGCGTCCGAGTACTCCCGGACGGCGTCATGGGTGGCGGTGTGCAGGCGCATGGTGGGTTAGCTCCCGGGATAGCAGGCGTCGGCGCGCCGGACGGTGTCGCGCAGGTGCGCATGGTCCTGCTGCGTGCGGACGTCCAGGATAGTCACCTGGGTGGTGAAGCGGGGGCGCCCTCCGGCGGTGTCGGTCCAGCCGTAGCGGTCGGCGATCTCGCGCAGGGTGGCGGCGGTCTGGGTGGCGCGGGGGTCGGTGTCGGCGAGACCGAAGACCTCGATGGTCAGGGTCGCGGTGGTCTCGTCGGTGCTGATCGCGTAGTGCAGGTCCTCGGGAAGGCCACTGTGCGCCTGGTAGGCGATGCGGTCGGACAGGAAGCGCACGGCCACCTGCTGGAGATCGAGGTGTGCGGTGTCGGTGAAGGCAATGCCGTAGCGGCGGTGCACGGTCTCCTCGGCGCGGGCACCGATGATCGGGCAGTACTCGCGCATCACCGGGTGCGTCGGCACGGCACCGTCATCCATACCGGCGCCGTGGTCTTGCTGTGCGGGCCGCCACGGGCTGCCACGTTCACTGACCCACACCGTCCCCTTGTCGAAGGCGTAGACGAGGCTGGTGCCGTGGCTGGTCGGCCACCGCCAGGGCCACCCGTCGCGGACCTCATGAGCGTCGCCGAAACCGAGGGAGGCGGCGTCCTCGAGCAGGCAGCCGACCTCCTGCGCGAACTCCTGAATGGTCTCGGCGGAGGCGAAGTCGGCTCGCGTGAGGCAACTACAGCGATCGTATATACGGGTGGACCCTAGCCAGCGGGCGTTGGGGCCCCGCCCGTGATAGAAGTCGAAAGACGTCGACATCGTCATCTCCCACAGAAGCGTCGAAAACATTCTCCCGGTCGCCTAACTGAAAACGGCAGGCACCATATCCAGTCCTATATGGACTCGTTGTGATGCGCTTCGCCGTGCCGTTCGTTCGGCGGGCGGAATCGGGCTGACATGGCGGCCCTGTGCGTTGGCCGACTGGCAGTTCGATGCCCTCGCCGACGTCGTACCGACCCCCGGTCCGCACGCCCGGTCTGTGCTGGGATGGGAACATGCCATGATCAGGTGTGCTTGTGGGATGGCCGTAGTTCGAGGCGGACGGTCTGTTCGTGGCACCGGTACAGGGCGGCCGGGTTGAGCCAGTTGGTGTCCCGGTCGTCGTCGGGGCGTAGGCCGATCTCGGTGTTGCCGTAGCGGGAGGGTTCTACGAACAGGGTCCCGGTTCCGAGCGTGATCTCGTCCCCGGTCGCCGGGGTGCTCGGGGTGTGTCCTTGGGTCCAGTCGCCGAGGTGGAAGGCCGGTCGGGTGTCCAGGATGACGGCCACGAGTCGCCCGTGAGTGCCGATCGGTGCGTTGCCGAAGGTGATCGGGTCGGGCGTGTCGCCCTCGGGGGTCTTGTTGAGGTGGACGGTGCCGTAGCGGTCGGTGCGCCGTTCGTCGGCGTGCCAGTACAGGGCACCGGTACCCAGATCAACAATGTCCATTGTGGATTCCTATCTGTGAGTGTTGGATCAGGTGTTGCGTGTCGTGGGTGATGCTCGCGCTGCGCGTGCTTGCCGCAGGAAGGCCTTGCTAGCCCGGGCCGGGGTGGGGTTAGCGTTCGGTGGTCTGCCAGGTCCAGGACCAGGCGCCGATGCTGTAGCGCCCGTCGGGGCCGGGTTCGTAGTGGTCGGGCAGGTAGTCGTCGTCGGCGACCATGTTGGGGTCGAGGCAGATGGCGGTGTCGCCGTCCCAGTAGCCGCGTTGGGAGCCGTCGGGGTATGTGTGGGCGGTGGTGTTCAGCCATGCGATGACGGCTTCGGCGACCGGTTTCCGGAAAGAGGGGCTGGCCCATCCGTTCCATGTGGTGTCGTCCAGCAGTGCGGGGAAGGCGGGGTCGGTGCCGTCGATGTCGATGGTGACGAGCTGCTCGCCGTGCTGCGGGGCGAACCGGGTCTCTTCGGCCAGGATCGCGGCGTCGGTGTCGGGATCGGTGTCTGGGGTGGTCAGTTCCCAATGCCACCAGCCTGCGCCGATGCCGTAGCGGCCCTGAGCATCGGGTTCGACCGGCCCGCTGATCCCGGTGCTGTCGGTGAGGGTGATGGTGTCGTCGTCGAGGGTGACGGTCGCCTGGGCGCAGTCGGTGCACGCCTCGGGGTGGGTGGTGCGCCATGCGATCACCGCTTCGGCGATCTCTGGCCGGAACCACGGGCGAGCGTGCTCTTGCCAGCGTTCGTCTTCGATCTGGGCGGGAAAAGCAGGGGATTCGGGGCTTGTGGCGCAGGCGAGCCGCACGTAGTACTCGCCGTGTCCGGCTTCCATTGCCGCGGGAATTGTGGGCATGACGGTTTCCTCCTCGAAAGTCAGGGAAATGAGGGTCGGGTCGCCTGGTGTGCCCGGTGCCGCGATTCGGCTCTCGGGAGCCGGCGAGGGTTTCGGCAGGTGCCCGGTGGGTCACTCGTCGGTGAAGACGGTGACGGTGCCAGGTCCGTGTCCTTGGGCGCGGAGGGCGTGTTCGTGGTCGGCGTTGTTCGGGACAATCGCTGCGGCCAGGAAACGGTGATCGTGGGGGTCGTCGGGGTTGTGCCAGTTGTGCGCGTGGAGCACGGGCTTGATCGCGCGGTTCATGATCTCCTGGGCCGTGGCGAACGAGCCCGCGTCGGCGGGGTCGATCCCGAACACCACGAAGGTGATCGACCGGCCACCGGGGTAGACCAGGGCGGCGTAGCGGGCCTCGGGCGGCAACCCGGCATCCGGATCGGCGGCGCTAGTGACCAGCTCGGCCATCAGCCACACGGCCAGCTGGGCGAGATCCAGCGCGGCGGTGTCCTCATACGACACCCCGTACATGCGTCCCGTGGGGGCGGCTGACGTGTCCGGCGTGATCAAGACATACTCCTCTCTCTGAGAGTCCATTGTGGACTCCGTTGGTCTGGGTTGGGTCGGGCGGTGGTCATTGCGGATCTCCGTTCTGGTGGGCCAGTTGGTAGGCGTAGGCGGCGGCTGCGAGGGGCTCGCGGAGGGCGTCCATGCTGGCGATGGCCGCGTCATAGTTCCGGCTATCCGAACATGAAGCGAGGCTGTGCGGGTGGGGGTCGCCTTCGGCGACGCACTGCATGTCGCGGGCGATGCTGGCGGCATAGTGCTTGGCTTCGGCCTGGTGGCGCGCGACGTTCTCCGCGATCACCTTCAACACAAGGTCGGCGGGATGGGCGTCGTCGAGGTCCCCGCAGGCAGTGGCGACACCCAGGGCTCGAGTCAGGATCTCGTCGGCTCCGGCGAAGGCACTGTGACGCATGACTTGTTCTCCTGTTTCCATAGGTTTCAATACCGGTCGTGGCTGTGGTGGGCTGGCTGGCCGGTTACCACCCCAGGGCGTTGCGGGCGTTGCCGGGGAGGTAGCCGATCTGTCGCCCCTCGCTCAGCCACACGGTCGGTGACGTGTCGTCCCATTCGGCGTCGTTGGTGACGCTTTCGATGGCGTACTCGAGCGGGTAGCCCGGTTGAGCGGCCCACCGAACAGGGGCATCGGGGTCGTACTCCTTGAGCGCGGCGATCAGGTCGCCCACGGTCTCGATACGCATCACAGTCTCCAATTGATCCATAGTGGACAAAGCGTTGTGTGTTCTGATCACGACTGGTTGTTGGTGGCTAGGTGGTGAGGATTGTGGCGGCGCGCATAGTCAGGCCGTCGGTGATCCGGGCGAGTTCCGCGACCGGGTCGAGGTCCTTGGCGTGTGGCGACGCGGTGGCGGCGAACCAGGTGTCGGTCGGTTCGTTGACGAGGTGGGTCCAGGTCATGGCGTCGGTGGCCAGGACCTCGGCCTTGGCGTAGCTCTGCTGCTCGTAGAAGTCCCGGCGGACCGTGGCTCGCACGATGTAGCGATCATTGATCTTGGCGATTTCCACGTACTCGTAGCTCTGTTTCCAGATGTGCGGGCTGTCGTCAAGTGTCCTGATCGTGTACGTCATAGCAGGTTGCCTCCGGTGCCTGAATGTCCACTGTGGACATATGTTGATGCGGGTTGATGTCTTGTCTATTGCGTGGCTTGCGTTCCCTGATCGAGCTGGTGGCGTAGGAAGCCGACGGCTCCGGTGGGAAACCGCATGTGGTAGCGGGTGATTCGTCCGTCGTCGTCTTCGAGATACGCCACCGTCACGGCCCCGTCGGGGTCGGTGTCGAAATTCAGCCTGGTGACGGTGCCGCTGATATCGGCGGTTGGGACTGGTTTCATGAAAATACCCCACTCTGTGGAAAAAGAAATGATTTCGCACTCGTGGAAACCCTGGCTATTTCCGGGTTTCGTTCCCGATGACAATTCAAAGATAGCTCTGCGGCGGCGGGTGCTCAAGTTGAAATGGGGCCATTTCCAAGATTCTTTCCGGCTGATTTCGGATGTTTTATCGATGGTTTGTTCAGATCTTTTTCGGGCCGTTATTTTGCCGCTGGCGGTTCCGTGTCGCTATTCGGCCCCGGGGAACGGGCGGGCGCGGGTTCGGCCGCGTCCGTGCCTGTGACGGCCCACTACGGGCCGGTCGGCGAGGGCGGGGCCGGCCGGGGGTGCCGGGGGAGGAGGCAGGCTGCGGGCTGGGGGTGGCCTGGCTGCTGTGGCCGGCCGAGAAGCAGTGAGAGGTTAATGCCGAACATGGTGCCGGTTTCTCGGCAAATTCCGGGAGATTGGGGAGATTGATTCTTTTCGTGTGCGGATGGCGGTTCAGACTGGTTATCGTAACCAGTCTGGCTCACCGGAAGGATCGCCGTCGGGGGCGGTGGCCTGCGGTGTTGGGAAGTGTAAGGGGGCCGTCGGGACACCGTCCTGGACGACGGGGTTCCCATGGGGTGCTTGACGGCGGGGTGAACGGGCCCCTTGGCGGGCGCATTCTCGGCGCCGATCTGTCGCTGCCGCACGGTGCAAGCCTCGGTGTCGCTTCCTAATGGATGATGCCGGCGTGGCCGGGATGTGCCCGTCGGTGTGAGGGGCGATGTGGTGTTCGCGGCGTGGTGTGGTGGCGTCGTGTGCATCAACGAATGAGTTCCTGGGGTGCGAGCGCGTGTCGGGCGGTGGCGTGATGACCGCGGCGGTGTGGTGCGGGTCGTTGTCATCGAACCGTGGTGCGGGGCAAAGCGGAACCCGTTCATGGCGGGGTTTTATGGTTGTGGGGTGAGGATTTTCGTGGTGGTGGGGTCGGGTTCGCAGTCGATGTCGGCCAGTCGTGCTCGCAGTGCCCGGAATGTGGCTGCGGCTGCTTCGGGGCGCCCGGAGGTGGTTTGTATCCGCATGATGTGTTGGTAGAGCTGCTCGGTGTAGGGGTCCCAGGTGGTGGCCAGTTGCAGGATGTCGAGCGCCCGCTCGGGGTTGTCGTGTTCGGTCGTGGTGGCGAGGGAGACGAGTGCGTCGAGTGCTTGGCTGCGCCACATTTCCGCCACGGGCTCGGCCCACGCATAGTGCGCGCCTTCCAGCGGTGGCCCGGCACGGCAGAGCTCGGCCACCGTATTCAGTGCGTGTAGGCGGATGCTGTTGTCGGTGGTGTTGCGTGCCTGCTGGAGTGCGTCGGCGAGTTCCCGGACGTCGAGGGTGATGAGGGTGTCGTCGAGGCGGTAGACGCCGGTGGTGGAGGTGATGAATCGTTGGTCGGGTAGTCCGGTGGCTTTGCGCAGGGCCGCGCGAGCGTGGGAGATCGCGGTGTGCAGCTGCGCGCGCCGGTTGCCGGGCGGGACGTGGGAGAGGATGTCTTCTTCGAGGGTGTCGCTGCGGGCCCCGGCGGGGTGCGCAGCGAGGTACGCCAGGATTTCGCGGGCGAGACTGCGCAGCCCGGACACCTCACCTCCGGCGGCCTCGACCCGGATACCCCCGAGCAGCCGCACACGCACCACAGCACCATGACCTGCCTCAGATCCACGTGCTGGCTCGTCGTCCCGCTGGTGAGTGCCGCGATCGTCGGCATCGCAGGAAGCCCCAGGGACAGGGGTTCCGGTCTCGGATTCGGTGTCGGGACCAGCGTCGGTGGGCGTGGTGTCGTGGGCTGCGGCGATGACCCGCCAGATCTCGGTCGCGTCGGAGGTGTGGAGGGTGTCCAGCCGTGCCCCTTGTGGGAGGGCGATGCCGGGTCCGTGGGTGTGGTTGATGGTGCCGTCATCGGCGATGTCGAGTGTGGGGGTCCAGGCGTTGGTGAGTTGGAGGGCGTGGATGCCGAGGCTGCGGCCAAGCTCGCAGACGGCGGCCCACCGGGCCCGGGTCGCGGGAGTCGGCCGGGCACAGACCAGCAGCGTGGGAACCGCCTCCGCGGGGTCCTGGTCCTGGTAGGCGTGGAAGCGGGCCGCGGTGCGGGCGGCGATGTCCGTGGCTGTCTCGGGATCCTCAGCACGGTCGGGGTGGAGATCGTGGTCATCCAGCAGACGGGTACGGCGGGCCAGTTCGGCTTCCAGACCTGCCAGTGCGTCGTGTTCGTTGTCGGTAGCGGTCACCCCCGCTACTTCACCGAGAACCGTTGCTGCCGTGGTGTCTGTATCGGTGGGCTGGTCGGGGTCGTGGGTGAGTGTGGTGAGGATGTCGGGGCCGACGAGGTGGATCTGTCCTGGGTGGAGGGTGTCGCCGGCAACGACAGCGGTCAGGATTGCCCGTGCGGCGGCCGGGGCGCCAGGGCCGGTGAGCCCGAGCCCGGCGACACTAGCCAGGCCCAGATGCTGTTCGCCGGTGTCGGTGTGGGCGATGAGCACCGGCGCGGGTGGGGGCCAGGCTCGGCGGGGCGCGAACTCCTCACCGCATGCGCTCGCGGCTGTCTCGTCGGGGGCGTGGTGGCGCGCGGCGTGATCCAGCAACCTCACCGGTTCCGCGGCGGTACGGGGACGCGCTGCGGAGGCTTGCGGGGCGCTGCCGGGGCGTCGGTGGTGGCGGCGACGGCGCCGGGCGAGGGTGAGCACGGTGGCCACTGCGGCAGCCAGCGACAGGCTCACCACTGCACCCGAGGGCAACACAACCGGCCCCCGCTCACGATCTGCGGCATCGGAGTTGGAACCTGACGGGTCTTCCGCTAAGCCCGGACTCGCTTCGGGTTCAGCGTGATCCGGTGCTGGCAGGGGTTCTGGTGATGCCGTCGGCTCAACGGGTAGGGGCGTGGCCGGATGCGCCACCGGTGCGTGAGCGCTGTGCTCTGCCAGCGGGAGCGCGAGAGACCAGCCGGGGAAGATCAGGTCGGGGTCGCGTAGGACTCGTCCGTCTGGTTGTGGGTGGTGGGCGTTGAGCCGGAAGATCTCGTCCCATCGATCGGCGTTGCCGAGGTGGTGTTCGGCGATGGTGGTCAGGGTGTCGCCGGGTTCGGCCGTGACCCACTGCGCATCCTCGGGGATGGCCGGCGGGGTGGGCACTTGGGTGGCATCGGGTGGTAGCAGGAGGATCCAGCCTGGCTGGAGGTGGCGGGAGTCGCCGATGCGGTCGGCGTTGAGGTCACGGATTTCCCTCCAGCGTTGGGGGTTGGCGAGGTGGCGTTGCGCGAGGTCCCAGAGGGTGTCGCCGCGGGCGACGCGGTAGCGGGGGCAGTCCGGGCGGTGACTGTCGTCGATGTGGGTGGGGGTGCTGGGTTCGGGCGGCGGGGTGGGGTCGGCGTAGCCGCCCGAACCCAGCGTTGTGGTGTCGCTGCTGGGAGCGGGCAGGACACCACTGGAGGGATGATGCGGTGCGGTGACCGCGGCCCGATCGGCCGCGGGTGCCGCGGAGGCGGACGGCCCGCTCAGGGAGATCACCGTGCTCGCGAGCACAGCGGCGATCCACCCGCGGGGCCCGGAGGATGGAAGGCGTTCGCGCAGGGCGCGAGTTCCGTAGCGGACAAGGAGTATGAGGTCGCTGAGGGTCCACCACATCAGGCACGACCAGGTGCTCCACCCGGTGGTGAGGATGACGAGCAGGAGCGCACCGTCGGCGCGGAGATCAAGCCGCAGGGTGTGCCAGGTGTGCTCGGCCCAGACCGTGAGTTGGTCGCGGATCGGCGGCGCCCAGTACGAGGTGTCCAGCTTCGGCCAGGGCAGGTCGGGAATGGTGACGAGGCGGCCGGTGATGGTCAGGATTACCGGCATTCCGGCCAGCAAAGCGAGGATCCCGAGCCCAGCGAGAATGATCCGAACCCGGCTCATGGCAGCCTGCCCGGGAGGTGGGGTCCGGTGGCGAGCGCGGCAGTCGCGTGGCCGGTAACGGTGTGGCTGGACCACAGCAGCCCGATCTTCGCGGGCTCGGAAAAGGTGACCGTGACGCGCACGGCCGTGGCGCCATCCAGGGTGACTGTGCCGGTGTGGTTGGTGGCGGCGAGGTATCGCCGCGCGGCCGCGGTGGTGGAGTGGGCGTCGAGAGTGAGGGTGGTGCCGCGGGTGTTGAGGGCGGTGAGCGCGGCGCGGGCGGCTTCGGCTGCGACGGCATCCGCGCGCGCCGTAACCCGGAGCCGGTCGGCGCCGTCGATGAGGAGCGTGAACACCAGCAGCAGGCAGGGCACCAGGACCGCGACCAGCACGCTGACCGATCCCTCGTCCTTGGAGTGTCTGATGTGGAGTGTCATGTTCGGCTCCGGTATGGGTCGACAGGGCTGGTGAACACCGCGTGCAGCGGGATGCTGGCCGGTAGACCGGGGATGCCGGTGAGGTCGGCCAGCGACACCGCGCAATGCAGGGTCACCGTGACGGTCCCCGGGGCTCCGGGGTGGCCGAAACTACTGGTGTCCGCGGTGACCTGGAGGCCGGTGCAGGTGAGGTTCTGCTCGGCGAGGGCGCGGGTTCCCGCATTGGTTGCGGTGGAGTGGGCTGCGGTGGGGGTGCGGGCCAGGCTGGCGGCCCGGGCGGCGGTGGTGGCGGCGTGTTCCACGGCGAGGTCGGCGGTCACGGTGCGCCCGCCGGCGATGACCAGCACGACCAGCATGAGCAGCATCGGTGTCAGGATCGCCAGCTCCACGCTGGCCGAGCCCGCATCGGAGAATCGGCGGCTCATGGCAGTTCTCCGGGGGTGGTGAAGCGTTCTTTGGCTGCGCGGGCTTCCTGCTCGATGCGCTCGAGCCCTGGGATGGGCAGGACCTGCGGTGCGGTGGCCGTGACCTGCACGCGGACCTGGCGGGCGTCGGCGGTGGCGGTGACGACCGGATCTTCCACGAGGCCGCCGGCTCGGTTGAGGAAGCTGGTGGCGGCGGTGTGGGCGTCACTGGTGGTGCCGGTGAGTGTGCGGGCGGCCTGCACGCCGTGTTGGGCGGCCGAGTGGCAGAGGGTTCGGGTGTGCCACCACAGACCGGCCTGCAGGACCGTGACGAGCAGGATCAGCGCCAGCGGCGCGAGCACGGCCAGCTCCACCGCCACCGACCCAGCATCCCGGGCTTCAGGTTCCTGGCGGGGATGTGTGTGGCGCATCGGGGTTTTCATCGCTGGCGCCTCCCTTTGTGGGTTAGTGGATTTGGCCTTGGTATTTCTGGACGACTGCGGTGATGGCGGCGCCGAGTCCGAGTGCGGCTGCCAGTCCGATCGCGGTGAGCACGGCTTTCTCGGTGCTCTCCGATCCGGTGTCGTCGAAGCGGGCGTGGCCCCAACGCTGCTGGGCGTTCTGGCTGGCGAGCGTGATCCAGGCCGACAGAAGCAGTAGTGCGGTCGTGGCGTTCCGGTGGAGGAGACGAAGGACAGACATGATGACCTCTTTCGAATTCGATGGGACTGGGTTTGCGGTGGTTAGCCGAGGAGTCGGGTGACGGCTGGGTAGAGGACGAGCAGGAGGATTCCGAGCATGAGCAGGGTGACCGGCAGGGTGAGGCGTTCGGTGCGGGTGTTGGCCTCTGCCTTGTCGGTGCTGATCGCGGCGGTGCGAAGGCTGGCGGCGTGGGTGGTCAGGCTGGTGTAGATCGCCGCCCCGTCCGCGGCGGTCGCCGCCAGGTCCGCCACCGCCACCAACTCAGGGAGCCGGATCGCGGTGCCAAGAGTGCGGAGCGCGTCCCACGGTGAGTGTCCACTGTGCTCGGCGTGGATGAGGGTGCGATGTAGCCGGGTCAGCAGCCAGTGGTCACCGACTGCGGCGGCCTCGCGCAACGCCGGACCAGGCGCGTGACCGGCAGTGCGCTGCTGAGCCACGAGGTCCAAGTAGACCGCCAGAGCCCGCCGCGCGTCCTCCCGCGCCACCGCGGCCCGGTCGCGGAGGCGCGAGACCGGCACCACCGCACCCACCAGTCCACCGGCAGCCACCAGCCCCACCGATACCCCGACCGGCACGCCCACGACCGCTAGCGACACGGCGAGCAGCGTGGCGACGGCAAGGCTGCTCACAGCCCACCGCAGCCGCGTGGCCATGTAGTCGGTGGGGGTGCGTTCGAGAAGGCCGAGGTCGTGGGTGGGGATGCCCAGCCGGGGGTGCCGGGCGTGGTTGGCGCGGTCGGTGGCGTAGGTCACCAAGCGTGTCCGCCATGCCCGCCACCCGGTCGCGGGTGTGGAGGTGGTGGTCCGGGTGGCGAGGTGGCTGAGCGCGGCGGACACGTCCATCGGCGCGGGCCCTGCGATCGCGCGCATTCCGAGGACGAGGCCGATTCCGAGCACGATGCCCATCCCAGCGGCCAGTATGAGTGCGGTGTTCATGATGGTTGCCCGTCGTTGAGGTAGCGGGGCCTGGAGGGCATCGTGGAGAGCTGGTGCATTCGCCACAGCGACACAGCGAAAATGCCTGCCACGACAGCCAGAACTCCTTGCCCGGTCCAGGTGCTGAAGGGGGAGAGGAATTCGCGGGCGAAGAGCACCAGCCCGACGACCATGACCGCCGTGATCGCGACGAGGGTGCGCACGGTTGTGCGGGGTTTGGCGCGGTCGGCCTCGACCTCGCGGGTCGCGGCGGCGCGGGCGCGCAGCGCGGCGGCTTGGGCGTGCAGGATCTCCACCAGACCACGCCCACCGGTCCGCAGGCGCAACAGCAGCGCCAGCACGACCTCATCCACCGCCGGATCACCGAACTCCGCGGCGAACGCCCGCAGCGCCGTCTCCGGACTGTCGGCCTGCAGCCGGTCAGCCAAACGCCGAACCGGTGCTGTTAGGGGCTCGGGGGCGGTGTCGGCGGAGCGCGCGACGGCGTGGTGCAAGCCTCCGGCGCCCGAGGCCAGGAGGTCCCCGACCCGCCGCGTCCACACCGCCAGGGCTTCCTGCAGCACGACGGTCTCCCGCGCGCCGCGTGAAGCCAGCACGACGGGCAGGCCCACAACAGCTGCGATGGCCGCTGCGGCGGCCACCGGCAACCCGGTCACCCACCACACCACCGCCGCCACCAGCACGGCGAGCACACCGCGCCGCCACCACCGGAGCATCCACGGCGTCACCGCAGCGTGCCGTTCGTGCGCTGTCTCCTCGCGGGAGGGCATCGGAGACGAGGGCACAAGAGCGAAGACGCCGAGCAGCACCCCAGTTCCGAACAACACTCCATTTAGGACAGTGGTAATGGCGATCATGTCTGCTCACTCCTCTGATCGAGGGTGTTGTTCCATTGGCCGTCCGGCTGGTTGAAGAGGGCGCGGTCCAGGCCGTGGGCGTGCAGACGGGCCATCAGGTTCGGGCTGGGAGGGCATGTCGGGACGGCGCGGCCGTCACCGGGGCGGGGCCCGAAGAGCGTGGTGAGGTCCGGGATGGCTGCGTCGCCGACGGGGCCGACTTCGACGATCTCGGTCACGAACCGTTCCCGGCGCTCAGAGTGATCCCGGCGGGCGAGGTGAACGATGAGGTCCAGGGCGGAGGCCGTCCACCGGTGCGCGGCCTCCACGGACAGCGGCGGCATCGCGAGTTGCCCCAGCGCGGCGATGCGGTCCGGGACCGCGCGGGCCGATGTCGCGTGCAGGGTGCCCATGCCGCCCGCGGCGCCGTTACCCAGCGCCCGCAGCAGCGCAGTGATCTCCCCACCGCGTACCTCGCCGACGATGACCCGGGATGGCGAGTGCCGGAGGGTTTGTTTGAGCAGATCGTCCAGGCTGATTTCCCCCACGCCTTCGGCGTTGGCGGTGCGCGCCTCCAGCGGGGTCACCACGCGCTCGCCGTCGAGATGCAGCCCGAGCTCGTAATCGTCCTCGACGGTCACGATGTGCTCGTGGGTCGGGATTTCGGCGCACAGTGCCCGCAACAGCGTGGTTTTGCCGGCGAACGGGCCGCCGGTCACGAGCAGGTTCACGCCTGCGGCTACCGCGACGGCGAGGAAGTTCTCGAGGCCGGGGTCGAGGGTGCCGTGGCGGCGTAGGTCGGTGAGGGTGGTGTGGGTGAGGCGGTGGCGGCGTATGGCGATGCGGGGCCGGTCTGTGACTTCCCGTACCGCCGCCAATCTCGCTCCCAAGGGGCCACCTGCTGGTAGTCGCAGGTTCACGATGGGCTGTGCTGGGCTGAATTCGCGGGAGGTCTGTCCGAGCCGCGCGCATATCGCCTCTAGCTGTTCCAGTAGCTCGGTGTCGGAGTCGGCGACCGGGTAGGGCCAGCGTTGTAGGTGGCCGTTGGCTAGCTCCAGCCAGACGTGGTCGTGGCCGTGGATGTGGATGTTCTCCACGTCCTCCAGTTCCAGCAGCGGCTGGAGCTGGCCCAGGCCGAACACCGCGGCCAGCACCGCGTCGGCGAGCCGCTGCTCCTCGGCAACCGACAACGGCGGATCGCCCCTGCTGGCCCGCTCGTGTGCCCACGTGGTGATCTCCGCGGCCACCACCGCGGCCCGCTCGTCGGTGGTGCTGTTTCGCAGGCGGACGGCGACTTTCTCCCGCAGCGCTTGCACGGTGGCGTTGTCCGGTATCCATCCCCAGGTCTCGCGCGAGAGCTGCAGGCGGGGGTTGCCGTTGATCTCGGTGGTCATGCCGCACCTGCCTTCAGTACGCCGTCGGCCACCGTCGGTGTGGCTGGCGGAGTGGGTGGGGGTGGGGTGAGGCTGCGGTGCAGCCGGAGCGCGGCCTTCCGGCTGGTGCGCACGAGGGCCGAGCGGCGGGGTGGGTGGCTGCCTGCCCCGTCGGAGAAGAACCGGGCAGCTGCCGGGTCGTCGGGAAGCTCCACACCGACGGGGATCCCCACGGCACGGGCGACACGGTCGGCTGCGCGGCTCGTGGTGGCCGACACCAACGCTCCGAGCCGGGTGATCGGTATCAGCTCGCGCAACGTGCTGATCAAGAGCAGTGCGGCCGAGATGTGCCGGAGGCTGGGACGCATTCCCACCAGGACCAGGTCGGCTTCGGCGATCAGCGGCCAGGGCGCTTCGGGTGTCCACCGGCCGGCGTCGATGAGGACGTCGGGTCCTTCACGCGCGAGATCTCGGGTGGCGCTGGCAAGTCGGCGCCAGCCGTCGTCCCCCATCGCTCCCGCCTGAGTCCGGCTCGTCACCCCCGCCAGCAACCGCACGTGATCGTGACCAGGAATCCCCTGCACATGCCCCGCCAGCCCTTCCGAGGGCACGGAGTCCAGGTGGCGGGTGGCAGCGGCGAAGCTGACCACCCCGCGCTCAGTGGACAGGCGCCCGTCGACCAGCCACTGGCCGCCCCATCCCGGCAGCAGATCACCCCCAGCGGGATCAGCGTCGACCACCAGGAGCCGGTTCGGCCAGACCATGGCCAGCGCCGCTACCGCGGTGGTGATCCCGGGTGAACATTTCGCGGACAGCATCGTGATGAAGGCCATCACAAACTCCTTTAGACAGAAGCAAAAACCCATCATCGGTTTCAGCTGGTGGGGCCAAGCAGTTTGACGAGTGCGCCGCCAGCGGCAGCGGCATCGGCCTGATCGGCGGCCGAGGTGTCGATGAGCAGATCGACCAGGACCGCACCCTCGGAGTCCGGCAGCGATGCCTGCACCACGCGAGCCCGGAACCGTGCCCCGCCCGTCACCGTCTCTGCCGCGCCAGAGCTCGACAGGCCCACGACCTCGACAGGGTCGTTGGGGGTCAGTCCGCGTGCCGGGTACCGGCCCGGGAGCAGGCGAATGCCGATCACCTGCTGTCCACTCGCGGGCACGGCTTGAGTGGTGACATCGCTGAGGGCCAGGAGTTGCCCGGCTCGCAAGTTGGCGGCGGCGATCTGCCCCACCACGCGGCCACGGTCGGCATCCGCCACCACGAATCGCCGCGCACCAGGATCAAGGTCCACAGTGGTCACATCAGCATCTCTGATGGGTTGACCCCAAGCGACGTCACGAACGAGTTGCAACATCGGCTCGCGCTCCCACGCCACCGATACCACTCCGACCGTTCCCGCGACCGACACGAGGATCACACCGAGCGATGCGCCGAGCAGCCACCACCGCCGCTGCCGAGGAACCCGGGGACCACGCACCACAGTGCTCCCATCCTTGGCGTCGCTCGAATCGGGCTTGGTGACCGCGAAGATTCCGGTACTGGACATAGACTTCTCCCCACACGTGAATACACGAACTACGAAAGGGAAACGGCAAGAAGGTCTGTTGCTTAACGGATGCGGAGTGCTTGGGCCTCGGCCACCGCGAACCTCGCTGGCGTCCGCGAAGTCATCGGCTCGAGCTCACCCCCGGTGGGTGCGCTGCCGGTCCAGCCCTGCCACGTGACCCGCCACGTGATCGACCACTCCGCCGTCACCAGCGCACCAGGCTGATCGGCCGATGGCCGCTCGTACACCACATCGCAGTCCGGCGAGGCCGCATGCAGGCCGAACGACCGGTCATACGGTGTCCCAGGCCCCGCGCAGGATGCGACCGGCTGGCCCAGGCCGGGCGTCATCGACAACCGAATGGGCACCGCGGTGACCTCCGCCCACACTTCGCCGGCCTGCACGCGTTCTGTCTGCGGACGCCAATCTTCTGGAGCAGTCCAGAACCAGGTGTGCTCACCGACGACCGTTGCCGGACGGCCATCCGGTAACCGCAGATCCGGGGAGTGCCGCGGAGTCGGCAACGGCAGCTGTAGCCGCCGGGCCGCCTGCTGAGCAAGAACCGCGGGATCCGGCGGAGCCGCAGCGCCCACCGGGTTCGGCGTCGAAGGTGTGGCGTTCGGCCGTGGGCAGTACCCGTCTTCCAAGGGCCCGAAGCACCAGGTCGACAAGGGTTGGGAATTGAGCATGAACGCCGGATCCTGTGATTGCCCCGGGACGTCACACATCACGATCGGGCACAACGGCACCGGCGCCGGCGACGAGGGCCCAGTCGGACGCGTGCCGGCACCCCCGGGTTTCGACCTTGCCGGCCGTCCCGGCCGTCCTGGGGCGGTAGCGGAGAGCCCGATCGAAGGTGGGCCGTACCAGCCACCAATGTCGCCGGACTCCACGGCGACATCACCATCCTGCGCCAGTACCACGGGGGCGGCTAGGACCATCAGCACGACAAAACCGGAGAGAATGCACGGGCCGCGGACTGTGGAGCGCATCAGCATTCACCTCCCGGGAACTCGATGCGATCGACTCGCCAGATCGCATCAGGCCCTTTCGTCAACGTGGCGTGAACGAGATTGCGAGCAATGCCAACGTTCTTCGGCTTCCCGGACGCGAGGTCGGCCTGACCCGCCCGGCTCGCATCCTGACAGTCCTGCACGCTCGCTTGATCCCCAGTGATCTGCACCCACGAAACACGGGCCACGACAGCGCCATACAGCCGAATCCCGTCAGTCAGTTGCTCGCGAGCGCGCGAGGTGATCTGGTCCGCCAGCTCCTGCCCGGCCACACGGCGCACCTCGGCGTCCCACGCCGCATCGCGCTCGGTCGTAGAGTTCCAGGTGATCCGCCAGAAATCGCGATACGCGCGCTCAACCACAGCGTGTTCGTCAGAGGGCAGGCCCGGAGGCGCAACGATGCTCGGGTCAGCAGGCATTGTGGCCGGCGGTATTGTCGCGCAGCCGACCACGATGAACCCGACCGGGCACAGCACGGTGCGCGCGGCTACGGGCACAACACGTGTCGAGAGCATGTGTGATTGCCTCTCAGAAGGTGTGAATGAGGACGGTGATCCAGCCGCCGAGGATCAGGCTGGGGCCGGCAGCGATGCGTTCGGTCCCGGATCGCAGCGTGGTCGCCCATGCCAGGCCGGCGAGCCCGCCGAGCACCAGCAGCGACGCGGCGATGCCCACCAGCACAGTGCGCCACCCGATCCACCCGGTGTACACCGAGATCGCGGCGAGCAACGTGATATCGCCGTAACCCAGCCCAGTCGGTGCGATCCAGTACGCGAGCGAACCGACGGTCAGGACCAGCACACCGGCACAGAGCGATCGCAGCAGCGCCGTCGGCGAGGACACCGTGATCGCGTGGTCGGTGAACACGACCAGGCCGCCCGCGGCCAAAGTGATCACCCACGGGCGGGGCAATCGGTGACAGGCCATGTCGATCCAGGCCAGCGCCATGCTGCAGATCGCCCACCACCACCAGGCGGCGAGAACGGGATCGGTGGCGAAGCGGCACCCCACGGCGAGCGAGACAGCGCCGCCGGCAGCGCTGAACCCAGCCACCGGCCAGGGGCCTGTTGACCACGCCACCCACGGCCGTACCGCCCACGCCACGAACGGGCCGACCGCGATGCCCGTGAGGACAACAACAGCGACCACGGGCACAGAGCAGGCAAGTGTCGGTGCGTGAACAACGCCCGCCGTAGATGTGAGGCAGGGAAGAATGTGCCAGCACCACAATTTCACCTCCGAAACGGGGACAGGCTGCGAAGAAGCCAGAGGAAGCCGGATTTGTCGCAGTGGATCCGGGGAGATCGAGCGTGGCATCCGACCGCGCCTCGTGTCAGTTTTTGGCCAGTGTGAAGTGGTGTATGCGCCCGTTCGAGTGAAGCCTCAGGTAGAACAACCATCTTCTCCTGATGCCTGGTCGCAACAGCCCCTTGGAGTCGGCGTCCACGTCGCGAAAAGATTCCGTGCCAAGGGTTTTCGATGCTTGAAGATCCAGTGATATTGGGCGTCCGACTCGCTCAGATGGGTGTATCTGTCCGGTGGGCGGGGCCAAAATCTGACACCGGAACCGTGCCCGTGTCACCGTGGCGAAACCCACAACGAGGAACCCTCTCCACCGAGATGGCGGCTTTCCGAATGGGCTCCCGTTTCTCTTTCGTCCTGCCGCGCCACGCGCGGGAATGGAGTGATCCATTATGCGAACCGTACGACAAACCAGCAGAGCCCGAACGCTCTTTATCTTGCGGTGGCAAGACGGCGAGGACTGGGGCCACCTGTCGGCGGTCACCGACGCCGCCAAGCCTGTCTTCCTGGGTTTCGTCAACCGCGCCCTCGACCCGGTCTTCCACACGCTCAGCCGAGACTGCTCGATCGGCGCCGACGGATTCCGCGAAGTCTGGTTCACCGGACGCCTCTCCAATGCGACGCACCCGGCGAGGTGATCGGCATGCGACACCACGGAATCACGATCAACGGCATCGGAGCCGTCACCGGCGACCTCATGCCCGCCACCGACGCCATCCACGCCGGCCACTACAGCGCGAAGCAGGCGCAGCGGAACCGCCAGGACTCCCTCGCCATCGCACCAGAGTGCACCGGGCCGGAGCTCGCGATACGCGCCGGACGCCAAGCCCTCCACGGTTTCCACCGCCGCCTGGACTTGCACCTGCACTCCACGATCCACGACCCAGGCCTCGACTTCTGGTCGCCCCACTGCTTCGTCGCCGACCAGCTCGGACTCAACACCACCATGACTCTTGCGGTCAACGGCATGTCCAACAGCATGGTTGCCGGCATCGAACTAGCCACCAACGTCCTCACAGGCCAACCCGGCCAGGCAGCGCTGTTTACCGCCGGCGACACCTTCCACACGCCGCTGTTCGACCGGTGGCAAACCGATCCCGGCATCACCTACGGCGACGCCGGAGCCGCAGTCCTCCTTCAACGCGACTCCGGGGACGATGCCATGGCCGAGCTGATCTCCACCGCCTCCTGTGCGCAACCGCAGCTGGAAGGCCTCCACCGCGGAAACACCCGTTGGTACAACGGAAATACCTACAGGCCACCGATCCAGCTACGCCAGCGAAAAGCACACTGGCTGGCCACCCACGACGGACCCGGCAGCCTCGAAACCCTCAACGCCGCCGCCGTCAGCACCGTCGTCAAGCAAGCGCTGTATGACGCCGAACTCGAACTCGACGACCTCCGCTTCCTGCTCTGCCCGCACTACGGAGCCCCGCTGACCCACCGGCACTGCCTCGCGCCGCTCGGGATCCCCGAAGAACGCAGCAGCACCTTCCTCGCCCGCCGCTACGGCCACATGGGCGCCTGCGATCACATCGTCGACCTCCACCACCTCCTCACCCGACGCCTCGTCGCTGCAGGGGATCACATCGCCCTGCTGGGCATCGGCGTCGGCACGACCTGGACCGCGGCCGTCCTCCGCATCACCAACTAGCCATCGCCGGCCCCGTCCAACACATGCCTGCCCAGGGCGAATTCTCGCCCGGGAGAACTGCGCCCAAAAAGAGAAAGGGAAAACGAAATGAACGAAGAAAAACAGCGTCGTCACAAGGCGGCCGCGAACAGGGTGCGAGCCGCGTTTATCGCCGTATCCCTGGCCGCGCTGTCTACCGTCGGAACAGCACTTGCAGCCGAAGCCACCCCCGACGACTGCATCGCCGGGTCATGCGGACTGCCGCACTGGGAAGAGCCGCGCCAAGGACTCCCACACCAGCACGTGCTGTGACGCACCGCTGAATCCCTCGCTATCAGCGAATCCTGCCCACTGTGACGCCTTCAAGGCATCCCGGCCAGCAAAATTTCTTCTCTGTATTAACGAATTTCTGATCACAGGCATGTCAACGAGAGGAACGTGTCATGCGAAAAGCGTACAGTGCTGCGGTGAATCTGGCAGCTGCAGCGGGAATCCTGATGGTGGGACTCACCGGCACAGCCCACGCGGAAGGCGCCTGCCCGCCCGGCACCGCGTTGTCCATTCAGGATGGTGCCCGCATCCACCGTGCCGCGGATCTGAAGTCACCCGTAGACGGCGTCTACTACAAGGCCCACGCCTACCGTGTGCACCAGTTCGTCGGCGGGGCACCCACGACTCCTGAGTGGGTCAACCTGACCGACGACACCACCGGAGTCACCGGCTGGGTGCACGGCAGGGTCGCTGCCTGTCTTGGCCTGACCCCGCCCTCCTCGTAGGAAAACTGGGCAGAAGCACCACACACTACAGGCACGTGAAACTTGGAAAGGTGTACGAGAACTGGAGATTCTCAGTCGTGGGACGAGCCTTGACCACCTGGCGAGGCTCGTCCCACACGTTCATGCCTGGACTGAGGTTGCCCCTGTAAGCCGGACACCCTGATCCCAGGCAAGTTGCCTGAGCAAGGATGTCCCTGTGTCAGGTTCATCGAAGTATCCCGAGCA
>NZ_JBSGJZ010000058.1:0-49024 GCF_053605825.1 Saccharopolyspora sp. NPDC003752 | reverse complement strand
CCGCTACCCGCACCGCCACGCAAAACGAGGTTGGAAAGACCCCATTGAAATCGAACCTTCGATTTCAATGGAAATTGCGGACGACCTGGGGAGACCTGCGGAGCGGATGTTGGCGACGACGTCGGGGACCAGGATGCGGCCGAGGAGCGTGCCGTCCGGGTCGTAGCAGTGCACGCCGCCGTCCATGGCTGCGGCCCAGAGCCGGCCGGCGTCGTCGAAGCGGAGGTTGTCGGTGCGTGAGGCTCGCCGCCGCATGCCAGGAACTTGAGGAAGCGATGTCCCCGGCGGGAGACCGGTAAGCCTGGCTGAACGAATGTCGAGATCTTCGCCGTTGTTCGCCCGCACGCCTCGGCAGATCGTGTTGGTACGAGGTTTTTTCCAACGAGAACGAGGAATTCAGATGCGTGCGCGCGACTGGGGAGTGCTCTTCGCCATGTGCGGAGCGATCTTCCTGGAAGGCATCGACGTGGCGATGCTCAACGTGGCCCTCCCCGCCATCAGGGCCGAACTCGGTATGTCCACCGGCGAACTGCAGTGGGTGATGAGCGCCTACGTCCTCGGCTACGGCGGGTTCATGCTGGTCGGCGGCCGGGCCGCCGACCTCTTCGGACGCCGCCGGATGTTCGTCTTCTGGCTGGCCGTCTTCCTGCTCTTCTCCGGCCTGGGCGGGCTCGCCTCCGAAGGCTGGATGCTGATCGTCGCCCGATTCGTCACCGGCGTCGCCGCCGCCTTCATGACCCCGGCCGGGCTGTCCATCATCACCACCAGCTTCGAAGAAGGCCCGCAGCGCAACAAGGCCCTGCTGATCTACTCCGGCACGGCGGCCGGTGGCTTCTCGATCGGCCTGGTCGTCGGCGGCCTGCTCACCTCCGTCCACTGGCGGTGGGTGTTCTTCGCACCGGTCGCGATGTCGTTGCTCATCCTGGTCGCCGCGCTCGCCCTGGTGCCCAAGTCACCGCGCCCCGAACGGACCGGCCAGCGCATCGACCTGGCCGGCGGCATCACCATCACCGCCGCCATCGTGCTGCTCGTGCTCGGCGTCGAACGCGCCACGCACACCGGAATCAGCTGGACGCTGGGCACGTTCGCCGCGGGGCTGGCCTTCCTCGCCGCCTTCATCGCCATCGAACGCCGAGTCGCCGCGCCACTCGTCCGGCTGGGCATCTTCCGCTCCTGGGCGGTGGTCCGCGCCAACGCCATCGGGGTGCTCTTCGTCGGCGCGTTCTTCGGATTCCAGTTCCTCGTGGTGCTGTACCTGCAGGAACTGCGCGGCTGGTCGACGCTGCAGACCAGCTTCGCGATGATCGTCATCGGCCTCGACGCCGTCCTCTCGCCCACGCTCACCCCCAAGCTGGTCAACCGGTTCGGCAATGCCCGGGTGACCTTCGGCGGGCTGCTGCTCGCCGCGCTGGCGTACGCGCTGTTCCTGCCGGTCGGCGCGGACTGGGCGTACCTGATGATGCTCCCGAGCCTGATCCTGCTGAGCCTCGCGTTCTCGCTGGTGTACGGCCCGCTCACCATCGTCGCCACCGACGGGATCAACGAGGCCGACCAAGGTCTGGCGGGCGGGCTCCTCTACACGTCGTTCCAGTTCGGTGCCGCGCTCGGGCTGTCCACGGTCACGGCCGTCAACATCGCCGCCACGGCCTCCGAAACCCCGGCCGCGATGCTCGACGGCTACCACGCGGCCCTCGTCGTTCCCCTCGCCGCCGCGCTGATCGCCGGCCTCATCAGCGCGTTCGGGCTGCGATCCCGCAAGAGCCCGGCTGTCGAGCCGGACGACGCCAAGATCCTCACCACGCACTGACCGCACAGGAGCCCGGCATGACCACCAGGACAACCGACTTCGCGGACGTCCAGGACACGTTCAACAGCTACCTCCGCGACATCAAGTACGCCACGATGATCACCGTCGACAGCCGGCACCGCCCCCGGGCCAGGGTCCTGCTCCCGGTCTGGGAAGTCGTCGACGGACGGCCGGTCGGCTGGCTCGCGGCCTACAAGACGCCGATCAAAACGGCGCACCTCGCCAACAACCCGCACACGACGTACTCGTACTGGAACCCGCGCCAGAACGCGGTCTTCGTGGACAGCACCTCGGCCTGGGCGGACGACGAGGAGTCCAAGCGCCACGCCTGGAACGTGTACGTCGAAGGAGGCCCACGAGGAGTGGGCTACGACCCGATCCACTACTGGCGAGGAGGCCCGGGGGACCCGGAGTACGCGGTGATCCGGATAACCCCCTGGCGAATCCAACTGGTCCGGGGAACGGACCTCCACACCACGATCTGGCAACCAGAAAAAACCGGCTGAACCAGGCGCCCAAGCACGGTCGGCTCGCCCGAACCCGGCGAGCCGACCACTCACGTCGGCTCTCCGGTCCGCCCGACCAAAGAGATTCAGTGCGCTTCTTGACCGGAAACCGCCCTTGAGCGTCGTCCGCCGGACCGTTCGGAGGCACGAACTCGCTGCGATGGGACTGGGTCAGGGCTGGTACCGCGCGGCGATCTTGATGACCTGGCCGCTCTCATCGAACCAGATCTTGGCCGACTGGTTGTCCTGCTGGATGAAGTCATCCAAGGTGATCGGCACTACCCCCAGCCCCTCCGAGTCGAGCTGGGGCTCGGCGGTCGGCGTGGCGCCTTCGAACGGGCTCAGCAACTCGACATCCGGAGCGAGCGCGACCACCTGAGTCGGTCCGCCTGCGCTGACCGGGCGGGGAGCCGCCATGGAGGAGTCGTCCCACTTGCCTTCGACGTAGAAGACCATCCAGTCCCCGTTGTCCTTGGCGAACTCCAGATCGACGGCAATGTCAACGGTGTACCTGTTCGAGGCGATGACGTCTGCCCCGGCGCCCGTCTCCGAACTGGCCGTACCCCCGGCACTCGCGACGCCTGCCGCCGGTCCGGGCGGGGTCGATGCCGACTGCCCGGCCAGGGACGTGCACCCGCTCACGAACACCGCCGCGGCCAGCAACCCACCGGGAATCAGAACGGCCATACGACTGATCTTGCGCATCTGTCTCTCCTGCAACCGGGTTGTTCTCCGACTCTTCGATCAAACAGACGTGCCGGGACCACGGCGGTTGTCAGCAGTCGGAAAAACGATCATCCACCCCCGGACCCACTGCCCGAACGGGCATCGCGGGTGCATGGAGAGCCAGGATCGTGGGGAACGGCTGGCCAATGAGCCTCCCCGCGGGGCGGCTTGGCGCGTCCCGCGCGCCGTGGCGGCGCGGTTGACTTCGGGGCACATCCTCGCGATCGACCGTTCCGCAAGGCGATCGCTCAACTCAAGACGGCCTCGGCCCAGGAGATCGCCTCGGGCCGCATGAGCATCCGGCAGATCACGGCGGAAGATTTCGTGCTGGAACCCAAGCTCAACCTCAGAGCTGGTCGAGGTCGATGCTGTTCGTGATCGCGTGGTACCCGGTGTCGGTCGGATGCAGGCGGTCGTCGTAGACGTAACCGGGCCGGGGCAGCCCTTGGCGTGCGGGGTCGGCCATCACCCGGTCGAAGTCGATGACCGAATCGAACTCGCCGCCGGTCCGAATCCATTGGTTGACCTCGGCGCGAACCTCGTCGGCCGCGTCCTGGTCGTAAGGCATCGGGAAGCCCCGCAACGGAATGATGGTTGCGCCGACCGCCTTGACGCCGCGGGCGTGCGCAGCCCGGATGAGCTCCCGGTAGCCCTCGATCATCCGTTGCGCGGAAATCTGGCCGTCCGGGGGGAAACAAGGCTCCGGGCTGGTGAGGTAACCGCCCAACAGATCGTTGCCGCCCAACTCGATGACGACGGTTCGAACGCCCGGCCGGGACAGCACGTCCCGCTGGAACCGGGTGAGAGCGGCTTCCCCGTAACAAGGTGAGTCGGACAGCAGCCGGTTACCGGCGATCCCGGCGTTGGCCACTGCGGTCGGGCGATGTGCTTCGGCAAGACGCTCGGCCAGGATGTCTGGATACCTGCTGTTGGCGCCGGAGGTCGAGCCGACCCCGTCGGTGGCGGAGTCGCCAAAGGCGACCACCGTGTTCCGCTGCGGCAGGGCGGGGTCGGAGGTCTCGACCGCGGTGAGGTAGTAGGTGGACTCAGTGGACTCGGTGTAGGCATCACCGCCACTGTCCTGGAGGTGGTCTCCGACGGCGCGGTAAGACGCGACCAACCCCATCCGGTGGAAGGTCGCCGGGCCGGTGGGATCGGTGAACCGCAAAGTCACCGCCAGCTTCTCCAGCGGCGTGGTCGGCAGCGGAACCGGATCGCTTACCAGTTCCTGACCTGCCGGGATCACCGTGGCCGGAGCACCGGCGAAGGTGAGCGTTCGCATGGTGTCGGGCCACACCTGGGCGTTTGCGCCATTAGCCAGGCCGGGCCGGGCCGGATTGGCCGTGCCCGGCAAGCCGACCGTCGCACCCGCCACCCGCAACGGCGAACTGCCGTAGACGTTGGACAACCTGATCCTGACCTGGGAACCGCCGGTGCTGACCCGGACCACCTGGCGAAGCGTCTGGTCGGCGAAGCCCTGCTGCGACCAGTTCGGCCCGAGGTCGTCGTTGCCGGCCACCGGTCGTTGAGCCGACGTCGCCCACGCCACCGCCCACTCCGAGCCGGTGCCGGCTGCCCCGGCGGCCGGTTCGGTGGCCGACGGCGACGCGCAACCGACGGCACCTAGCAGCGAGGTTCCGACCAGCACCGCCCCGGCGAGTGCCGTGACGATCCCCGGCCTTCGCCGGGACGTTTTCGAGGTGGGCATGGAAGCAGCTCCTCCGTGTCGCTGGCGCCCTGTCGGCAGGGCGGTGACCAGTACGACTGATCCCACCGCTTCACCGACCGGGAGTCATTACGGCTGCTACCCGAATCTCGGGTATGCCTGGCCCTACCCGTCGCGAGCCATGGTGATCGGTGCCGGATGTCTCGGTTCGTCCGTCGAGGGCGAACCGCATTGAACCGTCCACAATGAAATCATTCTGGCCGGCTTGATCTCTTTTTCCCGGTTCAACGCGGTCTTGATGGCTACCTTGAGGCGGTAGCGCTCGCTGCGAGCGTTTTGCGCGAGCGCCCCGTTGGCGTCCTGCACGATGCCGCACCGCCAGATCGATAGGCGCCGACCGAGCCGGTGCGAGTCCGGGCTTGTGATCCCCAACAGCAAGGGCGGCGTGCTCCACTACAGCAACTTCAAGCGGGCCGTCTCTGCGGCCGACCTGACCGGCGTCACACCGCACAGCCCCCGGCACGCCTACGCCTTGCGGGCGGTTGCAGTCCGGCGTGCCGATCGAGGCTCTGTCGAAGCTTCTGGGCATGCCTCCGTGCTAACCACCGAGCGGTATGCCCACCTTGCTGACACCCAGTGGGACGCCTTCGGCGAGCCGCAGGGACCGCGGCCAACACCGTTCGATCAGGACGCCACCGACGAGCTTGCCGCGAACGCTGCACCACGCTTGCGCCCCGAAAACGACACTGCGGCGGGAGCCGAGATCATCGATCTCTTCTCCCGCCGCAGGTCAGCGGGTTGACCGCTGCTGAGCCGCCTAAGGGAATCGAACCCTTGACCTACGCATTACGAGTGCGTCGCTCTAGCCGACTGAGCTAAGGCGGCGTTGCGTGGTCAAGTGTAGCTGGCCCGGGCCCGAGGTCGTTCTCGACCCCCACCGCTCCGCATCCTCCAGGTTTTCCCTGGTCAGGAACCCGGCCAGGGAATTCCGGTACCCCGGCTCCCGGCAGGATCCCACCTCTTGCCGAGGGCTCTCGCCAACTTCTTCCGTCACCTCCTGGGATTCGGCTCGTTGGATCGGCAGTGATTCCTGTCACGCGATCGGGAGGTCGCCGGATGCGGGCTCTTCGCCGCTTCAGCACGTGTTCCGCCGTGGGGCTGGCCCTCGCCGGGTTGTCGTTGCCCGCCGCCTTCGCGCAGAGCACGCCGCCGACCACGCCCATCCCCGCGCCCGAGAACCCCGGGCAGCCTCCGGCGTCCGAGCCGACCTCGGCTCCCGGTCCGATCGTCGCCGATGCCGGCACCATGGTCGGGATCGTGCGCATCCTGCCGGACACCGTGCCGACCGACTCCATCATCGACGATCCCGAGTTCGAGGAGCAGTTGCCCAAGCAGTCCGTGGCCGAGGCCGGGATGGGCCGGGCGATCGCGCAGGCGAACTCCACCGCGTTCTTCGCCCACGAGCGGGCCATCGCCGAAGCCTCGCCGTTCGGCGTGGCGCTGTTAGGCAAGACGCCGCAGATGCCGACCGGGCTGGCGCAGACCGCGCTGCCCGATCACGCCGCGCCGACCAGCGGCGGTCTCCCCATGCCCGCGTCGCCGACGGATCAGCTGGTCAAGCTGAGCGGCTTGGACGGCAGCGTGCACGCGCGCTGGGACGAGCAGACCGGGCCGTGCGTGTCACCGATCGCCGATGCCCGGATGTCGCTGGGCAGCGCTTCGGCGGTCAACGCGCTGCCCGGCGGGCTGTCGCTGGACGGGCTCCTGAGCGGGGCACCGACCGCGGACGGCACCGGGTCCTTGCTGCACGTGCCGGATGCCGTCAACGCGCATTCCAACGTGCAGCTGGTTTCCGTCGCCGGGCAGACCGGCAAGGCCGTGCAGTCGACCTCGACGCTGCAGGTTGCGAGCGTCCGGCTGTTCGCCGGGACCTCGCAGGAGATCCGCGTCGACGTCGTCGGCGAGCCCCGGCTGGTCGCCACGGCCACCGGCGACCCCTCGACGTCCACTGTGGACTACAAGGCGCCGGTGCTGCGGGTCAGCCAGGGCGGCGAGGAACTCGGCGTGCTGGATGCGGCGCATCCGGACCTGGACCTGCCGCTGCCCGGGCTGGACCAGCGGATCGTGGACGCCGGCGTGCTGCGGATGAGCGTCGGGGAAATCCGGCACGACGTCGTCGGCACCGAGGTCCGGGCGGCGGCGAAGCTCTTCGACCTGCAGCTGCTGCGCGGCCACCCGGTGGGGCTCCCGACTTCGCTGGTGCAGATCACCTTCGGCGAGCAGATCGCCCGCGCCGAGGCTCCGGCGGGCGGCGTGGACTGCGACGGCTCGGCGGCGGTCGCGCCGCCGGCGGGGACCGGCCCGTCGGCCCACCTCCCGGACGTTCCGCCGCTCGCCCTGACCAGCAGCTCGTACTACGTGATCCCGCTGTTCTGGACCGGCACGGCGCTGCTGCTCCTGGGCTCGATCCTCATCGCCGCCCTCCCCCGCCGCGGCTGTCCGCCTGGAACGCAGGGCGTCGATTTCGCGCGAAATCGACGCTCCTCGTGAGGGGCGGGTGGCGATTTCGCGCGAAATCGCCACCCCAGCCCGGCCCGGCGAGTTCAGGTGGCGGCGGGGTGGTTCGTCCGGGTGGCGGGGTCGAGCCGGGCCGGGGTGGCGTGCTGCGCCCGGTAGGCGCGGCCGAGGTGCGCTTGGAGCCGGGCGTGCCGGAACTGGTGGACGGCACCGGCCTGGCGCAGCACTCCACGGTCGTACGCGTCGTCCAGGAAAGCGATCACCTGCCAGGGAAGCCGGCCCGTCAGCGGCAGCCAGACGCGCGCCAGGAGAACCCACTGCCCCCAGGCGGTGAACGCCGCCGCGTAGGCGATCGCTCCGCTCGTCCCGCCCACTGCGCCGATGATGAGCCCGTCGAGCAGCGGCCAGTTGAGCGGTCCCAGCGAACCTTGGAAGAGATCGACGACGAGCCGCCCGCCGATGGCGATCAGGAGCATGGCCAGGGGCGCGAACAACGCGGTCTGGCGCACCACCGCCGAACGGTTCGCGGCCAGCATGCCGATCGGGGTGGCCGCGGAGTTGATGTCGAGAGGCGTCTCCAGCACGGACACGAGCGCGAGTCCCGTCCCGAGCGCCAGGCCGAAGATGAGCCCGAACACGAGGAAGTTGACGAGCGTCAGCTCGATCGCCAGGTCATCCGGGATCGGGGTCTCGCTGAGCATCGTGCGCATGAACGTGCTCACCGGCGCGTATCCGAGCGCCACCACGAACCCGCCCAGCAGCCCGGCGCCGAACCTGGTGACGGCGGTGCGGGCGCGGCGGCCGGTTCTCCTGCCCTTGCCCAGCAAGCGCACCCGCATGCGGGACGGCTCGAACCCGACACCCCCGTACACGACCAGAAGCCCGTACAGCAGCCCGAAGGCCAGCCCGAGCTCGGTGCCGGTCATCAAGCCGTCCAGCAGGGCCAACCCGATGCCGAACCCGATCCCGTGCTGGATCGCGTAGGAGGGCAGGAAGACGAGCGCATCGACGACGGCGGTGACGAACGCGGACGCCAGCACGACGGCGAGGATGCGCGACGAGCGGCGCAGCGAGCCGCCGACCAGCCACCACTTGAGATCGCCGGTGCCGAGCCGGTCCAGGTTGTCGGCGAGGTAGCCAAGCCAGTGCCGGGCCCGGTCCGGATCCCAGTTCCGCCGCCCGGCGGACGGCCGCGGGCGGTAGACGGCGGGCACGAAACTGCTCAGCAGGTGGTCTTCGAGGGCCGCCGGCGTCGGGAAGCGGTCGATGTCCAGCAGGTCGGCCGGGTCCTCTCCGGTTTCGCCGTAGACGGTCCGGGCGAGGCCGACCATCAGCGGCGTGCTCAGCACCGCGGCGAGGTTGGCGCTCGCCTCGCTGCCCGGGCGCTCGCGCAGCTCGTCCAGGACGGAATCCCAGGCGGTGCCCCGGCGCGCGGTGCGCGGCAGGTAGTTGATCAGGTCGGCGCGGCCGAGTTCGACCAGCTCGACACCGGCGGCGCCGGCCAGGGCGGTCGCCTCGACGGCCGCGGCGTACTCGTCGGGCCGGCTGGTCAGCAACAGCGGTAGCGACGTGGTGTTGAGCGCTTCCACCGCGCTGCGGTGCAGGCCGTGGGCGATCTCGTCGAACCCGTCGAGGACCGGCAGCACGCGGCCGGTTTCGACCAGCGCGGCGGCCAGCGTCGACCCGTTGGGGGCGCTCGCGACCAGGCCCGGGTAGTCGCGGGAGAGCTGGTCGATCAGCCAGTCCCGCAGCGCGGTGGCCGCCGGGTCCCACGATCCGACGCTGAAGATCACCGGCACCGGGTCGGTGGCGGCGCGGGTCCGCAGGTGGTCCAGGGTGAAGCGCAGCGCCAGGATCGTCTTCCCGGATCCGGCGCGCCCCAGCACCGCCAGCCGGCCGGACGGGATGCGCCGGTAGACGTCCGCGATCTCGGTGAGGTCGCCGGTCAGGTCCAGCGGATCCGCCGTGGATCCGGGCGGCACGCGGCGGATGTTGTCCGGGTGGTCGGTCAGGTCCGCGGACACCGGCTGCCACCGCACCGGCAGCGGGAACGGGTCGTGGATCCGGCGCTGTTCCGCCTCGCGCTGCCAGCGGGTGGCGACCGCTTGCGCGAGTTGATCCGCGGCTTCGGTCAGCGCATCCCGCGGCGCGCTGGGCGGATCGACGTCCGGCGCTGCCCCGGGGACCTCGACGGCGGTGTCCTCGGCAGGCGCGCTGCCGACTCCGGCCAGCAGTTCCCGGTGCTCGTCGGGCGAGAGGTCCAGCGCGTCCGCCAACAGCTTCACCGTCCCGATCCGGGGATCGGTGGGCGAGTTGTTCTCCAGCCGGCGGATGGTGCGCACGCCGACCCCGGACCGCTCCGCCAGCTGCTCCTGCGTCATTCCCGCCCGACGTCGCAGCTGACGCAGTAGCGGACCGAACCGGCTCGTCACTTCGGCGCCTCTCGATGCGGCGTGTCCTGGCTCGGGGACCTTAGCGCGAAGAACGCGAGGACCGGCCGTATTTGGCCGGTTCGTGCCCTGGCCCGCTGACCAGCGCGAACAACATCATCTTCGGCACCGGCCGGCACCCGGCGGCCGGCGCTCGCCGAGGCGGCGAGGTCAGCCTTCGACAGGGGAACCGCATGACCCGTTTCCGGAAATCACTGTGGCGGGCGGTCGCGATGGCGGCCGGCCTGACCGTCGCTTCGACTCTCGTCGCCACCGCCGCGACCGCCGAAACCGAGCCGCCGCGCCTCGACGACGGCTTCGGTCTGACCGTGGTCCGCCAGCCCGAGTGGGTCGACGACGCCCACCGGACGTTCGTCTTCTCCGTGGCCTCCGACCAGGTTCCGAATCCCACGCTGCTGCCGGGCCAGACCGCGGGACAGCACGACATCATGGTCACCCTGCCCGAGGGCTACACCGGCAACGCCGACCGCTATCCGGTGCTGTACTCGCTGCACGGCAACCCCGACCGGGCGAACACCCAGGTCAACCAGCAGATCACCGAGCAGGCGACCAAGGACGCGCCGCTGATCACGGTGCACCCCAACGGGGTTCGCAGCTGGTACTCGAACTGGGTGAACCCCGGCGGGCTGGGGCCGCAGAACTGGGAGAACTTCCACCTCGACCAGGTCATCCCGCTGATCGACGCGAACCTGCGGACCATCCCGAGCAGGGAAGGCCGGGCCATCGCCGGCCATTCGATGGGCGGGTTCGGGGCGTTCCACTACGCCGAGCGCCGGCCGGAGCTGTTCAGCTACGTCGGCAGCTTCTCCGGCGGCCTCGACCTGCTCAACCAGGCGCAGCGGGCGGCTGTGATCGGCACCGAGCTGCTACCGGAGTCGGGCACGCCGACCGTCGCGGTCGATGCGATCTTCGGCTCGCCGGTCTGGCCGCTCGACGGGGTGTGGAACGCGCAGAGCCCCGCCCAGCACGTCGAGTCGCTGCGCGGCATGGGCGTGGCCATGTACACCGGCAACGGCGGCGACCTGACCGCCAACCCGCCCCAGGCCGTCGTCGAGAGCGTGGCCAGGGACACCAACCTGGTGACCGCGGCGAACCTGAACGCCGCCGGAATCCCCCACTACTTCGCGGATTACGGCGACGGCAGCACGTGGGCGCCGGGCTGCACCGGGAAGCACGCCTCGGTGCCGTGCCTGCAGAAGGACATGGAGCACTACGTCTCGCTGATCATGCAGCGCCTCCAGCACCCCTGATCTGCCGCAACCGGGAGTCTGGTCGGTCGGGCGGCGGGGAGGCGCCCGGCCGGCCGGGGCGGCACGCGCTGGGAGAGAAACGGCATGGCCGACGAGAAGTACCGGTACTGGTGCGGGGAATGCGACTACCGGACGCCCTGGCGCACCGAGTCGGCGGGAGCCGAGGAGCAGATCGAGCACTACGACCGCCGCCATCCGGGCACGCCGCCCGGCGGCCGCGTCGAGCTCTGCGCGAAGAAGACCGACGGTGTCGGATGCCTTGTGCTCCTGGCGGTCCTGTTCCTGCTTCTGCTGGCGGCGTTCACGTTCCGGTACTGGCCGTGACGCGATGGCATCGGCGGTGCAAGATCGTTCAGGGCTCCTCGCAGGCCCTGAACGTCCACTGTGGAGTCAGCCGGTGTAGAGGGTGGCGAGCATGGCCTCCACCGCGATGATGGGCTTCACGTTCTGGGTCAGCGCGAGCCGGCATTCCAGGACCGAGTCGAGGCGGCGCAGCGCCGATTCCGACGTCCACTCCCCGGCCGCCTTCGCCACCGAGCGCTCGAAATCCGGGTGGTTGAGCGGCGCCGTCGAACCCGTGCGCATCACCAGCACGTCCCGGTAGAAGCCCGCCAGGTCGACCAGCGCCAGGTCCAGCGCATCGCGCTGGGAACGGGTGGCGCGGGATTTCTGGCGCTTCTCAAGCTCTTTCAGCGCGGCGTTCGCGCCGCGGGTCGCCGACGCCGTGCCCTTGCCGGTGCCGCCCGCGCCCATCGCGGTTTTCAGCTCTTCCTTCTCGGCCTCGTTGCGATCCTCGTTCGCGGTGACCGCTTCCGTCTCGGCCAGCTTCACCAGCCCGGTGGCCGCCGTGAACACGTCCGAGAACCGGCGCAGCCCCAACGGGATACGCAGCACCGACTCGCGCCGCTCCCGCGCCTCCTCATCGGTCGCCAGTCGCCGCGCCCGGCCGATGTGCCCGCCGCACACCGACGACGCCCACTGCGCGAGCTCCGCGTCCACGCCGTCGCGCTCGTGCAGCACCTCCGCGATCGCGCCGGCCAACGGCGTGCGCAGCTGCACCACGCGGCACCGGGAGCGGATCGTGACGGACACGTCCTCGGGGTGATCGGACGGCGCGCACAACAGGAACACGGTCCTCGGCGGCGGCTCCTCCACCGCCTTGAGCAGCGCGTTCGCCGCGCCCTCGGTGAGGCGGTCGGAATCTTCGATCAGCACGATGCGCCACTGGCCGGTGGTCGGGCGCCGCGCCGCGGCCTGCACGAGAGCCCGCATCTCCGCGACCGAGATCGACAGGCCTTCGGGCGCCACCAGGCGCACGTCGGCGTGCGTGCCGTGCAGCACCGTCCGGCACGCCGGGCAGTGCCCGCAGCCCGGCTGCTCGGCATCGGAGCACTCCAAAGCGGCGGCGAAGGCACGGGCCGCGATCGACCGGCCCGAACCGGGCGGCCCGGTGAACAGCCACGCGTGCGTCATCGAACCCGGCGGAACCGGCTCGCCCCGCACCTGGCGGTGAGCAGCGCGCACGGCGGTGTAGAGCGTCCGCACCGCGTCGGGCTGCCCGACGACCTCCGCCCACACCCCGGTGCTGGGCACGTCCGGAGCGTCGGTTTGCATCACGTCGCCTCCAGTACTTCGCGAACACCCAGACTGTACGGGGCGGCACCGACCGGCCTGCGGTCAACCGGAGAACGCTTCGAGCACCCGGCGCAGCACCGCCAGGGCGACGAGCACCGCGACGGCCAACACGATCAGGAAGCCCACGACCGCCCCGGGCGTGCGGCGCGGCCTCTCCCCCGGCGGCTCAAGACGAGGTGTCTGGGGGCTGGCCGCCGGAGCGCGACGGCGCCGAATCGGCCTGCGCACGTCCTCCGCCGTACTAGGCGGCGTCCAGGGCTGCGGCGGCGCGGTCCGCTGCTGCGGCACCGCGAACGTGCCGAACAGGGCATCCGGACGAACCGGCAAGGGCGGCAACGGTTGCGTGCCGTCGAGACCGTGCAAGGCATCCCGCATGTCCGCCTCCCCGAGGCTTCCGGTAATCGGAAGTCTCCGCCTCGGGGCGGCGGAACACCAGGATCAGGACGACTTCGAAGTGGAACTCGCCCGCTTCTTCGCAGCCGTCGTCTTGGACGCCGTCGACTTCGCCGCGGTCGTCTTCGAAGCCGTCGTCTTCGACGCGGTCTTCTTGGCCGGGGCCTTCTTCGCCGGCGCCTTCTTCTTCGCCGGGGCCTTGGCCCGCCGCTCCGCGAGCAGCTCCACCGCGCGATCCATGGTCAACGACTCGACGTCATCGCCCTTGCGCAGCGAGGCGTTCGTCTCGCCGTCGGTGACGTACGGGCCGAAGCGGCCGTCCTTGATCACCAGCGGCTTGCCGGTGTCCGGCTCCTCGCCGAGCTCCCGCAGCGGGGCCGCGGCCGCCCGCCGACCGCGCTGCTTCGGCTGCTCGTAGATCTTGAGCGCCTCTTCCAGCGTGATCGAGAAGATCTGGTCCTCGGTCTCCAGCGACCGCGAGTCCGTGCCCTTCTTCAGGTACGGGCCGTAGCGGCCGTTCTGCGCGGTGATCTCGTTGCCGGACTCCGGGTCCTTGCCCACGACCCGCGGCAGCGACAGCAGCTTCAGCGCGTCGTCGAGCGTCACGGTGTCCAGCGACATGTGCTTGAACAGGCTGCCGGTGCGCGGCTTGTTCTTGTTGCCCTCGGGCAGGACCTCGGTGACGTACGGCCCGAACCGGCCTTCCTTCGCGACGACCTCGTGCCCGGACTCCGGGTCGGTGCCGAGGCTGCGGCCCTCCATCGGGGTGGCGAACAGCTTCTCCGCGATCTCCACCGTGAGCTCGTCCGGCGGCAGGTCGTCCGGCAGGTTCGCGCGCTGCGACGAACTGTCGGCGAGCGTCCGCTCCAGGTACGGGCCGTAGCGGCCGACCCGCACGTAGACGGTGCGGTCCTCGTCGTCGTTGAACATCGGGATGGAGTTGATCTCCCGCGGGTCGATCTCCTCGACCCCGGAACCGACCAGCTTCTTCAGCCCGCCCGCGCGACCGATGGAGCCCTCCGGCCCCACATCGCCGCCGAAGTAGAAACCGGACAGCCAGCTGGTCCGCTCCTCGCGCCCTTCCGCGATGCGGTCCAGCTCGTCCTCCAGCGCGGCAGTGAAGTCGTAGTCCACCAGCCGGCCGAAGTGCTTCTCCAGCAGCCCGACCACGGCGAAGGCGATCCACGACGGGACGAGGGCGGAGCCCTTCTTCCAGACGTAGCCGCGCTCCTGCACGGTGCTGATGATCGACGCGTAGGTCGACGGGCGCCCGATGCCCAGCTCTTCCATCGTCTTCACCAGGCTGGCCTCGGTGAAGCGCGGCGGGGGGTTGGTGGTGTGCCCGTCCGGCGACAGCTCCGGCGCGGTGATCGCCTGGTCCTGCACCAGCTGCGGCAGCCGCGACTCGGCGTCGTCGGCGACCCCGCCGGCCTCCGAGTCGACCGCCTCGACGTAGGCCTTCAGGAACCCGGCGAAGGTGATCGTGCGACCGGACGCGGCGAACGTGCACTCCTCGCCGCTGGTGGCGGTGCCGGTGATGCGCACCGACAGCGTGGTGCCCTTCGCGTCGGCCATCTGGGACGCGATGGTGCGCTGCCAGATCAGCTCGTAGAGCTTGTAGCCGTCGACGTCGTTGCGCAGCTCGCCCGCGACCTCGCCAGGGGTGCGGAAGCTCTCGCCCGCCGGGCGGATCGCCTCGTGCGCCTCCTGGGCGTTCTTGACCTTGCGGTTGTACTGCCGCGGCTGCGGCGACAGGTACTGGTCGCCGTAGAGGTCCCGGGCCTGGTTGCGCGCCGCGTTGATCGCCGTCTCGGACAGCGTCGTCGAGTCGGTACGCATGTAGGTGATGTAACCGTTCTCGTACAACCGCTGCGCCGTGCGCATCGTGCGGTCGGCCGAGAACCGCAACTTGCGGCTGGCTTCCTGCTGCAGCGTGGAGGTCATGAACGGCGCGTACGGCTTCCGCGTGTACGGCTTCTCCTCGACGCTGGACACGTGCAGCTGCACGTCGGCGAGCGCCGCGGCGAGGCTGCGCGCCTCCTGCTCGGTCAGCACCCTCGTGTCGGCGTTCTTCAGCCGCCCGTCCGGGCCGAAGTCGCGACCGGTGGCCAGCTTCGCGCCGTCCACGTTGACCAGGCGCGCGCCGAAGCGACGCGGCGAGGCGTCCGCGCCGGCGTCCATCGTCGCGGAGATGTCCCAGTACTCGGCCGGGACGAACCTGATCCGCTCGCGCTCCCGCTCGACCACGATCCGGGTCGCCACCGACTGCACGCGGCCCGCCGACAGCTTCGGCATGACCTTCTTCCACAGCACCGGGCTGACCTCGTAGCCGTACAGCCGGTCCAGGATGCGGCGGGTCTCCTGCGCGTCCACCAGGTCGTGGTCCAGGTCGCGCGGGTTCGCGGCGGCCGCCTGGATCGCGGATTCGGTGATCTCGTGGAACACCATCCGGCGCACCGGCACCTTCGGCTTCAGCGTCTCCAGCAGGTGCCAGGCGATCGCCTCGCCCTCGCGGTCACCGTCCGTCGCGAGGTAGAGCTCGTCGACCTGCTTGAGCGCGTCCTTGAGCTCGGTGACCGTCGCCTTCTTGTCCGAGCTCACCAGGTACAGCGGCTCGAAGTCGTTGTCGACGTCGACGCCCAGCCGGGCCCACGCCTGGCCCTTGTACTTCTCCGGCACGTCCTTGGCGTTCTTCGGCAGGTCCCGGATGTGGCCGCGAGAAGACTCGACGATGAAGTTCGAACCCAGGTAGGAGGCGATCTTCTTCGCCTTCGCAGGCGACTCGACGATCACCAAGCGCCGACCCGCGGAGCCAGCCCCGTTGGGGGACCCCGAAGCCCGGCCGGTCCCGCCGGCCTTCTTCGTCCGTGTCGACCCAGCCACGCTTACCTGCTCTCTTCTTCCGGAGGCTTCCATTGCACCCGGTGCTACCCGACAAGTTCCTCAGTGTGCCCCTTATGCGCCGATTCGCAGCACGCCGGGAAGGCACAGGGTTGCACATAACACGCTGAGACTCGTCCACGTCTTCTTGTACGAACGTATCGGGTGACGGTGGTGTTCCGTTGCGTGACCTGGCGTGATGTGCGTCAAACCGGTCAGGACACCAACGGCCACGTTCGCTCGATCGCACCATCGGGCATCGGACCGACGAGCTCGGCGAGGCGGTTGAGCCCCCGCCGACCGGTCACGCGCAGCGCCGGTCCGCCGGCGCGCGGGCCGACCGGCTTCGCCGGGAGGCCGCAGCCGCGCAGCGCCGTGACCAGCGGCGCATGCGTGTCGGGCGCGTGCGGATCGAGCCCGAGGCGGTAGCCGGTGGGCTCGGCGGAGCCGGCGGTCAGCGCCCAGAGCCGGAGGGCGGCGCCGTCCGGGACGAAGTCCGGCGGGACCGACTTCACGGCGCCGCGCAACCAGCGGGCGGCGAGGCCGGTGAGGTCGGCGCGGAAGGCGGTGCGGATCAGCGGACGGCCTTCTTCGGAGCGGCCGAGCTCGGCCTCCACGCCGCGTTCGGCGCAGGCCGCGACCAGGGAGCGGGCGCGCCATTCGGCGTCGACCACCACGGACAGCCGGGCCGCGGTGCCGCGACCGAAACCGACCGCCTGCCCCGGACCGCACAGCATGCCCGCGAGGTCGGCGACGTCTGGCTGCCGCGCCTCGGCCGAGTAGAAGGACAGCTGGTCCACGGCCCGCATGCTAGAACAGCAGTTCGACCTTGGCCAGCACATCCACCCGTTTGGTCACGGGTCCACCGCAGTTTCAATTGAAACCGACCCCCCCACGAGCACCAGACGACAGTTTCAATTGAAACCGTCATCGGGGTTGTGAGTTGGAGCGAACGGCCTGTTCGCCTCACGAATCGAGGTGACAGGCCGTTCGCGTCACCATCCAGCCCGGTGGCCGTTCTCAGCGCGGGGGTTGCTGCTGGGGCGGGGCGAAGAACTGCTTGCACTCCGGGGCCTGCTGCGAGGCCGCCTTGAGCTCCTCGTTCCGGTCCAGCGCCGCCAGCTCGTCCTTGAGGTCCAGCTGCTGGCCCTTCTGCAGCTCCTGCTGCATCGCGGCCATGCCCTCCTGGAAGCTCTGCTCGTTGGTCGGATCGACCTGCTTCGCCTTCTCGGCCGCCGACGCCAGCAGGTCGCGGACCTGCGTGAAGCCCTGCTGGAAGCCGTCGTTGACCGAGTCCGCGCCCGCGATCGGCGCCGGCCCGAGGGCCCGCAGGCCGTTGATGGTGTCGTCGGCGGAGCGCACCGCCGAGTCGATGCGTTCGGTCACCGTCTGCTTGACCGTGGCCGTGTTCGTCTTGTCGATTCCCGGCAGCTGCTTCTGGGAGGTGGCGAAGTCACCCACCAGCCCGCACATCCGGCCTGCCCACGCGACTCCCTCCGGACTCGGGGCGGCCGGCTTCGGCGGCGGGGCGGGAGCGGGGGCCTGCGCCGGGCCTGCCGCGCACCCGGCGAGTGCCAGCGGGACGGCGGCGAGCACCGCGATGGACGTCGAACGGATCTTCATGCGCACTCCTCGCAGAGATCGGAGTTGCCTTCGGCGTGCGCTCGCAGACTCTTCCCCACCGCCTACTGCGCCCTGGAAGGCGGGGTCGCCCATCCGGCGAAACCCCAGCGCACGAAAAGGGCGCCGCCCCGCTCGGGGACAGCGCCCTTCCAGATCCGCACCGCCGGCGCGATCGGAGCGAACGGACTGCCCGCCTCGGCAACCGAGGTGAACGGTCCGTTCGCTTCGCCGCCGACGCGTCAAGCCGCGCCGTTGACCGCCTTGTCGTCCGAGGTGGATGACTCCGCGATCGCCGTGGAACGGCGCTTGGAGACCACCACCGCCACGATGATCACCACGACCGCGACGGCCGCGATGACGCGCCCGACCACCGGGTTCGCGTCCGCGCCCACGGTGAAGGTCACCACGGCCGGCGCGATCAGCACCGACACCAGGTTCATCACCTTCAGCAGCGGGTTGATCGCCGGACCGGCGGTGTCCTTGAACGGGTCGCCGACGGTGTCGCCGATGACCGTGGCGGCGTGCGCCTCGGACCCCTTGCCGCCGTGGTGGCCGTCCTCGACCAGCTTCTTCGAGTTGTCCCACGCCCCACCGGAGTTGGCCAGGAAGATGGCCATCAGGGTGCCGGTGGCGATGGCGCCGGCGAGGTAGCCCGCCAGCGGGCCGACGCCCAAGCCGAAGCCGACCGCGATCGGCGCCAGCACCGCGAGCAGGCCGGGCGTGGCCAGCTCGCGCAGCGAGTCGCGGGTGCAGATGTCGACGACCCTGCCGTACTCGGGGCGCTCCGAGCCGTCCATGATCCCGGGCTTGTCGCGGAACTGCCGCCGCACCTCGTAGACCACGGCCCCGGCCGCGCGCGACACCGCGTTGATCGCCAGGCCCGAGAACAGGAACACCACGGACGCCCCGATGATCACGCCCACCAGCACGTCCGGCGCGTAGACGAAGAACGTGGAGGCGTCGATGTGGCCGGCCACATCGACCAGCGCGGCGCCGATCGCGTCCGTGTAGGACCCGAACAGCGCGGTCGCGGCCAGCACCGCCGTGGCGATCGCGATGCCCTTGGTGATCGCCTTGGTGGTGTTGCCCACGGCGTCCAGCTCGGTGAGGATCTTCGCGCCCTCGCCCTCGACGTCACCGGACATCTCGGCGATGCCCTGCGCGTTGTCGCTGACCGGGCCGAAGGTGTCCATCGCGACGATCACGCCGACGGTGGTCAGCAGGCCGCAGCCGGCGAGCGCGACGGCGAACAGCGCCACCGGCAGCGAACCGGACAGCAGGAACGCGCCGAACACCGCCGCGCCGATGATCAGCGCGGTGTACACGGCGGACTCGAAGCCCACCGACAGGCCCGAGAGGATCACGGTGGCCGCGCCGGTCAACGAAGACTTGCCGACGTCGCGCACCGGGCGGTGCTCGGTGGCGGTGAAGTACCCGGTGAGCTTGAGGATGACCACCGCGAGCAGGATGCCGATGATCACCGCGACCAGCGCGATCACCGCCGGGTTGCCGCTGGTGGCGCGGATCTCCTCGGATACGCCGGTGAGCTCGCCGAAGGAGCTCGGCAGGTACAGCAGCGCGGCGATCACGCAGAGCACCGCGGAGATGCCCGCCGAGATGTAGAACGACCGGTTGATCGCGGTCAGCGCGCTCTCGCCGGCACGTGCCTTGGTGATGTAGACGCCGATCACCGCGGTGATCACGCCCAGCGCGGGCACGATCAGCGGGAACAGCAGGCCGTGCAGGCCGAACGCGGCGGTGCCCAGGATCAGCGAGGCGACCAGGGTGACCGCGTAGGACTCGAACAGGTCGGCCGCCATGCCGGCGCAGTCACCGACGTTGTCGCCGACGTTGTCGGCGATCGTGGCGGCGTTGCGCGGGTCGTCCTCCGGGATGTTCTGCTCGACCTTGCCGACCAGGTCGGCGCCCACGTCGGCGGCCTTGGTGAAGATGCCGCCGCCGACCCGCATGAACATCGCCAGCAGGGCCGCGCCGAAGCCGAAGCCCTCCAGCACGCGCGGGGCGCCGCCGGCGTAGACCAGCACCACCAGCGCGGCGCCGAACAGGCCGAGGCCGACGGTGATCATGCCGACCACGCCGCCGGTGCGGAACGCGACCCGCATCGCCTTCTCGCGACCCTCACCTTCCTCGCGGGCGGCCGCCGCGACGCGCACGTTCGCGCGGGTGGACAGCCACATGCCGAGGTAGCCGATGGTGGCCGAGAACGCGGCGCCGAACAGGAAGAAGATCGATCGCCCGATCGTCTCGCCGGTGCTCTCCGAGGGCAGCGCGAACAGCACCAGGAACACGATCACGGCGAAGATCGCCAGGGTGCGGAACTGCCGGCTCAGGTAGGCCGAGGCGCCTTCCTGCACGCCCTTGGCGATGTCCTGCATCTTGGCCGTGCCTTGGCCGGCGGACAGCACCTCCTTGATCAGGACGTAGCCGAAGGCCAGGGCGGCCAGGGCGATCACCATCACGGCACCGACGACGACGTAGTCGGCGCCGCCGAGCTCGATACCGGTGGCTTGTTGGGCGAGGTCCATCCGGGTTTGCGAGCTCGGTGGTGCAGCGCCCTGGGCCCAGCCGTGCTGGACCGGGGTGAGCAGGGACATCCGTCCTCCTGGGTTGTGCTCGGTTCAGCACCGGGGCTCCGCAACGCTCGACGGGGCTCCGGTGCGCGGTAGGCGGCCCCGCCCGGTACGGCCGGTGATCGGTTGCTGGCCGTCCGTGGCGACGTCGTGGCTCGGGAGTCTATTCAGGCCACGAGTGGCTTACCTCACGGTGTGATACGCAACTCGTCTCGACGTGGGATTCTGTTACGAAAGAATCGATTCAGATAGGTACTTGATCACCCAATTGGGCAAAGGTTGATTTGGCCCAAACGGGTTACATGGGGTATGAGGCACGACTCCGACGGTCCACCGGGTCGCCGCCGGAGTCAGCGCCTCCGCCCCGGACCGCGGCAAGAACCAGCCGATCGAGCGATACCGACACGGATGCGGGAACCGGGAACGCGTGCGCGGTGCGCGATCGGCGCTGTGCGAGGCTCGCTAGCGTGCGCGCAGCGGACCAGGACAAGGGGCGGCGGTTACTCGACCGCGCGGTAGCCGGCATTCCGGCCGACGAAACACCGTTGCGGCACGTCGCGCACCTGCCCACCCGCCCGGCCCGCACTGCCGACTGGCCGGAGTGGGCCCCGCCGCGGCTGGTGGACGCGTTCCGCGAGCGCGGCGCGCGGGAGCCGTGGGTGCACCAGATCGAGGGAGCCGAGGCGGTCCGGGCCGGCGAGCACGTGGTCGTCGCGACCGGCACGGCCTCCGGGAAATCGCTGGTCTACCAGCTGCCGGTGCTCTCGCGGCTGCTCGAAGACGATCGGGCGACCGCGCTGTACCTCGCCCCCACGAAGGCGCTCGGGGCCGATCAGCTGCGCACCATCGGCGAGCTCGGCATGGCGGAGGTCCGGGCGGCGAGCTACGACGGCGACACGCCGCAGGTCGAGCGGGACTGGGTGCGAGCGCACGGCCGGTGGATCTTCACCAACCCGGACATGCTGCATTACGGCGTGCTGCCCGGGCATGGCCGCTGGGCGCGGTTCTTCCGGCGGCTCAGCCACATCGTGGTCGACGAGTGCCACACCTACCGCGGGGTGTTCGGCTCCCACGTCGCGCTGCTGCTGCGCCGCCTGCGCCGCGTCGCGCAGCACTACGGCGCGGACCCGGTCTTCGTGCTCGCCTCGGCCACCGTGTCCGACCCGGAATCACTGGCCGAGCGCCTGACCGGCGTCTCGTGCCGCGCCGTGACCGACGACGGGTCACCGCGCGGGGCCCGGACGGTCGCGTTCTGGGAGCCGCCGCTGCTCGACGAGATGATCGGCGAGAACGGCGCCCCGGTGCGCCGGGCGGTCGGCACCGAGGCGGCGCGGATCATGACCGAGCTGGTCATCGAGGACGCCCGGACGCTGGCGTTCATCCGGTCCCGGCGCGGCGTGGAGCTGGCGGCGCTGTCCGCGCAGCGCGCGCTGTCCGAAGTGGACGAATCGCTCGCCGCGAAGGTGGCCGCCTACCGCGGCGGTTACCTGCCCGAGGACCGCCGCGAGCTGGAACGTTCCCTGCTCTCGGGCGAGCTCCGCGCGGTGGCCACCACCAACGCGCTGGAACTCGGCGTCGACATCTCCGGGCTCGACGCCGTCGTGGTCGCCGGGTATCCCGGCACCCTCGCGTCCTTCTGGCAGCAGGCCGGACGCGCCGGGCGGGACGGCGACGGCGCTCTGGTCGTCTTCGTCGCGCGAGACGATCCGCTGGACACCTACCTGGTGCACCACCCGTCCGCGGTACTCGAGCGCCCGGTCGAGGCGACGGTGCTCGACCCGACCAATCCGTACGTTCTCGAACCGCACCTGGCCTGCGCCGCCGCCGAGCTGCCGCTCGACGAGGACTCCTTCGACGTCTTCGGCGGCGAACCGGCGCGGCGGGCCGTGGCAGCGCTCACGGCGGACGGGGTGCTGCGCAAGCGCCCGCACGGCTGGTTCTGGACCTCCCGCGAGCGTCCACATCGGAACGTCGAGCTGCGGGGCGCCGGCGGGCATCCGATCGCCGTCGTGGAAGGCGAATCCGGGCGCATGCTCGGCACCGTGGACCCGGACTCGGCCTGCGGGACGGTGCACCCGGGGGCGGTCTACCTGCACCGCGGCGAATCGTTCGTGGTGGACGAGCTGGACCTGGAGACCGGGATCGCCCTGGTGCACGAGGAAAGCCCCGATTGGACGACCTCGCCCCGCAACGTGGTGGACATCTCGGTGCTGCGGACCATCGAGCGGCACGACACCGGACGCGGCGTCACGGTCTGCCTCGGCGAGGTGGAAGTCACCTCGCAGGTCGTCGGCTACCTGCGGAAACGGCCCTCCGGGGCGGTGCTGGACCAGGTTCCGCTGGACCTCCCCGCGCAGACCCTGATGACCCGGGCGGTCTGGTACACGGTCGGCGACGAGCTGCTGGTGGGCAGCGCGCCGGGGGGCGCCGGGCTGGATCCGGCGCGCATCCCCGGCGCGCTGCATGCCGCCGAGCACGCGGCGATCGGCCTGCTACCGCTGTTCGCGACCTGCGATCGATGGGACATCGGCGGGGTTTCCACCGCGCTGCACGCCGACACCGGGGAGGCAACGGTGTTCGTGCACGACGGTCATCCGGGAGGGGCCGGATTCGCCGATCGCGGTCATGCCGCATTGGTCCCATGGTTGGCCGCGACGCGGGAAGCGATCGCTTCCTGCGACTGCCCGGCGGGATGCCCGTCCTGCGTCCAGTCGCCGAAGTGCGGGAACGGCAACGAGCCGCTGGACAAGGCGGGGGCGGTGGCTGTTCTCGATGCGGTGTCGGCCGCGCTCGGGGGCGGCGCCGGCGGATCGGCTGGGCTGCACGACCGTCCACAAGAGAGCTGAGCACGAAGGGCTGGTGCGTGCTCGGAGGAGACGCGTTCGGTCGTGTCGGGGAGCCCGGGCGCGGATGCCGATCCGGTCGGCGTCGGTGCGGCCGGCAGGTGGTCACCTGCCCGCTGCGAGAAGTTCCGCCACGTTCTCCGGACTGCTGTTGTCAAGGAGTTCGAGACCCGTGCGGAGCGCGTCCTGCACGAAGTCCGGGGTGGGCAGCTGCCAGGCGCAGACCTCCGGCTTGACCCGCCAGTGCACCGCACCGCCGGGGTAGGCCGTCGGGGGCATCGGCACCCAGCTCCCGTTGCTGTGCAAGATGATTCCGCCCAGCTCGGCCAGCTCGGGGTAGAGCTCGCCGCCGCCGGACATCAGGAAGTACCAGCGGCCGTCCGGGGTGGCCACGATCGGCACCGGGAAGCCGAGTGCGCGCAGCACCAACGCGGCGCGGTGGCCTAGGTTCGAGTCGACCTCGATGGCGTCGACCGTGGTTCCGGTGGCGACCAGCAGGCCGTAGGGCCGCTCCGTCCACCAGGACGTGACCTCGTCGGGGTTGGTGCCGAGGCGGTCCTGCCAGTCGCGGTACACCGGCCGCAGGCCGGTCTCCTGGCGTCCGCGGCGACCGATCCAGCCGTCTTCTTCGGGATAGGTTCCGGGTAGCACCGGCCAACCGCGCGAGGCGAATCCGATTGCCTGCACGCGAAGTTCGATCCGGCTGCTGGTCAGCCCGGCCGGGTGGGCCGGGATGCCGCGGAAGGCGCTTTGCCACCTGTCCGCCGACCGTTGCATTTGCTCCGCCTCCTTGTTCCACAGTGGGCGCCGGACCGGCGGCTCGGGGGGTGCCTCCGGAGAACCTTCGGCAGCCGCCTGATTCTCGACCTCGTTGTCGTGAACCTTGGGTCTTGCGCTCACACCACTAATCAACGTCATCCGAACCGGGTGAGTACACCCCCAGTCGACGACCGGTAGCTGAGCCGCGACGAACGCTCCCGCCCGGAACACGTGAACTATAAGGATCATCCTGTTGAGCGGCACCGGAACGACCGCTCGCTAGGGTGAAATCCGGTCGCCCGACCGCTCGTCGACCGTTCGTCGCGGCCGGATCGATCGGCCGCCGTTCAGCTTCCCTCCGGCCCGGCACGAGCCCGTGCGCTGGCCTTTCGCCCGCCGGGGACGAACCCGGGAAGATCGGCTCGGACCGTCACGAGGGCGTCCCAGCCGTCCATCCGGCATTCCGTGAGCTCGGCTCGCATCCCGCTCGCGACCCGGTTCGCCCGCTCGCACGCGACCTGCTGCCCGTGCGGCGCATATGCGGCGGCGGCCAGCGCGGCGAGATCCGCCGCCCCTTCGGCCCGGTGGCGGGCGACGGTGACCGCGCCCAGTTGCAGGACGACGGACAGCAAGATGATCAGCGCCAGCGAGAGCACCGCCGCAACCACGGTGGCCGCTCCCCTGTCGCCGCTCATGGCGCCACCCCTGGTTCCAGCACCGCCACCGCCCGTGCTTTCAGCCAGCGACCGGGCAGGAACTCGCCGGGTAGCGGGGCGCTCACCTCGGTGCTGACCTGATCGCCCTCGACCAGCACCGAAAGCGACGCGCCGCCGGGTGCGATGCGGCCGACCGCCTCGTCCGCGCGGGGCCGGTCGCCGCGCGCCACCAACCGCGCGGCTTCGACCGCCGCATCGGTGCAGCGGAGCTGGCCGATCAGCGCGCCGATCCCGGTCAGGATCAGCGCGAACACCGCGATCACCGAGCAGATGCCCAGCGCCGCCTCGACCGTGACCGCCCCGGCGTCGCGGCAGGCCGTTCCGGCGCCGGGCGACGCCGGAACCACCTGCGCGGCCATCAGGTATCGCCGCCTTCGAGCCCGCGGGCGATGAGCCCGGCGAGCGCGTCCTTGACCGAGTTTCCGGTCACGACGTCATAGAGAAGCGAGGCGAACGCCACCGCTGCGACGGTTCCCACCGCGTATTCGGCGGTGCTCATGCCGCCGTCTCCGTGCAGCAGGGCGCGCAGTCGGCGCGTCGCCGTCCACCGGTTCGACCGGGCACTCATCTCGATCAACCTCCAATTCAGATCCACAATGGACTCACAAGGGCACCGCGAGGCGATGCATCATGCCGACCACCACGGGCAGCACCCCGAGGCACAGGAACGCGGGCAGGAAGCACAGGCCGAGCGGCGCCGAGATCCACACCGTTGCGCGTTGCGCGCGTGCTTCGGCCTGCTCGGCAACCGCAGCTCGCGCGTGGGCAGCGATTTCGCCCGCCACGTCCGCCAGCGCGCTGCCGGTCCGGGCGGTGCGCCGGGCCGCCCGGGCGAGTTCTGCGGTGTCCGGGTTCCGCAGCGCCGGTTCCCAGCCGGTCGCGGCGTCCGCACCCAGCGCGAGGTGGTCGGCGACCTCGCGCAGAGTTCGCTGCGCCGCACCGGTGAGTTCGTCGGCTACCGCGCGCACGATCACCGGCACCGGCAGCCCGGCTCGCATCCCGGCGGCCAGCAGGTCCCAACCGGCGGCCAGCGCGAGCGGATCCGTCCGGTCGCGGCGCCGGTCCGCGAGCGCCGACCACCGGCGCACGGCGAAGGCGGCGGCCAGCCCCATCGAGATCCCGACGACCGGGCCCAGCACCTGCACCGCGCCAGCCCCGACGGCCAGCGGCAACGCCCAAACCACAATGGACTTCCTGGGACGCCCGCGAGCCGGCGAGCGCGGGCCGAGCGACCGGAGCCGCACCCGCGCCGAGCTCGGCGGCACGAGCAGCAGAGCCGCGGCCGCGAGCAGCAGTTCGATCACGGCTGCACCACCGCCCTGGTCAGGCGCAACGTCCAGCCGATCCCGGCGCCCAGCAGGGCCACTCCGACCAGCAGGAGCAGTTGCCCGAGCAGCCCGCCGGCCAGGACGGTGATCGGCCCCGCCCCGACGGCTTCGCCGAACAGCAACCCGAAGACCGGCAGCCCGGTGAGCACGGCGGCGGTCGATCGCGGGCCGGCCATCTTCGCCTCGACGTCCCGCCGGAACGCGGTCCGCCGCTCGACGTCGCGACGCACCGCCTCGAGCAGGTCGGCCAGCGCAACGCCATGCCGCTCCGCCAGCGCCCAGGCCCTGGCCATCCGGTCCTGCGGCCCGCGCAGCTCGGCGATCCCGTCGTGCCCTTCGAGAGCCGCCGCGACATCGCCGCCGAGCCGGACCGTGGTGGCCATGTCCTGGAACACCCCGGCCACCGCCGGACCGGCCTCTGCCGCCGCGCCCTCCGCAGCGGCGGCCGGGTGGGCTCCAGCGCGCAGCTGCGCCACCAGCAGCCGCAGCCCCGCGGTCAGCTCGTCGGCCCGGTCCAGCCGATGTCGCCAGTCCCGCTGCGTTCGCCAGTACTTCGCGCCGAGCAGCGACAACGCAACAGCCGCACAAGAACCGGCCGGACCAGCGAAGCCCCAGCCCGCGACGGCACCGGCTGGAATCACGAGCAGCCGACCGACACCCCGGAACGAGGGTCTGGCAACGCGCACCGGCTCGGCGAGGAGCCGGTCGCGCGCCCTGATCTCCGGCCAGCAGAGAGCGGCTACGGCCAGCACGACCAGCGCGTGGATCAGCACGGCAACGCACCTCCTCTCGCGGCCAGCAGCGCCGCCAACGCGTCCTTGCCCTGCCCCCACCCGCTCTCGGCCTGCCAGGCCGGGAGCACCTCGACCAGCTCGCCGTTGCGCCGCAGCACGCCTATCCCGGCGAGGTGCCTTCCGCGCCGAGCGCTCCGGCGAACGTGCAGCACCACCTGCACTGCCGCAGCGAGCTGGCTGTGCAGGGCCGCGCGCGGCAGCCCGCCGAGCGCCGCCAGCGCCTCCATCCGGGCCGGAACCTCTTGCGGCGAGTTGGCGTGCAGCGTGCCCCCGCCTCCGTCGTGGCCGGTGTTCAGCGCGGCCAGCAGCTCGCGCACCTCACCGCCGCGCACCTCGCCGACGACGAGCCGATCCGGGCGCATGCGCAGCGCCTGCCGGACCAGGTCGCGGACCTGGATCTCGCCTGCTCCCTCGACGTTCGCCGGGCGGGTGAGCAGCCGGACCACGTGCGGATGACGCGGGTAGAGCTCGGCGGCCTCCTCGACGCACACGATGCGCTCGGATTCCGCGACCTCGCCCAGCATCGCCGCCAGCAACGTCGTCTTGCCGCTGGCAGTACCTCCGACGACCAGGAAGGCCAGCCTGGTGGCGACGATTTCGCGCAGCACCGCGGCGGTCGGGCCGTCGAAGGCACCGGAACCGCACAGCGCGTCGAGATCGTGCGCGGCCGGGCGCAGCACGCGCAGCGAGATGCAGGTACCTTCGCCCGCAATCGGCGGAAGCACCGCGTGCAGCCGGACCGGCCCGGATGCGCTCTCCTGCGGCAACCAGGCATCGACCCACGGCTGGGCGTCGTCCAGCCTGCGGCCGCTGGCCACCGCGAGCCGCTGCGCGAGGCGGCGCACCGCGTCTTCGTCGGCGAAGCGCACCGCCGCGCGCTGGAGCCCTTCGCCGCGGTCGACCCACACCTTGTTCGGCGCGGTGACGAGCACGTCGGACACCGCCGGATCGCGCAGCAGCGGCTCCAGCACGCCTGCCCCGCGGAATTCCTGCTGCACCAGGCGAAGTGCGGCCAGCACGTCGGCGTCGGCGACCAGCCCGCCCGACTCCTCCCGCACCGCGGACGCGACGGCGGCCGAGGTCAGCGTGGCACCGCTGCCGACCAGCCGGTTGCGCACCCGCTCCAGCAACTCACCGTCGATCGAATCGGCCACAGTGGACGATTCCGCCGATCCGCCGGGGATCGGGCCGACTTCCAGGACACGACTCATGGACATGACTCGACTCACTTCCGTTCCGATGGAGCACCGAAAGAGCTGATTCCCCGCGCCGCCCGACCGGCGCGCTTCCCCTGTCGTCAACCAGCCACTGTGGACGGTTCCGGGCGGCCGAGCGCGGCCAGGACTTCCCGCGCGACCCGGGCCACCGGGCCCCGCCGCACCGGGCCGGCCGCGGCGAGACCGCCGCGATCCAGGACCGCCGGCAGACGCGGCTGCGGCCGCATGACCGCCAGGACCTCCGCGCCCACGGCTCGCGCCACGTCCGCCGTGCGCAGCCCACCGGGCGCGGGCCCCCGGACCACCAGCCGGACCGGACCGGCCGCGTGTTCCCGGATGCTCGCCACCGCTCGTGCCGCTGCCGCGCAGGCACGCACCTCGGCAGGCACGACGACGACCGCCAGGTCCGCGTCGCGCAGCCCGGCCGCGGCCGCAGCCGGAAGGGTGCGCGGGAGATCGCAGACCACGGTGTCGCCGGCCCGACGACCAGCGCAGAGCACGGCTCGCACCGCCTCCGGCGTCAGCCCGGTCGGCGGCCCGTCGCGGTCGCAGGACAGCACCGTGATCGCGCCGCTGCCGATCCGGCGCTTCGGCAGCGCCTCGTGCAGCGCGCTCGCGGCGAGCCGGCCGGCGTTGACGGCCAGCCCCGACCAGCGCAGGCCGTCGGCAGCCTCCGCGCCGACGGCGAGATCGACCCCGCCGCCGAGCGGATCGCAGTCGACCAGCAGCGACCGTTCTCCGCTGCGCGCGGCGAACACCGCCGTCGCGGTGGCCAGCACGGACGCTCCCGCCCCACCGCAACCGCCCAGCACCGCGAGCACCCGGCCGCCCTGCGCCGGAGCGTCGCCGGCATCCGCCAGCAGCTCGATGAGACCCGCCTCGTCGGCAGGCAGTTCGAGCACGCGCTCGGCGCCGATCTCGAACGCGGCACGCCAGAGATCGGGCGTCGGATCCTTCGACAGCACAACGACTCCGCGTCTTCGCGGCAGCCCATCGGCCGCGCCGAGCGCAGCGGCGTCGAGCAGCACCAGCGGCGCGGTCCGCCAGCTCGGCGGCGCCGGGCCCGGCACGTGTTCCACTTCGCCGCCGGCCGCCGCGGCCAGCCGGGAGACCTCTTCGGCCAGCGCGGAATCCCGCGCGACGAGCAGCGGGCGTGCAGCAGTCATGGCGATGCCTCCGGCAATCGAATGGTGGGGATGGATGCGCGCCGAATTGGCGCTCGATAACCAAGGTGGCCGGATCATCGGCAGCTGCCAACCGACTTTTCCAAATCTGTGGACAAACCGATGACCTGTGGATAACTCGCATACCCCGAAAGCGCGACATCGCCCGCGAAAAACGGAAGGAGTTCACATTGGTTTCCGGCGGAATGGGCCGCGGCGGAGCCCCGGAAAGGGGACGGCCCCCGCCAGGGGGGAGGGGCGGGGGCCGTCTGCAGTTCAGCTCCGGGGGGTCGAGCTGAACCTGCCCGGTAGCACCGGACTCCTCTCACTCTAGCTCGTAGATCCCCCGCAATGCCCCCCGTCCATTTGAGCGAACGTTCTCGCTCTCAGTGCGCACTGAACCGGTCAGTAGCCGACATTCGAGTCAAGAAAAAACTCCCGCTAGACGAAAACAACGCCCGACACCACACACAGCGTGAGTTCTCGACGCGTGACGCCCCGTCCCCGCCCCAGGCGCACGAGATCGCGCCGCCCGGGCCCTCGGAACTAGCAAATCCCGGGCGGTCGACGGCGCGACAACGGGCCCGGCGACTAACGGATCGATTGCCGAAAACGATGCGCAAGGCCACCACCGGGAATGGAAAACCCTTCGGTAATGCGCGCCCGCAGCCCGCCGAAGCGGGCTCGTATGCTGTGCGGCGTGACAGAGCCCGCGAACCCATCGACCCACACCGGACGCCGGGTGGCCGCGTTCTTCGACCTGGACAAGACCGTCATCGCCAAGTCGAGCACCCTCGCCTTCAGCCGCCCCTTCTTCCAGGAAGGGCTGATCAACCGACGGGCCGTGCTGAAAAGCGCCTACGCCCAGTTCGTGTTCATGCTGGCCGGCGCCGACGCCGACCAGATGGACCGGATGCGCGCGCACATCACGTCGCTGTGCACCGGCTGGGACGTCGAGCAGGTCAACGCGATCGTCGAGGAAACGCTGCACGACATCGTCGATCCGCTGGTCTACAAGGAAGCCACGCAGCTCATCGCGGAGCACCAGGAGCAGGGCCACGACATCGTCGTGCTGTCGGCCTCGGGCGAAGAAGTGGTCGCCCCCATCGCGAAGCTTCTCGGCGCCACGCACTGGTCCGGCACCCGGATGGTCGTGGTGGACGGCCGCTACACCGGCGAGATCGAGTTCTACTGCTCCGCGGAGAACAAGGCGACCGCCGCCCGCGAGCTCTCCGACGAATACGGCTACGACCTCGCCGAGTGCCACGCTTACTCGGACTCGATCACGGATCTGCCACTGCTGGAAGCCGTCGGGCACCCGACCGTCGTCAACCCCGACCGCGGACTGCGCAAGGAGGCCGTCCAGCGCGGCTGGCCGACGCTGTCCTTCGAGCACCCGGTGTCGCTGCGCGCCCGGATCCCCACCCCGTCCCGCGCGGCGGTGACCGCGGCCGGCGTCGGCATGGGCGCGGTGGCCGCGGCCGGTGCGGCGTGGTGGGGCCTGCGGGCCTGGCGCCGCCGGCGCTGACCGCCACAGCGGGCGCGCGACACCGCACCGCCGGCGAAGATCGCCATCCGAAAACCCATACCTACGGCCTGCATCCGAACCCTTGCAGTGACGCGCGTCACCGACTACAAAGGAGGTGCGGACCCTGGTTGGCCAGGGATGTTACGGAGGAGAAGTAACATCCACCCCGATCAGACTCCGCGCGCGAGGCCCGGAGCACCCACGCGTTGCCGCACACAAGGCTGGTCGTTCCACGGGGTTGCGTACCGGGACGCCGGACGCCTAGCCCGGAAGTTACGACAAGAGTGCACGCTTGGTAACCCGAGTACTCGCGCAGAGGGGCGGCGGCCCGTCGATCTGATCGACGGGCCGCCGCCGTATCTCTGTCTCGTTCCTCCTTCGCGGGACCGTCCGCGACCACACCGGTGCGCAGCGTTGACCGGGGCCGAACGTGTGAGTAACTTCCGAAATCGACCGATTTCGTGGTGAACACTTTCCGCCCGGCGTTACCCCGCCCGCAGGGAGGCCAACGTGAAGACCCGAGCGCGCCGAGCCGCCATCGCGCTGAGCGCCGTCGCCATCGGTGCCGCCGCGCTTACCACCACCGGCGGCACCGCAGCCCCGAAGCAGCCGAAGTCACCCGCCGAGCTGCTCAAGCAGATGACGCTGGAGGAGAAGGTCGGGCAGCTGTTCGTCACCTACGCCTACGGCCGCACGGCGGACACCGCGCACCCGCAGAACCAGGCGGAGTTCGGGGTCGACACCCCGGCGCAAGTGGTGCAGAAGTACCACCTCGGCGGCATCATCCACTTCGCCTGGACCGACAGCCTCTACGACCCCGAGCAGATCGCCGAGCTGTCCAACGGCCTGCAGGACGCCGCGCTCAACTCCGGCGCGAAGGTGCCACTGCTGATCTCCACCGACCAGGAGCAGGGGCAGGTCACCCGGATCCTGGAACCCGCCACCCAGTTCCCGGGCAACATGGCGCTCGGCTCCGGCCGCAGCACCGACGACGCGGTCCGCGCGGCCGCGATCACCGGGCAGGAACTGCGGGCGATGGGCCTGAACCAGAACTTCGCGCCGAGCGGAGACGTCAACGTCAACCCGGCGAACCCGGTGATCGGGGTGCGGTCGTTCTCCTCCGACCCGGCACTGGCCGCGCAGCTCACCGCCGCGCAGATCCGCGGCTACGAAGACTCGGCGAAGCCGGGCGAGACGGTGTCGGCCGCGGTCAAGCACTTCCCCGGGCACGGCGACACCAGCCAGGACAGCCACACGTCGCTGCCGGTGATCGAGCACGACCGGCAGCAGTGGGAGCAGCTGGACGCGCCGCCGTTCAAGGACGCGATCGCCGCCGGGACCGACATGGTCATGAGCGGTCACCTCATGGTCCCCAAGCTCGACGACTCCGGTGAGCCGTCGACGCTGTCCCCGAACGTGCTCACCGGGATGCTGCGCGACGAGCTCGGCTTCAAGGGCGTGATCGTCACCGACTCGCTGAAGATGGACGGGGTGCGGGAGAAGCACCCGGACGCCGAGATCCCGGTGCTCGCGCTCAAGGCCGGTGCCGACATCATGCTGATGCCGTTCAACGTGCAGGTCGCCATCGACGGCGTGGTCAACGCGGTGCGCAGCGGCGAGCTCACCGAGCAGCGCATCGACCAGAGCGTGGAGCGCATCCTGGCGCTGAAGGCCGCGCGGGGCGTGCTGGACAACCCGTTCGTCGACGTGTCCAAAGTGGACCAGATCGTCGGGACGCCGGAGCACCTCGCCGAGGCGCAGGCCATCACCGACCGCACCACGACCGTCCTGCGCAACGACGGGATGCTGCCGCTGCAGAAGCCGGGATCGATGTTCGTGACCGGCGCCGGCGACAAGGCGACCGCCGCGCTGGCCGAACGGATCAAGGCGCGCGGCCCGCAGGCGTCGGCCCTGGCGACGGGCTTGAAGCCGACGCCGGAGCAGATCGGTCAGGCCGTCGAGGAGGCCAAGCGCAACGACGTCACCGTGGTGCTGACCAACGCCGCGTGGAGCGAGGCCAACAAGACGCAGCTCGACCTGGTCCGCGCCCTGCAGCAGACCGGGAAGCCGGTCGTCGCCGTCGCCGTGCGCGACCCGTACGACGCGGCGCACGTCGACCTGCCCGGCTGGATCGCCACCTACTCGGACAAGGCGGTGGCGATGGAATCGCTGACGAAGGTGCTCTTCGGCGAGATCTCCCCGGTCGGCAAGCTGCCGGTCCCGGTGCCCGACCCCGGTCAGCCCGGTGTCGACAAGTACCCGTTCGGCCACGGCCTGAGCTGGTAGCCCGGGTGAAAGCGGAAGGGGCGGGCATGGGTGTGAATCGACGGGGCTTCCTGACCGCCGCGGCGCTGGCGGTGCCCGCGGCGGGCCTCGCGACGAGTTCCGCGTGCGCCGCCCCGCGGTCCACCGACCTCGGCCCGGGCGTCAAGACCGGGGCGGACGTCCTCGCCGCGCGGAACTGGCAGGACATCACCGGCCGCCGGGTCGGGGTGGTCACCAACCCGACCGGCGTGCTCGCGTCGCTGGAGCACGTCGTGGACGTCATGCACGCCAGCGGCGCGGTGGACGTGGTCGCGGTCTTCGGGCCGGAGCACGGGTTCCGCGGCACGTCGCAGGCCGGCGGCTCGGAGGGCGACTACCGCGACCCGCGCACCGGCCTGCCCGTGTACGACGCGTACGGGGCCGACGCGGCGAAGCTGGCCGAGATGTTCCGCAAGGCGGGCGTCGAGCAGGTCGTGTTCGACATCGCCGACGTGGGCTCCCGCTTCTACACCTACATCTGGACGATGTTCACCGCGATGCAGGCGGCTCACCAGGTCGGAGCGGCGTTCCTGGTGCTGGACCGGCCGAACCCGATCGGCTCCCGGGTCGCCGGCCCGCGGCTGGACCCGCGGTTCGCCTCCGGCGTCGGGCTGCTGCCGATCGTGCAGCAGCACGGCATGACCGTCGGCGAGCTGGCGCGGCTGTTCGACCGCGAGTACCTGCCGAGCCCGCTGGAACGCCTCGACGTGATCCGCGTGGAGGGCTGGCGCGGGCGCGGCGCGGACGCCGGCCTGCCGTGGGTCCCGCCCAGTCCGAACATGCCGACCCCGGACACCGCGGCGGTCTACCCCGGGACCGGGCTGTTCGAAGGCACCGTGCTGTCCGAGGGCCGCGGCACCACCAGGCCGTTCGAGATCATCGGCGCGCCCGGCATCGACTGGCGCTGGGCGGAGGAGCTCAACGCCGCCGGACTGCCGGGACTCCGGTTCCGCGAAACCTACTTCGTGCCGACTTTCTCCAAGCACGCCAACGCAACCTGCGGCGGCGTGCAGGTCTACCGCTCGGGCGAGGTCGACGCGATCGGCGCCGCCGTCGCGATGATCACCACCGCGCGCCGCCTGTACCCGCAGGTCTTCGGCTGGCGGCCCGACAACATGATCGACAAGCTGTCCGGCTCCGACCGCCTGCGCACGATGGTCGACGCGGGGGCCGACGTGCCCGAGATCGTCGGCCCCTGGCAGGACGACGTGGCGGACTTCCAACGACAACGCGAGCCGTACCTGCTGTACCGCTGAGGGGGACGCGATGGGCAAGACCATTCTGGTGGCGGTCGCGCTGCTTTCGGTCACCGCGCTGGCGGGGTCCGCCACGGCGTCGCCCGGCCACGTGTACGGGCACTTCGACCGCCCGCAGGACGGCTTCGCGCCGGCCGGCACCTTGTTGTCCGACGGGAGCCCCGAAGACGTCGGGCTCGATCCCCGCCCGATCGACGCGGCACTGCAGCAGATCGCGGCCTGGACGGACAAGACACCGGGCCGCGAGCACCCGATGTACGCGGGTGCGGTAAGCCTGCTGGCGCACGAGGGCGTCGTGGTGCGCCGTTCGGTGGCCGGGCACGAACTGCGCTACGCGGACGGCAACGGCACCGAACTGCCTGCCGAGCAGCGGGAACCGATGCACCGCGACACGATCTTCGACGTCGCGTCGATCAGCAAGCTGTTCACCTCGATCGCGGTGCTGCAGCTGGTCGACGACGGAAACGTGCAGCTCGACGCGCCGGTGGCCACCTACCTGCCGGAGTTCGGCGTCAACGGCAAGGAATCGATCACGGTCGAGCAGCTGCTCACCCACACCTCCGGGCTGCAGGCCGAGGCCCAGCTGTGGAAACTGCCGCCGGAGCAGCGAATCCCGTCGATCATGCAGCTCACCCCGAAACACCCGCCGGGCACCAACTACACCTACTCCGACCCGAACATGATCACGCTCGGGGTGCTGGTGGCACGCGTCTCGGGCGCACCGCTGGACCAGGTGGTGGCGGAGCGGATCACCGGGCCGCTGGGCATGACCGACACCGGCTACAACCCGCCCGCCTCCGAGCTGCACCGCATCGCGGCGACGGAGTACGAGGCCGAGCCGCCGCGCGGCATGGTCCGCGGGCAGGTGCACGACGAGAACGCCTGGGCGCTCGGCGGCGTCGCCGGGCAGGCCGGGGTCTTCTCCACCGCCGACGACCTCGCGGTGCTGGGGCAGGCCGTGCTCAACGGCGGGACCTACGGCGGCAGCCGCATCCTGTCCGAGGAAAGCGTCGAGATGATGCTGACCGACTTCAACGGCGCTTTTCCCGGCAACTCGCACGGCCTGGGCTTCGAGCTGGACCAGCGCTGGTACATGGCCGGGCTCAGCGGGCCGCGGACGGCCGGGCACACCGGCTTCACCGGCACGTCGCTGGTGATCGATCCGGCGTCCCGCTCGGTGGCGGTGCTGCTGACCAACCGGGTGCACCCGTCGCGGGAGTGGGGGTCGAACAACGCCGCCCGGCAGGCCTTGGCGCAGGGCATGGCCCGCGCCCTCGGCGTGGCGCCGGCGCGGGGCTCGGAGTCGTGGTTCTCCGGGCAGGGCGGGACGTTGACGACGGACGTGCTGGGGCCGGTCAGCGGCCCGACGCAGGTGTCGTTCTTCGCGTTCGTGGACACCCAGCGCGACGGCGACGGCACGGACCCGCTGCTCGTGGAGTCCAGTGTGGACGATGCCGGGTGGCGGCCGGTGCCGCTGCGGGCGTCCGGTCCCGGCGCGCCTGACGAGCCGCAGGATTCGTTGGCCGGGGCCGGGCATCGGAGCTGGTGGAAGGTGCGCGGCACGGTCGACGCGAACGCCGGCCAGCAGCTGCGCCTGCGGTGGCGCTACGCGCCGGACGGCCAGTACACCGGGCGTGGCGTGAACGTGGACGGAGTCCACGTGGCCGACCGCGACGCGACGCTGCTGGACGGCGAGCTCGAGGCCGCGCGGCTCCATCCCGAAGGCTGGCTCTCCACCGGCCGCTGACGCAGGGGTCCGCAATTTCCATTGAAATTGCGGAAGTTGTCCACAGCCTCCGGCGTGTCGTGTGCCCGACTCGCCGGAGGTCCGCAATTTCAATGGAAATCGGACCTTCGATTTCAATGGAACTTGCGGACCGTCGGCGTGTCGCACCCCGACACGCCGACGCCTGTGGACAAGTCCTGCAACTTCAATGGAAATCGGAGCTCCGATCTCCAACTGAGCCTTTTTCATCCTGGTCGGCCCGCAGTCGCGGGTCGTGAAGCTGCACGTCGATGGCGTGTCGCATGCGCCGCAGGCGCATAGCCCACCTACGCAGCTCGCACCGCCGCGGGTTCTCAGAGGTTCCCTGGCGAGGACGGCCCCTCCGCCGTGTATTGGACCAGTAGGGGCACCCACAGTCCAGGGAGCCTCTGAGGTTCCGCTACCCGCACCGCCACGCAGAACGAGGTTGAAAAACCTCATTGAAATTGCGGTGGAACCCGGTTAGGGGAGGGGGGTCCAGGTGGGGCCGGTTGGTTCGGTGGTGACCCGGCCGAACTGGACGTCCGCGAAGTGGATCCCGAAGCCGATCGTGTTCGGCTCGCGGAGCTCGCGCAGCAGGTCCTGTCGCGACCTGACCGCCGCGTCGTGGTCGACGTCCGCCCACACCGGCCACGTCGGGTTCTCGATCTGCACCGCGCTGTGCAGCGCGTCGCCCAGGACGATCAGGCGCCGGCCGCCCGAGGAGATCTCGTACGAGGCATGGCCCGGCGTGTGACCGTAGGCGGTCCGCACCCGCACGCCCGGGAAGACCTCCTGTCCATCGTGGACGGTCTCCACCTGCTCGCCCAGCCGGTCCAGCATCCCCTCCGTGACGTCCGGGGCGTGCTGGTCGCGGCGCTCCCACTCGCGCTCGGACAGCAGCACGCGCGCCTTCGGGAACGCCCCGTGGTGCGCCCAGCCGATGTGGTCGGTGTGCAGGTGGGTGATCGCGACGGCTTCGATCTCGTCGGGTTCGCGGCCCAGCGCGGCCAGGTTGTCCAGCAGGTCGCGGCCGTGGATGGCACCGATGGCCGGGTTCGCCGGATCGTCCGGCGAACCCGCCGGCCCGTACCCCGCGTCGATCAGCATCGCCCGCGAACCGCTCTCGACGAGCAGTCCGCCGATGCTGGCGACCAGCTGCCCGGCCTCGTCGAGGTGCCGCGCGTGTTCGCGCCAATCGGCTTCGGTCGTCCCCGGGAACCAGCCGCGCGGCTTGAGGCCCACGACGCCGTCCGGGACGTAGCTGACGCGCAGGTCGCCGAGGTCGATCGAGCGGATTCCGGCCACGGTGTTCCAGCGTTGTGCATCGTTCATGACACCAGAACTTACAACTTGAACTATTAAAGTTGCAACAGTTCTAGCTTGCTAGACTCGCCGCATGGACGAGCCGACGGGCGCACGCGAGCTCTGCAGCCTGATCAGCGAGCTCGCGCACAACATCGACGAGCACGTGCGCGGCTGCGTCGCCGACACCGACCTCACCGCGCCCCAGGCGATCGCGCTGCGCGAGCTGAGCGAGCCGCTGACCATGCGCGAGCTCGCCGACCGGATGCACTGCGCGACGTCGAACGTGACCTTCGTGGTCGACCGGCTGGAGAAGCAGGGCCTGGTCACCCGCCAACCGCACCCGCGCGACCGCCGCGCCAAGCAGCTCACCCTGACCGCCGAAGGCGAGCGGCAGCGGGCGAGCATCATCGACCGCTTCTCGGTGAACACCCCGCTGGCCGGGCTCACCCAGGCGGACCAGCAGGCCCTGCACGACCTCCTCCGGCGGGCCCTCGCCGACCGCTAGCGGCGGGCCGCCGTTCGAGTCGCGGGGCGGGTCGCGGGCGGGCAGGGTCGTACCGCAGCCGCAAATCGTTCGGAGGGAGTCGAAGTGTCGGCGATTCCGCAGGACCGCGAGGAAATCCTGAACAAGCGCGCCTTCGCCCACGTGGCCACCATCGGGCCGCACGGCGAACCGCAGTCGAGCCCGGTGTGGATCGACTGGGACGGCCGGTACCTGAAGTTCAGCCAGACCAAGACGCGGCAGAAGTACCGGAACCTCAAGCGGGAGCCGCGCATCGCCATCTCCGTGCACGACCCGGACCAGCCCTACCGGTACGTGGAGGTCCGTGGCAAGGTCGCCAAGATCGAGGACGACCAGGACCGCGCGTTCATCAACAAGATGGCGAAGAAGTACCTCGACGAGGACGAGTACCCGTGGCCCCAGCCCGGCGAGGAGCGCGTGGTCGTCTACGTCGAACCGGAGCACTCGACGAAGCAGTGATGGCGGGGGGCGCGATTTCGCGCGGAATCGCGCCCGCCCCGGTCACGTCGGCGGGAGGACGTGGGTGCCGGTCCGGTCCGTGGTCAGGCAGAGGGAGCAGATGATCGTGTCCGGGACCGCGGAGGCCAGCACGTCCGGGCGCTCGAAGGTCTGGTCGCAGACGTCGCAGGTGTAGGCGGTGTCCACCGGGGTGCCGTCGGCGTCGAAGCGCGGTTCCGGGATGCCGTCGTCGGTGCGCCGCAGGTAGTAGCGGCCCCGCGTGACCGCCGCCAGCAGCGGCGTCAGCACCGCCGCGATGGCCACCGCCGCGATCGGCGAGTACGGCTGGACCGCCGCGCCGAACGCGCCGAAGTACATCGCGATCGAGAAGCCCGCCGAGGCCAGGAACGCCACCACCCCGACCGGGTTCACCGCGTGCAGCATGCCGCGGCGGAACTCCGGCTCCTTCGGCGACAGCCCCAGCACGTACTTGTTGATCAGGATGTCGGTGGCCACCGTGACCACCCACGCGATCGCGCAGTTCGCGTAGAAGCTGAGCACCGAGTTCAGGAAGGCGAACATGTTCGCCTCCATCAGGACCAGCGCCACCAGCAGGTTCAGCAGCACGAACGCGATCCGGCCCGGGTACCGCCTGGTGATCCGGGTGAAGGAGTTGGTCCAGGTCAGCGAGCCGGAGTAGGCGTTGGTGACGTTGATCTTCACCTGGCTGAGCACCACCAGCACCACCGCCAGCGGGATCGCCAGCCAGGCGGGCAGGAACAGCTCGTAGATGCCCATGAACTGCTGCACCGGCTCGGTGGCCGCCGCGCCCGCCACGCCCATGATGAAGAACGCCAGGAAGGCCCCGGTGGCCTGCTTGACCGCGCCGAAGACGACCCAGCCAGGGCCCGCCACCAGCATCGACGCCCACCAGGACCGCTTGTTCCCGGCGGTGCGCGGCGGCATGAAGCGCAGGTAGTCGATCTGCTCGCCGATCTGCGCCATCAGCGACAGCGCCACCCCCGCGCCGAGCATCACCGACGCGGCGTTGAGCCCACCGCCTGCCGCCCCGCCGAACGCCAGCCAGGAACTCACCGAGCCCGGGTCGACGACCACCAGGTAGCCGATCGGGCCGACCATCAGCAGCAGCCACAGCGGCGTCGTCCACACCTGCAGCTTGCTCAGCGCCTTCATGCCGTAGATGACCAGCGGCACCACGACGAGCGTCGTGATCAGGTAGCCGAGCCACAGCGGCACGCCGAGCCCGACTTCCAGGCCCTGCGCCATGATCGCGCCCTCGGTGGCGAAGAAGATGAACGTGAAGCTGCCGAAGATCACGCTGGTCAGCACCGAGCCGTAGTAGCCGAAGCCGGCGCCGCGGGTGATCAGGTCGAGGTCGATGTTGTAGCGCGCGCCGTAGTACGCCAGCGGCAGCCCGGTGACGAAGATGATCACGGCCGCGACCAGGATCGCGACCAGCGCGTTGAGCGTCCCGTAGCCGAGCCCGATGCCCGCGCCGATGGAGAAGTCGGCGAGGTAGGCGATGCCGCCGAGCGCCGTCGTCGCCACCACGCCCGGCTTCCACCGGCGGTAGCTGCGCGGGGCGAACCGGAGGGTGTAGTCCTCCAGCGTCTCCCGCACCGCCTGGTCCTTCGTCTCCGCCACGACCATCCGCTGCCTCCCGTCGAACGCACGAGCGGAAGGCAGTGTTCTGCATCGATGTTTCGAGCACGGGCGGTGCGCGTTTCCGGATCATGACGCCGGGTGTGAATCGCATCGTCGCAGCGTCGGACCGGGAATTACCCCTTTCGGAGTAGTTGGGTTCCGAGGCAACCTGGGTATGAGATTGCCGCGTCTTCCCCGTGGAAACCCGGAAGAGGCCCATTGACCTGCACAAGCGATGGTTAGTAAGTTTCCCACATGGTCACTGACGACACGTTCCGCGAATCGGGCGAGTCCAGCCCGCTCGTCAAGATTCGCTCCCTGCTGCCCGGCCTGGCGCGGGCGGAGCAGCGCGTGGCCAACATCGTGCTCGCCGATCCCGCGTCGATAGCCCGGCGCAGCATCACCGAGGTCGCCGAGGCCGCGGGCACCAGCGAAACCACCGTCACGCGGTTCTGCAAGGCGATCGGCGTCGGCGGCTACCCGGACCTGCGGATCGCGCTGGCCGCCGACACGGCGCGCACGTCCGTCCGCGACCGCGAGCTGGGCAGCGACATCGCCCCGGACGACGACCTCGGGCAGATCATCGAGAAGGTCGGTTACGCCGACGCGAAGGCGGTCGAGGAGACCGCCGGGCAGCTGGACGCCGCGATCCTGCAACGGCTCGTCGACGACGTCGCCACCGCCCGCCGCATCGACGTCTACGGCGTCGGCGCCAGCGCGTTCGTCGCGCTCGACCTGCAGCAGAAGCTGCACCGCATCGGCCTGACGTGCTTCGCGTGGGCCGACACGCACAACGCGCTGACCTCGGCCGCGGTGCTGCAGGAAGGCGACGTCGCGATCGGCATCTCGCACACCGGCGCCACCAGCGAGACGGTCGAGGCGCTGCGCGAAGCGCGGCGGCGCGGCGCCACCACCGCGGCGCTGACGAACTTCGCCCGCTCGCCCATCACCGAGGTCGCCGACCACGTGCTGACCACCGCGGTGCGCGAGACCACCTACCGCTCCGGCGCCATGGCCAGCCGCATCGGCCAGCTGACCGTGATCGACTGCCTGTTCATCGGCGTCGCGCAGCGACACCTGGACCAGGCGAAGGCCGCGCTGGAGGCCACTTACGAGGCGGTGGGCGGCCACCGCCTCGACAGCCGTCCGGACCGCCGGCGGCAGAAGGAGACGTGATGCGCGACCCCGACCCGCACCCCGAGCGGGTGCTCCCGCAACTGCCGCAGGAGGCGTGATGAGCCCGGACCGCGCGGTCCGCGTGGACGCTCCCACCGAGCGCAGCAACCCCAGGACCAGGGATATCGACCTGCTGCCGACCCTGGACATCCTGCACGTGCTCAACGGCGAGGACCGGACGGTGCCGGTCGCGGTCGGCCAGGTGCTGCCCGAACTCGCCCGCGCGGTCGACATGGCCGTCGCGGCGCTGCGCGCGGGCGGCCGCGTGCACTACGTCGGCGCGGGCACCTCCGGACGGCTCGCGGTGCTGGACGCCGCCGAGCTGATCCCGACCTTCAACGTGCCGCCGACCTGGTTCATCGCACACCAGGCGGGCGGCCCGGAGGCGTTCCGGCGCGCCGTGGAGAACGCCGAGGACGACGTCGATTCCGGCGCCGCCGCCATCCGGGAGGACGCCAGCGGACTCGACTTCGTCCTCGGACTGGCCGCGTCCGGGCGCACCCCGTACGTGCTGGGCGCGTTGGACGCCGCGCGGCAGCTCGGGGCGGGAACGGCTCTGGTGACGTCGAACCCGGACGTCGGGCCGGTGCCGGCCGACGTGGTGATCGCGGTGGACACCGGGCCGGAACCGATCAGCGGGTCGACCCGGATGAAGGCGGGCACCGCGCAGAAGCTGGTGCTGACCTCGTTCTCGACCGCGGTGATGATCCGGATGGGCCGCACCTACTCGAACCTGATGGTCAGCATGCTCGCCACGAACGCGAAGCTGCGCGGCCGCACGATCGGGATCCTGCAGGAGGCGACCGGTGCCTCGGAAGAGGTGTGCTCGACGGCGCTCACGGCGGCGGACGGAGACCTCAAGACGGCGTTGGTGCACCTGCTCACCGGCGTCGACATCGAGCGCGCGGCGGCGGCGCTGGCGGTCGCCGACGGACACGTCCGCGACGCCCTCCGCGCCGTGGAGGACTGACCGGGAACTCCGTTTCTACTGTTCAGGGCCCGTGTGTACTTTGTGCTGCTATAACAGCAAAAAGTGCGCACGGGCTTTTAGCAGCGGAAACGGAGCTTCAAGCTGCTGCCATCACCTTGCTCCGACCGGAATCCGCACGTCGACCACCGAAAACTTGGTGACTCTCAAAGCTGCGCGGTGCCGGCTCCGGCGTGGACCGCTTCGGCCAGGCGGCCTGATCCGTGGACAACATTGAAGATCTACCGTCTTGATTCCGCTGGTGAGGGTGCTGGCGCGCCTGGACCGCGCCTGCTCGTCCTGACGAACCTCGAACTCGACCGCTGACAGACGATCAAGACCGAAGACAGCCGCCCACGACCAGCACGAGCACCCGCGAACCCCGCCACACCAGCAGCCGCACCAGCGAAAACCAAGATGGTGGATCTTCAGTGGAGATCCGACTGGACCTCGGTCAGTCGAGGCCTTCGGTGATGCGGAAGTCGCGCTCGAAGCCGTCGGGGAGTTCGGCCAGCGCCTGCTGGTAGGCCGCACTCTCGTATGCGGCGACCGCCTGTTCGAAGCTGTCGAACTCGATCAGGACGACGCGCTCGGCGATTCCGGCTTCGTGCGCGACGACCCGGCTGCCGATGCTGGCGAGCACCCGCCCGCCTGCGGCCTTGACGGCCAGACCGGCCAGTTCGTTGTAGACATCAAGCCTCTCGGGGTCCTCGATGGTGGGGTAGACGCTGACCCAGTAGCCCTTGGGCATGGAACCTCCAGTGTTGCGATGAGTGCATCTGACTTACGGGTTGGTCTCGGACGAGCGTCGGCGGGCGAGGGCGAGGCTTGTCAGCGTCGTGATCGCCATGGCGCCGATGCCGACCAGCGCCGCGGCGGTGTAGGCGCTGTCGTCGGGGAAGAGGTGGCCGGGGCCGGTGCCCGCGGCGAGGATCAGGCCGCCGATGGCGCTGCCCAGGGAGTACCCGACGCTGCGGACGACGTAGTTGAAGCTCATGGCGCTCGACGTCTCGCTCTTGGGGGTGACGGCCAGGATGACGCCGGGCATCGCGGCCGAGAAGCTGCCGACGCCGAAGCCCAGCACGCCCATGGCCGCGAGCAGTTCGGCCAGGTTGGACCGGGCGGTGGCGAACAGGACGAACCCGCCGCCGACGATGGCGGCGCTGCCGGCCAGGAGCAGGGGGCCGTTGATCCGTTCGCGGACCCGCGGCGTGAGCTTGCCGGCGACGAACCCCAGCACGGAGAACGGGATGAGGACCAGCCCCGCCACGAAGGTGGTCAGTCCGAAGCCGTAGCCGGCGCCGTGCGGCGTCTGCGCGTAGCGAGTGATGAGCGTGAGCAGGAGGTACATGCCGATCCCGCCGACGAACATGGCGAGGTTCGCCCCGGCGACCGCCGGGTGCCGCACCGCCCGCACATCGACCAGGGGCGTCGTGCTGCGCAGCTCGACGACGGCCCAGACGCAGAGCAGCACCACCGCGACGACGGCGAGGCCCGCCGCCACGGCGAGGTGCCGGCTCCACAGATTCCGTTCGCCGGCGAGGAACAGCACCAGGAGCAGCGCAGCGGCCAGGACGACCGCGCCTGCCACGTTCACGTGGGCGGAGCGGCCTTCGGGAGCTGCGGGCATGGAGCGCCACGCGGTCACGAAGGCGGTGGCGGTGACGAGCAGGCCGAGGCCGTAGGCGGCCCGCAGTCCGCCGAACTCGGCGAGCAGCGCGGCCAGCGGGTAGCCGACGCCGGCTCCGATGATGGAGACCACTGAGATCAGGGCGATCGTGGCCGCGCTGCGCTCCTCGGGAAGATGGTCGCGGGCCACGCCCATCATCAGCGCCGTGAGACCGAGTCCGACGCCTTGGGCTGCTCTGCCCACGAGCAGCCACGCGAACGGCAGCGGCAGCACGGTGAGCGCGCTGCCGACGACGACGATCGCCAGCGTGGCGAGAATCGTGGCCCGCCGGTGCGGACCGGCTCCGAGCCGGCCGAGGACGGGTGTGGCGACGGCGCCGCTGAGCAGGGCGATGGTCAGCGTCCACTGCGCGCTGCCGAGGGAGACGTGGAACGTGGTCGCCACGCTGGTGATGAGGGGCGCCCCGAGGCTGGCGACCGCCGCCACGACCAGAGCGATGAACACCAGGGCGGGGACCAGCAGCCGCGCCTCGGAACGCGCCACCGGGAACGCCTTCACCGCGACCCCGCCGACCGGCTGCCCGGTCACTGCTTCGGTCCTTCGCGGTCCTGGCTTTCGAGCTCTGCCAGATGCTTCAGCGCCGGAAGGGCCGCCACCAGCGCCTCGACCTCGTCGCCGGTGAGCTCGCCGATCAACCGCTCGAACGCGTGGACGCCCGCCTGGCGCCGCGTCCGGACATAGGAGGCGCCGGCCTCGGTCAGGCACACCAGCGTGACCCGCTTGTCGGACGCGTCGCCCCGCCGCTCGACCAGGCCGGACTCCTCCATCACCCGGACCAGGGTGGTCATCGCGGGCTGGGTGACGCCCTCGACCGCGGCCAGATCGGTGATGCGCCGCGGGCCGGTCCGGTCCAGGGTGGCCAGGGCGGCGGCGGACGTCAGGCTCATGTCCCGGGGCAGGCGTCTCGCGGCCCTGGTGGCCAGGTTGTAGAGGGCTGCCCCGATGGCGGCGGACGCGCCAGGAGCGGTGTCTTGACGACTCACGCACGAAGCATAGCATTTTTATATTCATTGTTTATGGAAATGGTCGACTGGCACGAACGGCCTCGACCGCTGGGAGCCGGTGACGTCTCAGTGCCCGGCGATAGAACGGCGGCCCGCGCTTCGGCTCGCGACGTCGCATTCGCCGCGCCGCGAGGTTTCCATCGAGTCAGGGGGTTCCGCCTCGATGAGCCGGATCCGCAGGTCCGGGTGGTCGCGCGCGATGTGCGCGGTCGCGGCGGGCACGATCGTCGCGCTGGCACTCGGGAAAGAGCAGATGCGCAGGTTTCCCGCGCGCAGCTGTCGGATCGCCGCGATCTGGTTCTGCGCGGCGTCGAGGTCGTGCGGAACAGATGCGGCGTGGCGGGCCAGTACCTCGCCCGCTTCGGCCAACCGCATGGTCCGGCCGGCGCGGGTGAAAAGCGGTGTGCCGACCAGCGCGCGCATCTGCTGGCTCACCGCGGGCTGGCTGTAGCCGAGCCGCGCCGGAGTACGAGCCGGTCTGCACCACCTCGTGGAACATCCGGATGTACCGCGGATCGACCATGCAGAGAATCTCGCATGTTCGCCCGGCACTGCCGAGACGGCGCTTCAAGCCGCCCGAACGGCCGAACCGCGCAACTCCCCGAGCTGATCGCGCAGCTGATCACGCACCCGCGTCAAATCGTCGATCCGCTGCTGGACCAGCGCCAGCCGCTGCTCGAACACGTCGATCTTGGGCGTGCGGTCGGCGCAGGTGTGCACCGGATCGGCCAGGCATCCGTCGATGAGCCGCAGGTCGGCGGAGGTGAGTCCGGCGGCGAGCAGGAGCTGGATGTTCGCCACCACCGTGACCGCGTCCGAGCCGTAAACCCGGTAGCCGTTCGCCGAACGCTCCGGCCGCAGCAAGCCCTGCTCCTCGTAGTAGCGCAACGCCCGCGTCGTGGCGCCGGTGGCGTCGGCCAACTCACCGATCCGCATGCCGCCTCCCCTGGTCCGGATCGACGGTAAACCTTGACGCCAGCGTGAAGGTCAAGCCCCGGTTCCAGCGCCGCGCTGTCCGCTCCTGGGAGTCGGCGAACTGCACCCCTTCGAACGCTCCGCCGACCTCGCCGCGGTTCGCGCGGAACTCCCGGATCACCTCCCGATTCACGTCGTTCATCGCGACACCTCGACCATCCGCTGGTCACCGGCCGATTCGACCACTGCGATCACCAGGGCCAGCACAGCGAGCACCCCGCCAGCCACCGGAACCATCCACAGTGGAAATCCGTGCCCGATCAGCCGCCCGCCGAACCAGCCCCCGGCGGTGATGCCGAGGTTGAACGCGGAGCTCTGCACGGTGAGCGCGAGCGTTCTGGCCTGTTGCGATGCGACGGCGAGCAGCCTGGTGTTCACCACCGGGATCACCGCGTAGTAAGCGGCACCGAAGGCGAACAACGCCGCGACGGTGAGCGGCTTGTTCGCGGCAACGGACCCCAACAGCAGCAATGCGGCAGCCAGCGAGGCGAGCGCGCCGCAGATCGCCGGCATCAGGGCGCGATCGGCGAGCCTCCCGCCGAGCACGTTGCCCGCGGTGCCACCGATCCCGAAGACCAGCAGCAACGCGGTGACGGTCATCGGCCCGAAACCGGTGACGTCCGTGAGCATCGGGGTGATGTAGGTGTAGGCGGTGAACGCGGCGGCGGCTCCCAGCGCCGTCATCGCGACCGTGACCTGCACCCTGCGATCACCGAGCACGCGCAGTTCTGCGAGCCGTCCGGCAACGGCCCGCTGCCCGGTCGGCAGCAGCAGCCGCAACAGCGCCGTCGCGGCGAGCGTCAATGCGGCCAACGCCCAGAACATCGCCCGCCAGCCGAGCCACTGGCCAACCGCGGCGCCGATCGGCAACCCGATGACCGTCGCCAAACTGAGCCCCAACGACACTCTCGCCACCGCCGACGCACGCCTTTCCGGTGGCACGAGATCCACGGCGACGCCGAAGAACAGCGGCATCAGCGCGGCATGCGCCGAGGCCGCCAACACCCGGGAACCGACCAGCAACGGGAAGGACGGCGACAACGCCGCGACCACGTTGCCCCCGGCGAACAGCAGCATCAGCGCGAGCACCAGCGGCTTGCGGGCAAGACCTCCGGTCGCCAGCGCGAGCACCGGCCCGCCCACCACGACCGTCAGTGCGAACACGCTGATCAGCATGCCTGCGATCGGCAGCGAGACGCCGACCTCAGCGGCGATCTCCGGCAGCAGGCCCGCAAGCATGATCTCGCCGGTACCGAGGAGGAAGGCGCAGCCGGTGAGCACCAGCAGAAGCAGGCCTGGGCGGGGTTCCGTTGCACTCATGGCACCGAGCGTCCGCGTTCACGCCAGGCGTGAAGGTCAACCCGGCGTGCGCAGGACCACTCGCACCATCAGCGTCCCTTGTGGACGAAAGAGGGCCTCGACCGGCGCCCTTGCCCGCGAGTCAGCCCGGGAGGCCGGCGGCGACGTTGCGGTAGGCGTCGGCGACCAGGCTCCAGAAGCCCTCGGAGTCGAGGGTCGTGGCGACGTCGGCGTTGTGGACGTCGGCCGGGGCCCGGAAGTCCGTGACCGTCATGCCCGAGGTGAACCGGCCCTGGGTTTCGACGTCGACGCGGGCAGGCACCGTCTCGAACAGCCCCGGGTCGATCACGTAGGCGACCGCGCACGCGTCGTGGATCGCCGGGCCCTCGTCCTGGTAGCTGATGTGGCTGCCGTAGAAGTCCAGGCACGGCGTGATCAGCTCGGACTCCAGCCGGCCGAGCCCGGCGAACCGCGCGCGCACCGCGGCGTTCGCCCGCGCCTGGTAGGTCAGGTCCAGCCCGATCATCACCGTCCGCCAGGGCGCGTCGAACGCGACGGCGGCGCCCTCGGGATCGGCGAGGATGTTGAACTCGGCGGCCGGGTTGGTGTTGCCGCGGGTGTAGGAGCCGCCCATGATCACGAACTGCCCGGCCCACTCGGCGATCCGCGGCTCCTTGCGCAGCGCGAGGGCGATGTTGGTGAGCGGCCCGACCGCCACCAGGCTGATCTCGCCGGGCGCGGCGGCCAGGGTGTCGATGATGAAGTCGACGGCGTGCCGGCCGCTCAGCTCCGACTTCGGTTCCGGCAGCACGACGCCGCCGAGACCGGTGTTCCCGTGCACGTCCCCGGCGGTCCGCGGCTCGCGCACCAGCGGTCGCCCGGCGCCGCGCGAGACCGGGGCGTCCATGCCGTAGTAGTCGTGCAGCCGCAGGGCGTTGTCGGTGGTGTGCTCCAGCTCGACGTTGCCGCCGACGGTCGTCACGCCGACCACGTCCAGCTCCGGGCTGCCGTGCGCCAGCGCCAGCGCCAACGCGTCGTCGATGCCCGGATCGCAGTCGATCAAAATCTTCTTCACGCCGTGTCCCTCGCCTCCAGCCCTCGCGGGAAGTTCAGCCCTCCTGGACGGCGTCGGCGATCGACTTCGCCTCGCGCGCCCCGGCCTCCAACGCCTTGCAGCAGTACACGATCCAGGCCGCGACCGCGTCGATCTCGCCGGTGGCGAAGCCGAGGGCCAGCTCGGCGTACTCCTCCTGCCGCCGGAAGTACGCGACCTCGGGAACCACCAGGCCCTTCGGGTCCAACCCGCTGCCGATCACGCTCAGCCTCGCCGCGGCCCGCGCGATCACGCCGTCGGCGGTGCCGAACGGCTGCAGCGCGAGGAGCTCGCCGTGCACGACGGCGGCCAGCACCGGGCCCGGGCCCTGCGCCTCCCGATCGGTGATGATCTCGGCGAGCAGGTCGAGCCGCTCGGCGATCACCGGGTCGGCCTGCGGGCGGCCGAGCAGGTCCGGGTCGTCGATCAGGTCCGCGGCCGCGAGCACGTGCATCCGGGCCAGCGCCTGCCGCGGCGCGCGCTGCCAGGTGGGCAGCAGCGTGCCCATCGCCTCGGCGATCCGCAGCGAGCCGGCCAGCAGCGGGTCGGTGACCTCGCCGGACTCCGGGATCTCGGCCGCGCCGCCCGCGATGGCCGCCGATGCGCGAGCCGCCCGGACCGATGCCTCGGCCGCGGTGGCGGGCCAGCCGCGCCGGTTGGCCGGGTGCCGGTGCACCTCGTCGATCGCCGCGCGGGCGGCGGTCACGGCGTCGGCGACGCCGTCCAGCTCCAGCAGCGGCACCAGCGATGGCTTCTCGTTCACGCCCGACGACGCTACCGGCACGCCATCCCCCCATCGCCCGGCCGTGCTGCGACATGTGACACAGTGGCCGCGCTGCCGCCCTGCGTAATGCGGCGATTTCGGACCGCATTGTCGGATTGGTCTGAACCATTCGGACGAACCCTCTGTTGCAGTGAGCCCGATCGCATTACGGTTCCCATAGCACTGACATCCCCGCACCAGGGAGGTTCTCGGCAATGACCCAGCCCGACGGGCAGAGCAACACGCTCGACAACCTGCTCACCGAAAGCAGGGCATTCCCGCCGTCCCAGGAATTCGCGGCGCAAGCCAACGCCACGTCGGCACTGTTCGAGGAAGCCTCGGCCGATCGGGAGGCGTTCTGGGCGAAGCAAGCCGAGCGGCTGGCCTGGGACACCAAGTGGGACCAGGTCCTGGACTGGTCGAACGC
>NZ_JBSGJZ010000057.1:0-49576 GCF_053605825.1 Saccharopolyspora sp. NPDC003752 | reverse complement strand
CGCCGTCCCTGGTGTGGCAGTGGGTATCTCGTCGGCGGGGACGGTCCCGTCGGCGCCGGGTGTGGTGGGTCCGGGCATCGGTGCTCCCGTGTCGGATGTGCCGAATCCGGGCGCGGACGTGCCGGCTGCGGCCGCGGGCCTGCCGTCCGTGGACGGAGCCGACACGTCGGCCCCGGTCATCGACCTCGTCCCATCGGCGGGACAGTATCCGGCCACACCCATATCCACACCGGACACTCCGGTAACCACGGGCGCGCCCACACTGGCGGCAGAGACCGGGACCGTTTCCCCCGGCGTTTCCCCCGGCCCGGGCGCGGGAACGCTCGCGGATGGTGTTGTCGCTCCGTCGTTGGGCGATGGTTTGCCCCTGCCGCAGGCTTCCTCGACTGCCTCGGCCACGCCCGTTGCCCTCGATGGCGACACCGGATCTGACCTGTCTCAGAGCACCGACTCCGGGCGACACAATGGCATGGCCGAAACTGCTCAGCCCCACGCGGAGCTGTCCGAAACCGGCGGCCTACTGCACGTCGGCAGCCCCTCAGCCGCCCAGGCCGGCCCGACGTCGACCGGCCCGACGTCGACCGGCCCGACGTCGACCGGCCCGACGTCGGCTGGAAATCCGTCGGCTGGAAATCCGTCGTCTATTCGCCCGCAGGGCGACCGGGCGGTCGAGTCCGGCACGCCACCGTCGACGCCAGTGGACTCGCCGGGCTCACCGGCGGGGCCGGATACCCCATTGCTGGAGCGTGACACACCATGGGTGCAGGTGGTGGCGGGAGAGGCCACGCACGCTGATCAATCCCCGGACGCTGGGCCTGCCGGCCTGTACGGGCGGCCGCAGTCTGGTGAGGTGAACGCCGAGACCGTGGAGTCGGCGGCGGTGGTGGGTGGTTGGCCGGTGGAGTTGAGTGGTGACCTGCTCGAACACGTGCGGTCTGCGATGCGGCAGATCCGGCAGCAAACGCAGCCGCAGAAAAACGTTGTGGTGACGGCGGAGGATGCTCGCCACGGGTATGCGCACTGGCGGAAGGTTCGGCACATATACCCGGAGTGGGCTCGGCTTTCGGTGCCGGAGAACTCCGTAAGGCTGGCTGTTGAAGTCGCCTATGTCGAGGCGCAGAAACGAAACGGTCATGACCGGCCGGCTATTCCGGGTCTGCGTGGTGGCGCGCCCGGTACGTCTCGTGTCACTGGCCCTTCTGCTTCAGCATCGTCTGGTAGCCGGGCGGGCATTGGTGATCACGGGGGTGCCGGTGGACACGCAGCCGCGCGGGGCGAGTCCTTGGTGGTGCCGGTGGAGATGCGGGAGCGCATCACCCAGTGGCGCCCGCAGCCTGGCGGACCGGGGACATTGCGGGCGTTTCTGCTGGGTCTTTCCTGTCCGGTCACAGTGGATCTGGTGAAAGCGTGGGCTCAGGGCTTGATCTGGGAGACCAACGAAGCCGACGGATACGTCCACACCAGAGATAGTGTGGCGGAGCTGTCCGGCGGGCTGGCTCGCAGCGACGCTGTGCTGGCCTGGTGGGGGGAGGTGTTACCGCTAGTGGTGCCGGAGGAGGTGCGGCAGCAGATCGTGAAGTGGCGCCCCCAGCCCGGCGGGCCGCAGACACTGCGGGAGTTTCTGCGGGGTCTGGAGTGGGACGGCGGCCAGAAGCTGCCCCTTGCCCGCGAGAAGCCGGGCCGCTTTGCCTGTCTGGTCACGGGGGATCTGGTGGAGGCGTGGGTCAAGGGCTTGGTCTGGGAGACCAACGAAGCCGACGGATACGCCCACACCGGAGAGAGTGTGGCGGAGCTGTCTGGCGGGCTGGCTGGCATCCACGCTGTGCAGGACTGGTGGGGGGAGGTGTTACCGCTAGTGGTGCCGGAGGAGGTACGGCAGCAGATCGTCGGGTGGCGCCCCCAGCCCGGCCACGAGCCGCAGCACCTGCGGGACTTTCTGCGGGATCTGGAGTGGGACGGCGGCCAGAAGCTGCCCCTTGGCCGCGACAAGTCGGGCCGCTTTGCCTGTCTGGTCACGCGGGATTTGGTGAAAGCGTGGGTCAAGGGCTTGCGCTGGCAGACCAACGAAGCCGACGGATACGTCCACACCAAAGATAGTGTGGCGGAGCTGTCCGGCGGGCTGGCTGGTAGCGACGCTGTGCGTGGTGCATGGGGGGAGGTGTTACCGCCGGTGGTGCCGGAGGAGGTGCGGCAGCAGATCGTCGGGTGGCGCCCCCAGCCCGGCGGGCCGCAGCACCTGCGGGAGTTTCTGCGGGGTCTGGAGTGGGACGGCGGCCAGAAGCTGCCCCTTGGCCGCGACAAGAGGGGTCGCTTTGCCTGTCTGGTCACGGGGGATTTGGTGAAAGCGTGGGTCAAGGGCTTGCGCTGGCAGACCAACGAAGCCGACGGATACGTCCACACCAAAGATAGTGTGGCGGAGCTGTCTGGCGGGCTGGCTGGCAGCGAAGCTGTGCGGGCCTGGTGGGGAAAGGTGTTACCGCCGGTGGTGCCGGAGGAGCTGCGGCAGCAGATTGTCAGGTGGCGCCCCCAGCCCGGCGAGCCGCAGACACTGTGGAAGTTTCTGCGGGGTCTGGAGTGGGACGGCGGCCAGAAACTGCCCCTTGGTAAGAACCAGAACGGCCACTTTGCTTGCCTGGTCACGGATGGGCTGGTGCGGGAATGGAAACTGGGCATGGGGTCGTCTGATGTGGATGCTCTAATCGGCAGTCCGCCGGTGCCACACGCTGCTGTCGCTCAGGTCCGATTGCCGGATGACTTGCGTAAGGGACAGTTTGACGACCTTACCGTGGAGAAGACCGAGTTGCTCAAACCGGACGAGAGGCGTGTTGAGGAGTATGGGAGGCAGTTGGGTGAGGTGATTGCGGGGCTGGTTGCGGGGCTGGGGCCGGAGGCGGAGTTGCCGGATATCCGGATCACGGTTCGGGCGAATGTCGACGCTGACAGCAGGCCGGATCCGCCGAGTGGGTTGCTGCCAGGCGCGCTGCAGCCGACGGTGAGGGAGCGGACGCTGGGCTTTATCAAGGGTCTGCTGGATCAGGAGATGAAGAAGTACCGGCCGTCGCAGGGTGGGGGCGAGTACGAGGCCGATGGGGACGGTGAGCGCGGCGAGGTGCCAGCCCGTGTACCGCACCTTCTCAACGAAGAACTGGCGGCTGCCCTGGAACGTCTGCCGGTGACCTGGTCTTGGTGGCGTCGCTACAGAGGACGCGACGAAGACCGTGATTTTCCTCTCGACCCCGACTTCGAAATCCGGTCTGTCGGTGGTCTGTCGGGTCGGACTGCGGACTACTATCGCAACGCCCGCCAGCTGGACCTCAAATTTCTCTCGGCGAAAAAGGATCGTTTGTCGGCCGCTGATGGGCAGCGGCTGTTCTGGCGGCTGGAGGGTTTCGTCGGTCGGTTTGTCGAGAGTCGGCCTGATGCGCGTCTCACGCTGAACGTCGAGGTTCTTGAGAAGGAGCGTGTGGCGTGGGACACGGAACTACGGGACCGTGCGCTGGAAGAGGTATGTGAGGGATTTCTCCCGCGGTACGGGTGGCTGTCGCTCGCCGAGTTGCGTGAACACGTGGTGATCAGCCCATCCCCCAGGGCCAAGGATGGCCTTCTGTTCACCGAGACGTCTGCTTCAGCACCGTCTGGCACCGGGCCGCGCACTGGTGATCACGCAAGTGTGGTGCTTCCGGTCGGGCGGGTGGTGGGTGGTGACGCGTCGTCGGGTGTGGATGCTCTGGTCGGTGATTCGGTGCCGGGCGGGGTGGGTGTGCGGCCTGGTGAGGAGGCCGAGGACGACCACGACTCGTTGTTCGCGGGCGGGACGCCGTCCGGGTTCGGTGCGCCTGATGCCGGGTACATGGCCTTGCCGGAAATGCCGGGAAGTATGGTCTCTGGGGTCCAGGAGCGGCCGGGTGTTTCACCGTTGGGTAGCCGGTTGGGCATCGGTGATCATGCGGATACCGGTGTGCACGCGGATGCGGGACAAGGGGGAGCTGCTGCTGTCGTCGAGGCAGGTGCCGCCGCGGGCACCGGCCCTGACGCGAGCGCGCAGCGTAAACGCCAGGCTTCTTCTTCCGGCAGTGGCCGGCAGCCGTTTGGTGTGAATGCTCTAGTCGGTGGTTCGGTGTCTTCAGCATCGTCTGGTAGTCGGGCGGGCACTGGTGATCACCACGGGGGTACCGGTGAACACGCAGCCGCGCGGGGCGAGTCCCTGGTGGTGCCGGTGGAGATGCGGGAGCGGATCACCCAGTGGCGCCCGCAGCCTGGCGGACCGCGGACACTGCGGGCGTTTCTGCGGGGTCTTTCCTGTCCGGTCACGGGGGATCTGGTGGAGGCGTGGGTCAAGGGCTTGGTCTGGGAGACCAACGAAGCCGACGGATACGCCCACACCGGAGAGAGTGTGGCGGAGCTGTCTGGCGGGCTGGCTGGCATCCACGCTGTGCAGGACTGGTGGGGGGAGGTGTTACCGCTAGTGGTGCCGGAGGAGGTGCGGCAGCAGATCGTGAAGTGGCGCCCCCAGCCCGGCGGGCCGCAGACACTGCGGGAGTTTCTGCGGGGTCTGGAGTGGGACGGCGGCCAGAAGCTGCCCCTTGCCCGCGACAAGTCGGGTCGCTTTGCCTGTCTGGTCACGGGGGATTTGGTGAAAGCGTGGGTCAAGGGCTTGCGCTGGCAGACCAAAGCCGACGGATACGCCCACACCACAGATAGTGTGGTGAAGCTGTCCGGCGGGCTGGCTGGCAGCGACGCTGTGCGTGGTGCATGGCGGGAGGTGTTACCGCCGGTGGTGCCGGAGGAGGTGCGGCAGCAGATCGTCGGGTGGCGCCCCCAGCCCGGCGGGCCACAGCACCTGCGGGAGTTTCTGCGGGGTCTGGAGTGGGACGGCGGCCAGAAGCTGCCCCTTGCCCGCGACAAGAGGGGCCGCTTTGCCTGTCTGGTCACGGGGGATTTGGTGAAAGCGTGGGTCAAGGGCTTGCGCTGGCAGACCAACGAAGCCGACGGATACGTCCACACCAAAGATAGTGTGGCGGAGCTGTCCGGCGGGCTGCTCGGCAGCATTACTGTGCGGGACTGGTGGGGAAAGGTGTTACCACCGGTGGTGCCGGAGGAGGTGCGGCAGCAGATCGTCGGGTGGCGCCCCCAACCCGGCGAGCCGCAGACAATGTGGAAGTTTCTGCTGGAACTGGAGTGGGACGGCGGCCAGAAACTGCCCCTTGGCCGCGACATGAGGGGCCTCTTCGTCTGTCCGGTCACGGATGGGCTGGTGCGGGAATGGGAACGGGGCCTGGAGTCGTCCGGTGTGGATACCCGTGATCACGCGGATGTGGGGCAGGGCGGATCTGCTGCTGTCGTCGAGGCGGGTGCCGCCTCGGACACCGGCCCTGACGGAAGAGCGCAGCGTAAACGCCAGGCTTCTTCCGGTAGTGGCCGGGACGCGCTTGAGCCACCGGCGAAACGGGTGCGGCCGGATTCCCTCGCGGCCGCGGGTGAGGTGGATTCGGGTGCCGCCTTGGGGGCTGAGCAGGCTGATTCTTCCTCGGGTGAGGCGCCGCCGGAGCACTCTGTAGAGGATCCGGGTGCGGTGGACCCCGGCCTGACCCACTTTGACCCGGTCTTTGACCCGGCTAGCCTGGTCTTGGGCCTGACCGATCTGGGTTTTGACCAGGCTTGGTTGGAGGGCCTGGATCTTGGTGCCTCGGCTGGTGATGACCTGTCGAGCATCGTTGGGCAGGTGCCGGACTGGTTGCTCGATTCCGATTGGGGAACGGAGGACTGGCTCGGCGTGCCCGATGTTGTTGCTCCGTCCATAGCGGACACTGCGGTGGTGTCGGGGCCGAGCCTGACCAACGACCAACGGACCGGTTTCGCAGGTGCTGACCTGTTCGAGACTCGGGACGAAAACGCTGAAGGCGCGATCGAGTCTTTCCTGGACCCGGAGAGTATCGCGACGCCGAAGGAATCGCAGTCCCCGTTGGAAGAGTCGCGTTGGCCGTTCGGTCGCATAACAGCTCACACGCACAAGGAGTCCGCGTCGGGCATGTCGCCGTCGCGAGAGCACAGGACCGCGTTGTCCGACGACGACATCGCTCGGCTAAACCCTGCCGGCCTTGATTACCCCGCGAGCGCCGACCATCCATTCGCCGGCGAACCCGCTGGAATGCCAACGGATACCTGGCCCGTGCTTGCCAGGAAGACCAAAGTTGCGAGCGAGCCGGCGATCCATCTCGACTCGGTCCCGTTCCTGCTGGCACGTGAGTACATCAAGTCGACGTTTCCGCATCTGCTGTCCGTCAATTCCGCCAATTTCTTCTGGTACGAACACTTCCCCGGTAACGTCAACTGCTTGAAGTGCATCGAGGCGACCGACAAAGCGATTGACAACATGGTCGCTGAGGCGCCATGGGCGGCAGAGCCTGGAAACACGGGCACCGCTATCCGGAACTATTTCCACACGACAGCATGGAATCGGTACGACTCGTGGGACTATGCGATCAGGCACATGAAGGAGACCCAGCTTGGGGCTCGTGCGATCGTGTACGTCGAGACAGCAGGACCGATCGCCCACGTCTTCAACGTCATCAACCGGCCCGAGGGTGTCGTCTTCCTGGATGGCCAGACCGGAAAACTCGGCAAGCTTTCGCCCGACGCGACGCAGATCGTTCTCGTCGAGTACTCCGGGCGTAGGGTGAGTCACCCGGGCCCGGTGCATCAGCTTCCCGACGAGCTTCGACTCCCCGCTGTCCTGACCGGCCCACCGACGTCGGAAAGCGCATCAGAGCCCGGTCGGCACGACGCTGGGAATGTCATTCCCAGCGAGCTGAAACCCGCCGGCGGCAACGTGGTTTCGATTGCCAACCCCGCTTCTACTGAGGTGCCTCCCGAGGGGATGCCAGCTGCAATCCTTCCGGACACACCTCCGCAGAGCACCCGGGCGGCCCCGCCCGACACGCCGCTGTCGACGACGGTGGACGCTCCGCCGCCAGGCTCACCGACAGGGCCGGACACGCTGCTGCTGGAGCGCGACTCGCCGCTGCCCGTCGCTGTGGCGAGGGCTGCGGTGCCGTTGGCGAACGACCGCGGTGACCAGGTTGGCGTGTCGTTTTCCGCGCCGTCGCCCGCGGCAGTCGGCCAGGAGGCCACGCTTGCCCCGGCACCGAACGGCTCGGTGTGGCGGTTGTTCGGCAGGCTTGGTGCCCGGGTCGGCGCGCTTTTCTCGTGGCCGTCGGCCACCCGCGGTGCTGACCGGGTCGATGGGCACTTCCCCTCCAGCTCGCTGGACGACGTCGGCGGGAAGCACGACCCGTTGCAGAGCGGCGGCCCGGCCAGCCAGGCGTCCGTGTCGCGGCGGTGGCAGGAGAACAAGAGCGCGGAGCGCAAACGTCATGCCTCTCCGGACAGCAGCACGCTCGAGCCACCGCGGAAACGGGTGAGGGTGGATCCCGTTGAATCGGCGGATGGCAAGGCTGGTGAGGATGGCGCCGGTAGGGGTGTGCGGAGTGCAGGTGCTACCGCTGATGAGAGCAGCAGCGGGTTCGGCGCCAGGGGCCAAGACATGTCCGGACTGGTCCAGGACTTCGTCGGGCTTGGCGACAGTGATTCCTGGGTGACGCGCGCGCAGCAGGCGGCGGCAAAGGAGTTGGGCCTGGAGATCCTCAACATCGAAGCCGACGGGAACTGTTTCTACAGGGCGGTCCTGGCAACCATGCCGGCCGACAAATGGGAAGCCCCCCATCTCCGCGATGCAAAGTCTGTGCAGGGATTGCGTCATGTACTCGCCAACTATCTTATAGAACACGGTGGACGCTACCGCGACTTTATCATTGGCAAGGACGAGTGGACGATCGCGGACGAAATTCGCAAACTCGGGAGCTGGGACAACGAGGGTGGTGACCTCGCTCTAAAGCTCGCCGCGGATTTGCTGGGAGTCAACATCACGGTGATCTTCCCCGACGGTAGCCGCCGGACTTTCCAGGGCGTCGGGTCCCACGACACCACGGAGACCTACCACATCGTCTTCAACGGCATGGACCGTAGGCACTACATGGCCACCCGGCGACTGCCAGAGACCCGCGATGTCGGTACCGCCGGAGGACAACGACGCGATCCCGTGGCACCGCAACCCGTTTCCGGCCAGACTGGTCCGGGCGAGGGTGGTGTGCCGGAGGTCGGTGACTTCGGCCTGGGAAACGTCGACCGGATGGACGTCGAAGGGACGAACGCTGACCAGACTGGTGAAGGGCCGGTCTCCCCGGCTGTGCGGGATGACGGTGTGGTTCTGCTGGAGGTGTCTGGACGGTCTGGTGGGTCGGTTGGGCCTGTTGGGCGGTCGGTGGTTTCCGTTGGGGGGTTGCCGGGGCTGCCTGAGGATAAGGTGTCGCGGCTGTCTTGGAGGGGCGGCAGGGCCTCTTGGGATAGCCTCCAGCTGGACTCTTCGCGGGATAGGGCGATCGATTTTTGGAAGGGTGCGTTGGTGGGGCCTGCGGGGGCCGTGCTCGATGACGGTGACCGGGTGGAGTTGGAGGAGTTCGCCGGTCGTTTGGCCGGTGTGCTGGTGGAGCGTGCGGAGCAGGGTCTGGAGATGCCGGACCTGCGGCTGATGTACCACGGCAACAAGAACGAGAACGAGTACGGGCGGCCTGTGGCCGCGCACCAGCTTGTCGAGGATGTGGTGCGTGGTGTGGTTGAGGCGCGGGTGCGTGAGAAGGGGCTGGAGCGGGATGGTGTGGCCGCCCGGTTGCGTGGGCTGCGTTTCACCTACCTCAGCCGGCACCTCAGCCCGTGGGTCGGCCCGACCGGCCCGTTGTTGGAGGGGCCCCCGCGAGGTGTTCGGATCGCTGTTTACGCGACGCCGGATGGCACCGAGGAGGGCTACTACGGGGCTTTGGAGCTTACCGAGTTCTTCCTGAGGGACTTCCCAGTGTTGTCGGAGTCGGCGCGGCTGCGGGTGACCAGGATGGTGCAGGGCCTTTATCGCCGCGTGGGGGGTGATCCGGGCAGTGGTGAGGTCTTGGATGTCGGGGTGGTGGTCGTCCGAGAAGGGGTCGTGGGGGAGGTCGAGAAGCTTATCCGTGAGGCTGTCGGCCAGGTGCGCAACCAGTTCGGCGCCGCCGGCTCGCCGTCCGTTGATGACTTCTTGCGGGACTCTGTCCGCATCCAGCCGTACCGGTTGCCCTACACGTATTTTGATGCTGTGTTGTTTGATGTCGTTCGGTCTGAGCAGGCCTCTTTGGACAGTGGTCGGCGCACGCTGGAGCCACAGAGCGAAGGGGTGCGGCAGGATCCCGGCGGTCCGGAAGACGACAGTGCCGGTAGGGGGGATGCCGGTGCGGTTGTGCTGGGCGTGGGTGATACGGGCGAGAACGTGGCGGCGTTGTCGGAACGCCGGGCGGAGTCTGAGCAGGCCGGTTCTGCCCCTGCCCCGGAGGATGAGGATGCGGTCCTGCCGAAGGCTTCCGAACGGCCTGGCGAGTCGGCTAGGCCTGTTCCGCAGTCGGGGGGTGGGAGGCTGCAGAAGCTGCCTGATGACGCGGTGTCGCGGCTGTTTCGGAAGGCCACTGGGCAGGCGCAGGACTCTGGGTGGTACGGCCCTTGGTGGGATAGACCGATCGACGGTTGGCGGGGTGGCGTCTACGGTCGCACGAGGATCAGGCTCAAAGGCGGTGACCGGGCGGAGTTGGAGGTGTTTGCTGATCGCTTGGCCGGCGTGCTGGTTGAGCGTGCGGAGCGGGGTCTGGAGATGCCGGACCTGCGGCTGACGTACCTCGGTGACGAGGATAAGCACGGGTGGGTGCCCGCGCACTCGGTTGCCGAGGGGGCGGTGCGTCGTGCGGTTAGGGCGCGGGTGCGGGGGCGTGGTGGTGTGGCCGCCAGGCTGCGTGGGTTGCGTTTCACTTACCTCAGCCGGTGGTCGAATGAGCCAGGGCGCGTTGAGATCGGGGTTCACGCGACGCCGGATGGCATCGAGGAGGGCTACTCCGAGGCTTTGGAGCTTACCGAGTTTTTCCTGGAGAAATTCGGTGTGTTGTCGGAGTCGGCGCAGCAGCGGGTGAGCCGGATGGTGCAGGGCTTTGTCCGCCGGGCGTTGGGGGCTCCGGGCAGTGGTGAAGTCATGGATGTCGGAGTGGTGGCCAAATGGTGGGGGAAGTGGCAACCGGACAGTGTCCTGGGTTTAGTGGGGGAGGTCGAGAAGCTTCTCCGTGACGCTGTCGGCGCGATGCGCAACCAGTTTGGCACCGCGTTGCCGCCCGTTGATGTCATCGTGCGGGACTTCTTCCGCATCCGGCCGTACTTTGGTGCCCACTCGTATGCTGCGGTGTTGTTCGATGTCGTTCGGTCTGAGCAGGCCTCTTTGGACAGTGGTCGGCGCACGCTGGAGCCACAGAGCGAAGGGGTGAGGCAGGATCCCGGCGGTCCGGAGAATGACGATACGGCCGGTGGGGGTGGTAGTGGGTTCGGTGGTGTTGTGTCGGATCCGGGTGCTGTTCCGGCGGCAGGGGCATCCGGTCGGTTGGGCGGCGGATCGCCGGAGTTGATGGATTACGAGCCGACTGCGCCGCAGGGTGGCGACAACGTGGCGGCGTTGTCGGAACGCCGGGCGGAGTCTGAGCAGGCCGGTTCTGCCCCTGCCCCGGAGGATGAGGATGCGGTCCTGCCGAAGGCCTTTGAACGGCCTGGCGAGTCGGCTCAATCTGTTGGGCAGTCGGTGGGTTTCGTTGGGGGGCTGCAGAAGCTGCCTGAGGAGGCGGTGTCGCGGCTGTTTCGGAAGGCCAAGCGGCAGCCCAACTCTGTGTGGAACGACAGACCTTGGTGGGATAAATCGATCGCCGGTTGGTTCGCCCAGGTCTACAGTCCGGGGGCCGTGCTCGATGACGGTGGCCGGGCACGGTTGGAGGGGTTCGCGGACGAGTTGGCCGACATGTTGGTTGAGCGCGCGGAGCGGGGCCTGGAGATGCCGGACCTGCGGCTGACATACCACAGTGACAAGTTCAAGTACGAGCACGGGCGTATGCCCCGCGAGCACGGGGCTGTCGAAACTGTGGTGCGCCGTGCGCTTAGGGCGCGGGTGCGTGGGCGGGGGCGTGGTGGTGTGGCCGCGAGGCTGCGTGGGCTGCGTTTCACCTACCTCATCCGGCCGTCGGAAGACCGATGGCGAAGGGTTGAGATCAGTGTTCACGCGACGCCGGATGGCACCGAGGAGAGCTACTACGAGGCGTCGGAGCTTACCGAGTTTTTCTTGGAAGAAGTCGATGTGTTGTCGGAGTCGGCGCAGCAGCGGGTGAGCCGGATGGTGCAGGGCTTTGTTAGCCGGGCGTTGGGGGCTCCGGGCAGCGGTGAGGTCATGGATGTCGGGGTGGTGGCCAATCCGGAATCCGTGCGTTTGTCGAACCCGAACCGTGTCGCCGCGAAACTTGTGGGGGAGGCCGAGAAGCTTATCCGTGAGGCTGTCGGCGCGATGGACAACCGGTTCGGCGCTGCTGGCTCGCCGTCCGTTGATGCCATCCTGCAGGACTTCTTCCGCATCCGGCCGTACGAGGGGGCTCACCCGTATTCCGCTGTGTTATTCGATGTCGTTCAGTCTGAGCAGGCCGGTTCTGCCCCTGGTCCGGAGGATGACGATGCCGGCCTGGTTGTGCTGGGTTCGGGTGATACGGCCGGTGGGGGCAGGAGTGGGTTCGTTGGTGTTGTGTCGGATCCGGGTGCTGTTCCGGCGGCAGGGACGTCCGGTCGGTTGCGCGATGGGTCGCCGGAGTTGATGGATTACGAGCCGGCTGCGCCGCAGGCGGCCGTGCTTGGGGGGTCGCAAGTCGGCGAAGGCCGTGGCGGTGCGGCGGAGTCTCAGCCGGGTGGCGAGAACGTGGCGGCGCTGTCCGCACGCGGGGTGGACTTCATTGTTCGGTCTGAGCAGGGCGGTTCTGCCCCTGGCCCGGAGGATGACGGTGTGGTTCTGCTGGAGGTGTCTGGACGGTCTGGTGGGTCGGTTGGGCCTGTTGGGCGGTCGGTGGTTTCCGTTGGGGGGTTGCCGGGGCTGCCTGAGGATAAGGTGTCGCGGCTGTCTTGGAGGGGCGGCAGGGCCTCTTGGGATAGCCTCCAGCTGGACTCTTCGCGGGATAGGGCGATCGATTTTTGGAAGGGTGCGTTGGTGGGGCCTGCGGGGGCCGTGCTCGATGACGGTGACCGGGTGGAGTTGGAGGAGTTCGCCGGTCGTTTGGCCGGTGTGCTGGTGGAGCGTGCGGAGCAGGGTCTGGAGATGCCGGACCTGCGGCTGATGTACCACGGCAACAAGAACGAGAACGAGTACGGGCGGCCTGTGGCCGCGCACCAGCTTGTCGAGGATGTGGTGCGTGGTGTGGTTGAGGCGCGGGTGCGTGAGAAGGGGCTGGAGCGGGATGGTGTGGCCGCCCGGTTGCGTGGGCTGCGTTTCACCTACCTCAGCCGGCACCTCAGCCCGTGGGTCGGCCCGACCGGCCCGTTGTTGGAGGGGCCCCCGCGAGGTGTTCGGATCGCTGTTTACGCGACGCCGGATGGCACCGAGGAGGGCTACTACGGGGCTTTGGAGCTTACCGAGTTCTTCCTGAGGGACTTCCCAGTGTTGTCGGAGTCGGCGCGGCTGCGGGTGACCAGGATGGTGCAGGGCCTTTATCGCCGCGTGGGGGGTGATCCGGGCAGTGGTGAGGTCTTGGATGTCGGGGTGGTGGTCGTCCGAGAAGGGGTCGTGGGGGAGGTCGAGAAGCTTATCCGTGAGGCTGTCGGCCAGGTGCGCAACCAGTTCGGCGCCGCCGGCTCGCCGTCCGTTGATGACTTCTTGCGGGACTCTGTCCGCATCCAGCCGTACCGGTTGCCCTACACGTATTTTGATGCTGTGTTGTTTGATGTCGTTCGGTCTGAGCAGGCCTCTTTGGACAGTGGTCGGCGCACGCTGGAGCCACAGAGCGAAGGGGTGCGGCAGGATCCCGGCGGTCCGGAAGACGACAGTGCCGGTAGGGGGGATGCCGGTGCGGTTGTGCTGGGCGTGGGTGATACGGGCGAGAACGTGGCGGCGTTGTCGGAACGCCGGGCGGAGTCTGAGCAGGCCGGTTCTGCCCCTGCCCCGGAGGATGCCAATCCCGGTACGGACGATGCCGGCCTGGTTGTACCGGGCGCGGGTGATACCGCCGGTGAGGGCAGCGGGTTCGATGGCAGGGAGCAGGACAGGTCCGGATTGACCCAGGACCTGGTCCCGCTTGGTGACGGCGGTTCCTGGGACAGGCAGCGTGCGAGGGCGACGGCGTTGGGACTGGAGATCCTAGATGTCGAAGCCAACGGGGATTGCTTTCCCCAGTCGGTCCTGGTGTCGGTGCCGAAGGAAGTATTGGAGCGCCGGCTTGGCGAGCTCGGCTTTGAACGGTCCGTGGAGGGTTTGCGCAACGCGCTCGCCAACAAATTTCTACAAACAATCATTGACAATACCGCTTATTTCGGTGACACCGGTCTCGACGCGTGGGACGTGCTGTCGATCGAGGAAAACATACGCACACCCGGAAGCTGGAACAACGTGGGCGGGGACATCGCCCCCCAGCTCGCCTCCGGCGTGCTGGGGGTCAACATCATGGTGATTGGTCCCGACGGCCGCGAGTCCGCGCAGGGCGCCGAGTTCCGCAAAGACTGGCTGACTTGCTACATCGTCTACAACGGCACAAACCACTACATGGCCACGCGGTCACTGCACGATACCCACACCGCCAGAGGATCACGCGCCCCCGTGGTCCCGCAACCCGCTTCCGGCCAGGTCGCTAGGGGCGATGGGTACTTCGATGGCGGTGTTCCGGATCCGATTGCCCGTGAGATGGATCCGTTTGGTACGGGGAACTTCGGCGGTGTTGTGTCGGATCCGGGTCCGTTGCACGACGGGTCGCTGGAATTGATGGATTATGAGCCGACTGCGCCGCAGGCGGCCGTGCTTGGGGGATCGCAAGTCGGCGAACGCCGCGGCGGCGCGGCGAGCTCATCTCAGGAGCCCGCTGAACTCCCGGGCGTCCGGGCGTTCGCCGAACAGCTGCAGCGCCATATCGAGGCCGATCAGTTCGACGAGGCGGTGATGATGCTGCACGGCCTGGACCGCGACATGCGCACCGTGTGGGCCGTGCAGGACGCCTACCAGGCGGCTAGCTCTCGCAGCCTCGGAGATGATCTGATGAATCTGAGACCTGAGCACGCCCATGCGGTGTTCGACGCACTGGGCTTCGTCAACGACAATCCGGTCTCCCTGGAGCAGGCGGCCTGGTGGCACGAGCAGTTGAAGAACTCCACCTTCAACCACCACTCCAGCGGAACGGTCCCCATCCGGATCGACTACCCAGAGACCGGCTGTGCGGCCCGAGCGCATTTCTGGTCGCTCCAGCTGCAGCGCATGGGCGCACAGCCGAGCAAGATCTTCGTTGTCCGCACTAACCCGGGTCGCTCGGTCGCCTCGGCCAATGCCGTCGATGCCTGGCCGGGCTTGCCAGGCACGGTCAATTGGGGCTTCCACGTGGCGCCTGCCATCGTGGTCGGCACCCCGTACGGACCTCGCAATTACGTTCTCGACCCCGCGCTCAGCGATGCCCCGTTGCCCGCCGAGGACTGGCTGGCTCTGATGGGCATCGACATCGCCGACGAGAACGGGGTCATCCTGCTCAGCGGTAGTCCGGAGCACGTTCAGGGCGCCCTAGACCAGCATCGCGCCGACCATCCCGACCAGTGGCTCGAGTACGAGCCGTCACTTGGGTCTTATCCCAACGGGAAAGCCCTCATCATCTTCAGTGACCCCGATGTATGGGACTGGCTACCGGTGGCGCCCGGCTCAACCAGCCTCCGAGAAGCCGACAGCCAAATCCGACACGAGCGTGGTGAAGAAGAGCTGATCAGTTTCAACGAGGAGGCGGAGCGTCGCGTCGAGGAACACCGCAGACTGGGAGAAAACCTCCTGTCCATGATGGACGCTGCCCATTCCGCCGGTTTCGACGTCTTCTCCTTCAGTCCCGCAGACCCCAACGCCCTATCCTACGATCCCGCCGAACTCGACCGGTTCTTCAACGCGGCCGCCCCCGATGCCGTTGCCGGCGGTGCACTCAACATCGACGACGTCCTGCGTTCGTCCGAAGGGCAGCTGCAGGCCCTGTTCAGCGCTTCGAACATCGGCCAGGTCACTGGTCCGCACGACGTTTTCGCCGAGAACAACGGCGGCTTTGACGGCAACGCCTTCATGACCGACGCTGCCTTCAGCATCGATTCGTCCCGTGGTCTGCCGGGGATGCCCGAGCAGGAGGCGAGGGGGTTCGGGTTCGACGATGTTGTGCCGGATCCGAATGTTGGTGCGGTGAACTGGTCTGGCGTGGGGGGCTTCGACGGTGTTATGCCGGTCGGCCGCACGACAGCCCACCCACAAGAGTGGTCCAGGCCGGACATCGCGCCGTCGCGAGAGCACCTGGAGCCGACAGGCTGGCCGCTCGTCGGCGGCAGTGGTGAGCAGGCAGGGGCCGCGTTCCCCGCGAACACTCCGCCGTCGTTTGCTGGGGGATGGCTGCCTGGCAACGCCGGCGAGGCGTGGCCGCTCGCCACTGGCGGTGGTGATCGCGTCGGTGCGCACTTCCCCGCGGTAAGCGACCTCGAGACCAACTACTTTCCCGGAGCGTGGCACGTCGACAACGACGAGGCCGTTGACCCCCGAGGGAGCGCATAGCGCGGCGGAGTGTCTCGTAGCGGCAGATCGAACAGCGATCGACCCGAGTGAGGAAGCATCATGGTTTTCGTAACTGAGACGAGCGAAGAGACCAAGGCCGAAGAGCCGTTGGAGAACTGGCTGTTGTTGATGGACCCGTCGTGGACCTCCTCTTCTGGGAATGAGGCGCCGCCGATCGAGGCTGTGGTGGGGCTGTGGCCGGTGGAGGATGGGTGCAGGCTCGGCAAGTTCCGGCCGAATCCGGAGTACGCGCCGAGCGAGGAGAACTCGCCGTCGGATCCGTTGGACGCGGTGCTGCGGCTGGTGTTGCAGGATCGTGCGGAGGTTGAGCACATCCAGCTGGTGTTGCGGGACTCGCTGTTCGATATCGCGATGAATGGTGATGGGCGTCCGCTGGTCACGAAGTCGCCGGATGAGGTGCCGTGTGTGGTGGTGGCGACCGGTGAGCCGCACCGGCGGCGGGTCAGTTCGCCGGACTGGCGGCGGATCGACCTCGATGAGCTGGTCGTGCTGCTCGCTGACGGGGTGGATGTGTTGTTCAATCCCGCGGGGCCGGCGTCGGTGCGGCTCACCGGGGATTTCATGCGCGAAACGTTGATGCTGGACGACGAGCAGGTGGCCGAGCTGTACGCGAACCACCAGGACGCAGCCGGCCTGCGGGTGGTGCCGTGGACGCCTGAGAATCCCGTGCCCGGTGAGAGCGAGTCCAACGAGGAGCCCGCGTCGGGCGAGTAGGCCTAAACCGCGCGGTGAAGCGGGGCATGTCGCCCGACGATCGTCCATAGAGGACTAAATGGTGCTTGGTCTTTCGTGCTGAGATGTCGGGTCGATTGAGCCAATATGCCGCTGTGTGCCCAACTACGCCCACGGCCACTCGTTCTGGTGGCCGCGTTTGGGAAGCCGCGCAGGTTAGGGGCCGTGGAGGGCGCGGAGGAGGCGCAAGCGGCAGCTTTTTGCGGTGAAAACTGCCGAGTTGAATGTTGGGTGCGACCGACCTGAGCGACACGATGGCCGTGTTCGGCCATTGCTGCTGCGGTACTGGCGGACAGCGGGATTGTTGCAAGTGGAGCCCGCCTGCTCTTGCGGCGTGAGTGCGCGCGCTGCGGGAGTTGGAACGTGGGCGGGCGTCCGCGGTGCAGGAGCGTCCGGCCGAGATGCTCGCCACGGCGCTCGGGTTCACTGGGGGAAGGCCGGTGGGTGCCCAGATGCGTCACGCGCTGACTGTGATGGCGAACCCCGTCCAGGTGTAGTAGATGGCGCCGGAGGTCCTCGTTGTGGACACCGCCGCACAAGGTGCGTCGGATGCGCTCGAATCGGCCAGGTTCTTGTACTGGCGCAGAGATGTCGACGTGGAGGCGGTGGGGGTGGTGTGCAGCCGGCGTGCGGTGTCGACGGTCCGCCGCGCCTGCACGGTGTGTCGGTGTTCGGGCCTTGGCTTCGCCGACGGCCGAGCGCCGAGATCCACATTCTATCTATTGATTTTCGATGGGAAACTATCGATAATCGACGCATGCCTCGTTCTGCTGTCCTCGTTCTCCAGGTCCTCCTCGCTGGAGCGTTCGCTGTCGGGTTGTTCGCCCAGTTCGTCGTGATCCCGGCGACCGCGGCCGGCGAAGTCGCCCTGTTCCCTCCCTACGAATCCGTGCGGGTGCCCCTGGTCACGGCAGCGATCGTCTTCATCGCGTGCTTCCAGGTCGCCCTGGTGACGGTGTGGGCGTTGTTGCACCGGGCGGGCAAGGGGACTGTTTTCGAGCATGGCGCGCTTGCCTGGGCGAATGTGACAATCGGCGCCGTCTTTGCCGCTGCTGTCGTGCTCGCTGGCTTGTTCGTGTACGTGACCTTCGCGGACATCCCCTCTCCGTCGGACGGGATGGAGCTCATCGGCTTGTGGCTGGGCTCTGCGGTGGGCACGCTTGCTGCTATCGGGGTAGTCCTGCTGCTGTTCGTGGGGCGGCACCTGCTGCGCAAGGCGATTGTGCTGCGCAGTGAGATGGACGAGGTCGTCTGATGGCGATCGTTGTTGACCTTGACGTTCAACTCGCCATGCGGAAGATGTCGGTGAGCGAGTTCGTCGAAGCCGTGGGAATCAGCGCGGCGAACGTGGCCGTGCTGAAGAACGGCCGAGCGAAAGCTGTCCGCTTCACCACGCTCGACGCGATCTGCCGAGTGCTCGAATGCCAGCCGGGTGACCTCCTGCGCTGGGTTCCCGACGAGTCCACCGCCTGAAGGCGCGAGAGCGGTTTCATCAACAGCCATGTACGCAATGGATTGTCCGGAAAGGAAGTATCGCGATGATGCCCGCGGCGGCCGCCCATGCTGCTCAAGGATTCGTACCGCTCTGGGGTGGAGCGAGCGTGCTGGTGATCGGAGCGATCGTGTTCTTGTATCTGCTGTTCGTCGTTGGCGCGCTGTTCAGCGTATTCCACAGCGACAAGGGCTTGGGGACGAAGCTCGTGTGGCTGTTGCTCGCCGCCTGCCTGCCGTTCTTCGGTCCGCTGTTGTGGTTCCTGTCGGGGTGGAAGCCGCGGCCCGGCCACCAGGCTGCCGGACCACAGAACTGAGTGTGTCCGTGCGGACTTCCGGCTGCGATGCTGGCGCGGTGCCGCCCATGCGGCATTCGCTAGTCAGTGTTCTCTTGTGGCTGCACTTGGGTTTGTGTTCGAGTAGCTCGCTCCACCCACTCGTCCATCAACGCGTCGGCGGCGCTGCGGTGGCTGCCACGGGGACTTGGTGGGGCGCGAAGCGGAGCTCGGCTGGCTCGGCGAGCTCATCTCCTCGCGGAGCGACATCGTGATCGTCGGCCAGCTCGGCGTCAGCATACGTCATGGCGGCGTTCGCGGTATGTCGGCTGCGCGAGCAGTTTTCCGACGGCAGCATCGCGGTCGACCGGCGTGGTGTGGAGGAGAAACCGCAGCCGTTTTCGGCCGGCTGCTGCGCGCGCTGGGAGTTGCCGCTGAGAAGGATGGGTGGTGACGGCTTGCAGGCCCCGTCACCATCCTCCCGGTCACGACAACCAGTGCGAAGCTGGGGTCGGCTCCACCGCGATAGCCAGTCCCCTGCACGCTCCAGCGCTGACCTGCTGGCATGTGCTGTTATAAGGTGTGATCGATATACCCGCGTGATCCGCTGAGTAGCCGACGTCGGATGTGATGAAACGTCGGGGCGGCCACGGTCTTCCCAGCCCTCGTGCAGCAGTTCAGCGGCGTGTTGTCCGCAACGAGACGTCCATGTTCTCGGATAGGTGATCGAGCGACGTAGTGCCGGGTATCGGCAGCACCACGGGCGACAGGGACAGCAGCCAGGCCAGTGTCCGTTGCGCGGTCGTGAACCGGTGCCCTCCCTCGCCAGGTACGTCCGGCAGTTTCCCCTGATCAAAAGGGGAATACGGCACGAACGCCGTGCCCGTGTCCGTGCAGTAGTCCAACACCTGACGATCTCCGTCGTTGGCGTTGAACCGGTTTTGTACCGCGGCGATCGGCGTCTCGGTCGCGATCCGCTCGATCTCGCTGCGCGTCACCTTGGACAGGCCGATGAACCGGATCTTGCCCTCGTCTCGCATATCGGTCAGGGCTCCGACCTGGTCGACAACCGGGACCTGCGGGTCGATGCGATGCAGGTAGTACAGATCGATCCGGTCGAGGCCCAGTCGACGCAAGCTCATTTCGACGCACTGACGCAGATATTCCGGTCGGCCGACTCGCGCCCACCGGTTCGGTCCCTGCCGGGTCACCCCGCCCTTGGTGGCGATCACGAGGTCGTCGGGGTACGGGTGCAGGGCCTTGCGGATCAGGTGCTCGCTGGTCTCGGGGCCGTAGGCGTCGGCGGTGTCGATGTGGTTGACGCCGAGGTCGACAGCGCGCCGCAGCACCGCCAACGCGGCATCCGTATCCGTCGGGTAGTACCAGTAGCCCGGACCGGTCAGCCCCATGGCGCCGTAGCCGATCCTGCGGACCGGTAGCTCACCGCCTATGGAGAAGGTCTCCGCGCAGGACTCCATTGCCTTCATCGCCTCTCGGGATAGTTGTAGTACGCGCCGGAAATCGGGCGGATATGCCTCGTTGGGCTTCTGAACTGATGCTTACCACTCAAACTTGATCACACTACGCGAGAGGCGTCCTTTGGAGTGCATGAGGGTCTGATTTTAGGTCTGTTCGTACAGGTTTCCGTTTGCAGTGGTGTGAGCCCGGTACTCCCGAACCTACGGTCAGCTCCGGAAGGGACCAGGGGAGGTGTGGCTGATGACTGCAGAAGACGCTAATGGCGTCCCACCAGGTGGCGCAGGGGATCAAGGGACCGGAGTTCGCGGGCCGGGGACGGAGGCTCCGCAGGATTGGGTGTTCAACGCACGTCAGCGGAATGCCTTACGGGCTGCCGCCACTACCGAGATCGACATGCGATCCGTACCGGAATGCGTACCGCTTGATCTTCTACCCCACGTCGTGGGACAAGGCGAGGACGCTTCCACCGCCCTTCGTTCCGTTCACGGTGTATCCGCCTCCCCTTCCCGCCTTCCGCGGCATGTGGCGATCGTGATGGACGGCAATCGCCGCTGGGCGCGCGCAAACGGTAAGTCAGGGGCATATGAAGGGCACCGGGCTGGCTTCGGAAAGATGCCAATGGTGCTGGGCTGGTGCGAGGAGTTCGGCCTTGAGGTTGTGACGCTGTGGATGTTGTCCGACGACAACATCCGGACGCGCTCGCAGCGCGAACTGGTTGATCTCTATGCGATCGACGCGGATGTGGTCGACAGGCTGGTAGCGGCCCGGCGCTGGCGCCTGCGCGTGATCGGCTCGCTGGAGCTGCTGCCGACGAGATTGGCCGACAGGCTGCGTCGTGCGGAGCGGCAGACTGCCGACGTCGAGGGGATGCTGGTCAACCTGGCCATCGCCTACGGGGGGCGCCAGGACGTGGTCGGCGCGGTGCGCGCACTGGTCGCGGACGTGGAGTCCGGGAAGCCCGTCAGCGTCACGGAGGACGTACTGGCCAGTTATCTGTCCACGGCCGGCGTTCCGGATCCCGATCTGGTGATTCGACCGTCCGGGGAGATCCGCACATCCGGGTTCATGATGTGGCAGGCCGCTTACGCGGAGCTGTACTTCTGTGCGCCGCTGTGGCCTGACTTCGCCCGTGCTGATCTGGAAGCCGCCTTGCGCGCCTACAGCAACCGCCACCGGCGGTTCGGAGCTTGAACAGCCGTCCGTTCCACGTCATGGGAGTCGCCCGTGTCCATGTCTCACCGGCTTCGTCCTCGCGTTGCCAGCCGATTCCCCGCCCAGGTCAGCCCGCATCATCCTGAACTGCGATGGCATTCCCAGCAGCGGGGAGAGTGGTTCTACGGTGACGTGCCCGAGCGCGTCCGGAACAAGTTCCGGCGCGAGATGTTCGACAATCTGACCGCTTATACGTATCCCTGGGCCAGCCTGTCCACCCTGGAGATCATCCACGACTTCTACTGGTCCGTCGTCGTCATCGACGACCATCTCGACCGGCCTGGCTTCCGGGGAAATGTGGCGCATACCCGATCGGCGCTGGCCCATTACGCCGACGTGCTCGCCTACCCGGACACGCGCGGCACACCAGTCGTGCCGCAGGATCCCAATGCGCGGCTCGTGGAGACGTGGTGGCACGCTCTGGTGCCCCGTACGAAGCCGGCCTGGCGGCGGCGCTTCGTCGGGCACATGAACGCGTGGTTTGACGCCTGCTGCTGGGAGACGGACCAGCTGGGACACAACCGCCCGTTCGAAGAGGAAGAGTTCTGGGACCACCGGCTTCATCTCTTCGGATCCCGGACCTACATGGACATGCTCCATCTGGACATGCCGCAGGCTATTCCGGAACACATCCACGACAGCCCTCTCTACCAGCGTTACCTGGACACAGCCGTCGAGTGCCTGTGCTACTTCAACGACCTGATCTCCTACCGGGTGGAGGAATCCACCGGCAGCGCTCAGGCCAACCTCATCAGCATCCTGAAGACCCAGTACGGATGCGGCTTGGAAGCCGCTGCTAGCCACGTCGCCGACCTCTACGCCCTGCACACCCAGCAGCTCGTCGATCTGGAACCGCAGATCCAGATCGCCTTTCCCGAACACCGGGAGGCGCTGCACCAGGTTTTCACCCGTGTGGGCATGTGGCAGGCGGGCTTCATCCGATGGCACGAAGAGAGCGGTCGCTACAGCGATCCGAAGGAGGAGGGCATCAGTGTCCCGCAATCCACTTCCTGACGCTCATACCGCAAACCCCGTCGACACCGTGACCGTTCCGCCACTGCTCAGCCCATACCCCTTCCGCATAAACCCGAGCCTGGACGCGCTCGATGACCACAACGTGCGACGCGGCCTGCAGCTGTACCACTCGACGAGCGATCCGGCGTTCCAGAAATACCGGGGCGAGGCGTACACCGAGATGGCCGCCTACTTGTACCCGACCGCCGGGCTGGAAGAGCTGACAGTCGCACACGACATCGGGCTGCTGGTCCTCTGCGCCGACGACTTCTTCGGGCACCCGTCGCTGATCGCCGACCGTGCTCTGATGTCCAAGAGCATCGACCATCTCCGTAGTGTGCTGGCCGACCCCGAGGTCGCGCCCATACCGCCCTCCCAAGGCGCCGTCGCCCAGCTCACGGCCATGGTGTGGCGGGATCTGCTGCCTGTGACCTCGGCAAGCTGGCGGACCCGGTTGGCGGCGCACCTGGAGGAGTGGTTCGACTCCTTCCTCTGGGAGGCCGACAACATGAGGGACGGGATCATGTTGTCCGAGGAGACTTACAAGGAAGGCCGCAGGCGCACAGTCGCACTGGACATCTACCTGGATCTCGTCGACCTGGCCGAGCACATTTCGCTGCCCGAGGACGTGACGAGCAGCCGGATCTATCGTGCGTACCGGGACGCGGTCGCCGAGAGCATGATCGCTATCGGAGACTTGGGCTCTCTCCGCAAGGAGTTGGAGACATCTGACCCGCACAACCTCGTGTTCGTCGTGCAAAACGAGTACCGCATCACGCTGCAACAGGCCGTGGACTACGTCTGGACCCACCTCACATCGCAACTGCGCTGCGCCCAGGAACAGCAGCGGATGATGCTGGAGTTCTTCCCCCAGCACGGCGAGCTCCTGCAACGCAGTTGCGAGGCCACCGGATCGTTCCTGAGCGGCTGCATCCACTGGCACGCGGAGTCGGGCCGCTACTCGGACCTGCGGCCTATCTGCCTCGTCCCCCGTCTGGACCCGCGGGAGGCTGCGGCGTACCCCCACGCCCCCGCCGTAGGCCCGCTCTCCGAGGAGTGAGTTCGCATGGCCGAGATCATCGAAGCCGACCTGGCCAGCTCCGAGTTCAAGCGCGACCCTGAACGGATCCTCGGACCGCTGCGGACCAACCACCCCGTTGCCAGGATCGCCCTGCCCAACGGCGGGACGGCCTGGCTCATCACGCGCTGGGAAGACGTCAACACGATCTTCAAAGACACATGCTTCCGCAAGGACGTGCGCTCTGTTCTCTCCGCCGAGGAGATCGCGCGAACCTTTTCCCCCTTGGAGGTCGAGGACCTGATGCTGCGGCACCTGGCCAAGACCGACCCACCCGAACACACACGCCTGCGTGCCTGCTTCGCTCCGCTCTTCGCGCCCCACCGGGTCGAAGGATGGCGCGAGGACGTCCAAGCCATCGTCAACGACACCATCGCGCAACTCCCGCGGTCCGGATCGGTAGATCTGGTCTCCTCTTTCGCCTCCCGTATCCCTTCCCTCGCTGTGTGCCGTCTCCTTGTCAGGTCCTCGCACTACCAGCCACTCCTGGTCGCGTACGCGAACCGCATCACTGCAAGGGACATTGACGCCCCCGTCACCGACGACGTCAGAGAGTCGCTGGAGGACCTCCTGCTCTTGGTCCAGGAGCTGATCCGGGAAATACGGGCGCACCCCGAGGAAGGGCTCCTCGGCGACTGGCTCTCTACCGAAAACTCCGGAGGCACGCTCACCACGGAGGAGATCTTGCCGATGGTGTCCGTCGTCATCCGCGCCGGCATCGCGGCGACCTCGGGCCTGCTGGCCAACGGCACCCTCCTCCTTCTCCAGCACCCCGACCAGATGGACCTGCTGCGCAAAGAGCCTGAACTGATCGATTCCGCTATCGAAGAGATGGTCCGTTGCCGCCCGCCGAGCGCCTTCGTCACTCCTCGTTGGGTGCATGAAGATCTGAAGATGCACGGGCAGACCCTGCAGCGCGGAGACATGGTGCTGATAGCAGTCACGGCTGCCAACCACGATCCGGCCGCCTTCCCCCACCCCGAACGGTTCGATATCCGCCGCCGCGACAACCACCACTTCGGCTTCGGCAAAGGCATCCACTACTGCCTGGGAGCGTCTCTGGCCAGACTGGAGGCGAGGACGGCCTTCTCCGCTCTTCTCAACGGTTTTCCACGTATGCGACTCGGGTGTTCCCTGGAGCAGGTTCCCTGGTTGCCTGGCATGAAGATCTCCATACCGCAGAGCCTGCCGGTGGAGCTCGACCGGCACGTCGCATGCTCACTCACGTGAGGGCATTGCGGACTGGTGAGCTCGTGTAATGAACTGGCGTGAGTTCGCTGCGTCGGTGGGCTTGCTGGCGACCGTGTGGTCGCCGGGGCGGGGGGATCGGCTCCACGGTCCTCCGGATTGGGCGGCGAGCCGGGGGTGGTGACGTTGTGGTAGCCGACGGCGTCGGTGACCACGGGGACAGGCATTTCCATGACGTGCTAGCGAATCGCGGCGGCTCGGCTGGCGATCGTCGAGATGCCGAGGTCCACGACGAGGGCCGAAAGCGTTTGAGCGATGCCCGCCGTCGGGCAGTTGCCGACCGGTAAGGCCGTGACCGTCCGGGCGGCGGCTGACACCTTTCGTGATTTGCTCGGCAACCCGAACACCGTCCGGACCTATGGGATCGGGGTGGTGGATCACCATGCCGCGTGGCCTGCTTGTCGCCGTGCTGCGAGCCACCGGTCGTCCTATTTTCGCGATCAACCCGATGGCGGTCGCCCGCTACCGGGAGCGGCCGAAGGCTTGCTCGACCGGCGGAGGCTGGTTGAGCTGCGGCTGTGAAGCTGCTCTTTGATCTCGGCGGCGGTCTGGTCGATGTTGCGGCTGCGGCCGGCGCCCGGCTACGCCCCGAGCGACTTGGTGCAGGGGCACGAGATGCGGGGCCGGGCAGATGCTGCGCCATCGGCCCTAAATCCAGCACGCCCGGTCGGCAATGCGTCTTCGATGAGGCAACAGAGCCCTTTCATGGACCGCGTCGTTGTTGATCTCCTTCGTTCGGCCACGGACCGGTGCTCACCTTGATCGCCTCCCCTCGCGTTGGAAAGCGCGCCTTGTCGGGTTTCGATGTCGGTGCATTAGCCGGATAGCGACGTCGACGTTGCGAAAGCAAGTGAGTATTCGCGAGTGTTCGGCACTTACGTGCGCTTTCTGGTTGCTTGAAGTGGCCGAAATCACATTTCAATGCTTCGTTGGCAAACGTTGCGCCGCAGGTGTTCGAGCAGGCTTTTTTTGGAGTAAGGCAGGACGCGTTGTCTCGGCGGGGCAGAAGGGGCTGCCCGGGAATCTCGTTTTCGTGTGGAGATCTTGACCATTCGGGGACTTGGTCCCAGTATTCATCATTGAGTGTCACGAGCGCGATGAGTATGGCGATCTCCCGTGGGGCGCATTGGCGTGTTGTTCGGGAGACGGCAAGCCGAAACGAGAGAACTCTGTGACTAAGCAAATATTGCAGGATCCCAGTCAGCCGGAACCGCGAACACATGTGGATCCAGGGGACAGGGGATACCGCAAGTCCTTGAAACGCCGGCACATCAACATGATCGCGATTGGGGGTGCGATCGGCACCGGCCTCTTTCTCGGTGCGGGCGGGCGGTTGGCGCAGGCTGGTCCGTCACTCGCGATCGCCTACGCCGTCTGCGGGGTGTTCGCGTTCTTCGTCGTGCGCGCGTTGGGAGAGCTTATTCTGCATCGGCCATCCTCCGGGGCGTTCGTGTCCTACGCGCGTGAGTTCATGGGCGAGAAGGGTGCTTTCGTTGCCGGGTGGATGTACTTCGTGAACTGGGCGACCACCGGGATTGCCGACATCACCGCGATCTCGCTGTACGCGCACTACTGGAGTTTTTTCACGCCCGTGCCGCAGTGGGTGCTGGCTTTGGTGGCGCTGGTGGTGGTGCTGTCGCTGAACTTGGTCTCTGTGAAGCTCTTCGGTGAGATGGAGTTCTGGTTCGCGATCATCAAGGTCGGCGCACTGGTCGTCTTCATGGTCATCGGTATCGGTCTGCTCGTTGCGGCGCATCCGATCGGTGGCACGGTGCCAGGACCCCAGCTGATCGCGGACCACGGGGGTGTTCTTCCCAACGGTCTGGTGCCGTTGATCCTCGTGGTCCAGGGGATCATGTTCGCCTATGCCGCCGTTGAACTGGTCGGTGTCGCCGCGGGGGAGACCGACAACCCGGCGAAGATCATGCCGAAGGCGATCAACTCGATCATGTGGCGGATCGGTGTCTTCTACGTCGGCTCGGTGGTGCTGCTGACGATGCTGCTGCCGTGGAATGCGTACCAGAAGGGCGAGAGCCCTTTCGTGACAGTGCTGTCGCAGGTCGGAATCCCGGCCGTCGGTGACGTGATGAACCTCGTGGTGCTGACCGCTGCGATGTCCAGCCTCAACTCGGGGCTTTACTCCACCGGTCGCATCCTGCGTTCCATGGCGGTCGCCGGCTCGGCCCCGAAGTTCACCGGTCTGATGAACGGCAGCCACGTGCCCTACGGGGGGATCTTGCTTACCGGCGCGGTCTGCGTGCTGGGTGTGGGGCTGAACTACGTGGTGCCTACTGATGCGTTCGAGATCGTCTTGAACTTGAGCGCGATCGCGATCATCACCACTTGGAGCATGATCATGCTGTGTCACCTCCTGTTCGTGCGCAAGGCGCGGGCCGGAGCAGTCGCGCGGCCGGCATATCGCTTGCCGGGCTCGCCGGTCACGCAAATCGTCACGATCGCGTTCTTGCTGTCCGTCGCGTGCCTGATGTGGTTTGACGTGCCAGCGGGACGTATGACCCTGCTGTGCGTGCCGGTGCTCGCGATTGCGCTGGTGATCGGCTGGTTCTGCGTCCGCAAGCGAGTCGATACGGCAAAGGCTCTGGAGGGTACCGGCGATCGCCATTAGCCGGGTTCCTGCAGAACGCCGGTGCGCCCTTTGCCGCGCCTAGGGAACATCGGTACGGGACGTGGTCGCGGGCAGCTCGAAGCGGCTCGTGACACGTTCTCGTAAGTCCCGCTGAACGCGCAGAAGATCCACCTGCCAGGTCGGGGCGCAACGATCTTCCGGTCGGGCATGCCGCCGCGTTGATCATGATCGTCGGGTTCCACGATCCGTCGTCGCTCGTTTACGAGTTCGGAACTAAGATTTCGTGGACACTCGTAATTCAGCTGCGGTTGGTGCGGCCGTGGCGAGGACGAGATGGGGCGGGAATGGGCAAAGCGGCGTGGCACTAGGGGCTTAGATTTGATCCCGCGTTTTTTTGTGGGTGTCAGAGACATCTTGAATGGTCCAGAGGTCATTTGGGTAGCTGCTCATGTGGGCGCAGTTTGGAATCCCCCAGGCCAACGATGATGTTTAGGAAGGTGCATGCAGATGCGGGCTGCGATCATCACCGGACGGCAGTTGATCAGCATCGGTGAAGTTCCTGATCCGACACCGCGCTCCGGGCAGGTGATCGTCCGGGTTCAAGCGTGCGGGGTTTGCGACAATGATGTGCGAATCGCCAGCGGCGAATTTCCCTCGGCCTCCTACCCCGTTGTGCCGGGGCACGAGTTCAGCGGCGAGATCGTCGAGTTGGGACCTGCAGTGCAGGGAGACTGGCGAGTTGGGGATCGGGTCGCGGTGGATCCGAACCTGCCCTGCGGGCATTGCGAGGCATGCGGCTCGGGTTCTGCGGTGGAATGCGAGCAGCACCGTGTGATCGGTGAGTCCGTGGACGGCGCGTTCGCTGACTACGTTGCTGTGCCTGCGGCCAGCTGCTACCGGCTGCCGGAGACGATGACTTGGGCGCAGGGGGCGATGATCGAACCGACCGCGCGTGCACTCATGGGTGTGCGCCGGTTCGGCGTGGTCGCCGGCCAGCGATCATTGGTTCTCGGCGCGAATCCGCTGGCAATGCTGGTACTGCAGGTGCTGTGCCTCAGTGGGGTCAAAGTGACCGTCGTCGACCGCGACGTGGATCAGCTGGACCTCGCGGCAACTCTCGGCGCGCACTTGGTCGCCCCAGGCCTCGATGGGGTCAGCGGTGAGAAGTTCGATACGTCGATCGACTGCACCGGCGATCCGGATGTGATCGAGGAGGCATTCGAGGAGGTAGGAGTCGATGGCCGCTTGATCCTTTTTGGTACACCCCACGCGAGCGCGCGGGTCCAGCTGTCGCGAGTCCTGCTACCGAAGTTGAAAGAGGATGACGACAGGGTGAGTCGTTCGATGGCCGGGCTGGACCACTTCGATATGGCGATGCACCTGATCGCATCAGGCTCGATCCGTACCGATCCGTTGTTGACCCACGCCGTACCTCTATCGGGCCTTGACGAAGCAATGACGTTGACTCGCACCCAGGCTGGAGTGAAGGTCCTGGTCTTGCCGCACTTCGGAGTGCGCGAGTCGAAGTGCTACACGCAGGTGGGTAGTGCCGATGTTTAGGCCGCGGTTCCGCATGGCTTCGCTGCTGCTGGCCGCCCTGCGCGGAGTGGGTGGGTGCGGCTGGGGCAGGGGCGCTGGGAGGCAATGATCATGACGGTCGCGCGGAGAACATGGACTTTGCGCTCAAGTTGCGTCGCATTCCCCAGCGGCAGATTAAGGACAAGATCGGGGAGGATGCGGGGGTACTGGGTATCACCAAGTACCTGGATCGTAAACCGAAGGTGCTGTCCGGTGGGCAGGGGCAGTGAGTTGCTATGGGGTGGGGCTATCGTGCGCGCACCCAGCGTGTTCCTGATGGACGAGCCACTGTCCAAACTGGACGCGGAGGTGCGCGTCGAAACCCGGGCGGACATCGTACCGCTGCAACAGCGCCTGAGAACGACGACGAGCTACGTCACGCACGACCGGGTCGAGGTGCGATGACGATGGGGATCGGATGGCAGTGCTCGCCGACGGCGTGCTGCAGCAGTGCGTGACTCCTCGGGGGTTGTACGAGTGCCCGGCGAACTTGTTCGTCGCCGGCTTAATCGGGACCCCCGCGATCAACTTTCTGAATCTGTCGCTGCAGCGCGACGGCGTTGCGATCGGTGAGCTCACTGTCCCGCTGCCAGGGAGATGTTCAGTCATGCTGCGGACAGCACGCTGACCGAGGTGGTCTTCGGAGCGCGTGCGGAGGCGTTGAGGCTGATACGAGCGGCCGAGTACGACTTTGAACTTCACCGTCCGGCTGGTGGAAGAACTCGGCTCGGACGCCTACGTTCACGGCGTCCTAGGCGAATCGGCAGCACATTGTCGTCCGTGGGCCGGCTGGCCGCGCCCCACCGCGCATCGGCGAGGCGATCCGGGTAACAGTGCGCGATGCAGTCGAGATCCACGTGTTCGATCCGGACACTACGCAACACCTCGCCGCATGACTCGGTCCCACCGTCTGGATGGAGTGTGCTCTCGTGTACGTCTTCTCGATCTCGCGTCTACGGCAACGTCGTCTTCGCCGAGGCGGCGCGAGGTTTGCGCTGGAACACGATTGCGCGTGCGTATCCGGAGGCATTGAAATCTTACGCGCTGCCGTGTTGCTGGTTTGGTGGAATTGGTGAGGCGCTGCCCGAATCGCCGTCATAATCTGCCCGGGCGGTCAGGGTTTCCGGGGTAACATTCTGGGTTCGCCGGGCCGACACGCATTTGCGGCGACTTTGAACTGTCTCGAATGGGTGGTACGACGAGGCAAACAGGCTAGACGTTTGGCCAGTTCTGGGCGCCGGAGTTCATATTTCGCCAAGTTTCAGGCATGGTTGTCCCAGGCATGACAGAGGGGGAACGTGTTGAAAACGGCAAAGCAGCCCGAGGATGCTGGGCTCGTGTTGCGGCAACTCGAGACTGAGATGTCGGACGCCCGTGAGTACGTCCTGCGGTGCCGCGCGGCGGGTAACGAACAGGCCGCCCAACTGCACGTCATCTGGATCGATCTCCTGCTCGACGAGTGGAGCCGGTGTCGCCTGGCCGTGCAACGGCGCTGATCAGGCAAAACGACCGTAGAGGTGATGTAGAGAAATCGTGAAGACGGCCTTCCCACACTCAGATCACGACGCACAGAGCGTGTAGGGAGGCCCCGATGAACCCAGTGCGAGTGGCTGTGCAGGCAGACGATGCGATCACCCTGGCGGGTCTGACGAGTTTCCTGGAGACTCAGGCGGAGCTCTGCGTGGTGGCCAAGCCTGCTAAATCCGACGTGATCGTGTTCGCTGCAGACCGCGTCAACGCCCAGGTTTTGGCCGATATGCGACGTTCCGCACAAGAGTGGTCGATGCCCAGAGTGCTGGTTACCAACGTACTCAACCCGGCTGATGCGCTCGATGCGGTCGAATCTCGCGTGGTGGCTGTACTGCCGCGCTCTGCGATTACTGAGACAAGGCTGATCAACAGTGTGATCGCTGCGGCCAAGGGTGATGGCATGAAGCCGCCCGACCTGCTTGGCGAGCTGCTCAAGCAGGTGGAATACCTGCAGCGGGACGTGCCGAGCTCGCAGGGCTTGAACGAATCCGGGTTGACCTCCCGGGAAATCGATGTGCTGAGGTTGGTGGCCGAAGGGCTGGACAGCGCGGAGATCGCGGAGCAGTTGTGCTACTCCGTGCGGACGGTCAAGAACGTCGTCTACGGGGTGACGAGGCGACTAAACCTGCGCAACCGGCAGCACGCGGTGGCCTATGCGATGAGAGTCGGAGCGATCTGATCAGAAGGAGATGGGCGACATGGGTTTGCGGCTGCGGGAAACAGGTGGTCGCTCGACAATGTTCTCGGTGCTTGCTTCCGCAGCCGGAGTCTGTCCGGAGGTCGCGGAGCACCGGAGGCCCTCGATGCCCGTCGCCGATAAGATCTCCCCGAAAAAAGCACGACACGTGCTTCCATGTTCCGACGACCAGGGCAGCGATCGCGAACTGACGCTTGTGTTCGCTGGACGGCGGATGGTTCTGACCACCCCGGACGGTACTGATGTGGTCCTCACGCCGTTGCAGGCCGAACGGTTGCGTGCGGCGTTGCGAGATCTGTTGTTGGATGTTGACCCAAGCGATTACCTGTGAATCTCGGTCAGCGCGCCGTCCGGGGCGCGTCTGCGAACTTCGTCGACGACAGCGATGCGAGAATGCGCGTTCAGCTTACCCAGGATGCTGGTGACATGGCCTTGCACAATCCGCCGCGGTAGAGCCAGTTCGGTTGCGATGTCAGGGTTGGAACGCCCTTCCGCGACTAGGCGTGCGATCCGGACCTCTTCCGAAGACAGGGCCGCCCAGCCACCGGAGGGACGCACGAGTCGAGCGTGCGGACTCGGGATAATCCCATGTGCGCGGAGCCTGGACTCGGCTCGGCGAATGTCCCAGCGGGCGGACAGGAGGGCGAAGTGCTGGACTGCTTCGTCGAGTTTGTCCTGGGCGTCGTCCCGCAGATCCCGTTGGGCCAGGAGCAGCGCCGCGTCTTCTAGAGCTGCGGCGAGTTCGACCTCGCGCCCCACCTCTCGGTAGTGCTGCACCGCGGCCATGATCGGCTCGGGGTCGCCGGAGATGAGCCCTTGGCAGCGGGCAGACGCAGTGAACGCCCGGGCCGGCTGGCTTTCCTTTACCGCTTCTTCCTGGCACACGTCCAACGCTCGATGTGCCCGGTCGAGATCGCCGACTTCAACCGCCAGTCGGACGAGGTCCGGCAGCCATTGGTGCCGCAGCATCAGGGGTGCGAATCCCGGGCTTAGGATCGGGTCCAGGATGGACAGGGACTTGTCCGGTTCACCGCGTTGCTCGGCCGCTAGCGCCTGCGCGACCAGGAGGAAGTCACAGCTCTCCCGTTCCGCGCCGGTGGCCGGCGCATATTGTTCGGCAGCGTAGAGATGACGTGCGGCGGCCTTGCTGTCGTCCCGATGCCCGGCGATCAACGCGCCGACGCCATGCGCGAGCAGCGCTGCTGGGCCGGGCTCGCGCAACCCGTAGAAGGAGATCGCCGGACCGTCGTCCGTCAAGGTCTGCAGTTCGAGCACGGCGTCGTCCCAGCGGCCCACCCAGTAGTAGTGCACTGCCTCGGTCACTTGGAGACCGCTGGACGGGAGGTGTTGTGCTGCGACTACGCGAGCGGAGCGCATGGTCTTCTCTGCCTCGACGAGACGATCCAGGTTCTGCAGCGTGAAGGAGCGGTTGTCGAGCAGATCGAAGCGGAACTCCGAAAACTCGGGGTCATTGCCGACCACGCCGAGTGCCTTGTCGATGTGCTTGAGCGCGCGTACGTGATCTCGGCGCACCGTGTCAACCAGCCACCTGGTCTGCAACGCGTGCGCGATGGGGTAGGGCTCACCCGCGGTCACCGCCTCCTCGTACGCGTCATCGGCAGCCCTTTCGGTCGCGTCGAGATCGCTGAGGTCACCGCGCCGGAAGTTCGCCAGCAGCGATCTGTGCCTGACGCGCCATATCTCCGGGACCGCCGGATCATCAGCCGCGTCCCCCAGCGTTTCGATTGCTGCAGGCGTGTCGCCTCTTCGGTGCAACATCGCGGCCAGTAGCTGCCGCATCTCCGCCGACCGGTACGGGTCGGTCGCGATGGCGAGGGCTTGCCGCGCTTTCGCCTCGGGGTCACGCCCCGCGCGAAACAGAACCTTCACAAGTGCCGTGAGCAGCACTTCTCGGTTCGCGTCACCAGCCGGGCAGGTTTCGAGCGCGCGTTCGAACAGCTCGATGGCGATCAGCGGCGCCCGGTTGGACACCGCGACGTGGTTATCAGCCAGCCATTCCAACACCCAGCGTTCGTTGGCAGCCGGTGCGGCCAGGAGCTGTTCCGCGACCTGCCGCACCGGGGCGTCACCACGGGCGAGGGCCTCCGCCGCCTGCCGGTGCAGCGCGCCTCGCACAGCCTTCGGGATCCCTTCGTAGAGCGCCTGCCGCAGTAGTGGGTGCCGGAATGCGAGTTGGGTCTCGGCATCGACGACGACATCGGCAGCGATAGCTTCCTCGAAGGCCGGCAGAAGCTCGAACGCTTGTCGACCCGCGGCCGCGGCAACGTCGGTGACGGAGAACTCCAGCCCGAACAGCGCGCCCCAGCGGAGCACTTCCCGGCTCGGTGGGGAAAGGAAGTCGAGTCGTCTGCCGACAGCGGCAACGAGGGATTGAGGGGCTTCCGAGATCGATGCCGCGGGGACATCGGCAGTGCCGTTCCCGATCGCCACGGCATCGGCTCGCAGCAATGCGTCGGTCATTTCCTGCACGTACATGGGATTTCCCGCAGCGCGTGCGGCTATCTCCCGCAGTACGGGGCCTGGTTCGGCGCCGACCAACTCGGCGAGCAACTGGTCGGTCTCCGTCTCGGACAGCGGACCCAGCAGAAAAACCTCGCCATCCCGCAATTCGACTGCGCGGCGCAGCTGTCCCATCTCGGCCCGATCCGGTGCCGGGCGCGACGCTGCGACCAGCAACAGCGGCAATTGGCGCGTCGCCGCGCAGAGCCGGTGCCACACCAGGACGCTGGCCTCGTCCGCCCACTGCAGATCGTCGATGACCAGTATCAGCGGCGCGATCGCGCAGATCTCGTCGACGAGTTCGAGCAACCGGTGGACCGGGTCCGTGGCATGCTCGCCGTGCAAGGTGGCGGCAAGTTGCGCCCGCCGCGGGTCGGGTGCTGTCGCATCGATGCCGAGACACTCCGTCACGACCTGGAGTGGGAATCGCTGACTCAGCTCGTCGGCCACCGCCCATGCGAGTTGGCAGCCGCGGCGGCCGGCGTCGGCGAGGGCAACTGTGAGCAGCTCGGACTTTCCAATCCCTGGATCGCCCTCAATCCACACCGGTCGGCCACGGCCTGCCCGCACCTCGGCGACCAGATCCTGCAGGCGCGCGACCTCCGCAGTGCGCCCAACGAAGCGGCTTTCCCCGCTTCGCTGCAGCGCACGGGTGACATGGGCCGGAACGACCGAGAGCGGCGCGCTGCCAGCTGACCGTGGTGCGTTGTTGGGCACCGGTGCCCTCGCTGGTTCTGCATCCAGCACGGGATCGTTGGCCAGAATCTGTTCGTGTACTCGGCTCAGCTCGGGAGCCGGCTCGACGCCGAGCTCTTCAACCAGCATCCGGCGGGCGTCCCTGTAGACCTCTAATGCCTCCGCCGGTCGTCCGCTGCGATACAGGGCGATCATCAACAACACGCGCAACGACTCCCGCAACGGGAAGTCGCGGACGAGTCCGGCAAGTTCCGCAGCCAAATCCACGTGGCCGCCCAGCGCGAGAACCGCGGTCGAACGGTCTTCGATGGTCGCGAGGCGTAATTCCGCCAGGCGTTCGCGGTGGCGCTGGGCGAATGGCCCCGGAACGCCGGACAGCGCTTCTCCGCGCCATAGGCCCAACGCACCGTCCAGGGATGCAACCGCGGCCTCGTAGTCACCGGAGGAAAGCTGTTGCCGTCCCTGCTCGCGCAGCCGCTCGAAGACGCTGATGTCCAGGGCTTCCGGGGGAAGGCGAAGCGTGTAACCGGCTGGTTGCGAGATCAGGATGCCGTCGTTGGATCGGCGGGAGCGCTGCGGTTCCAGGCTGCGGCGCAGGCCAGAAATGTAGGTGTAGATGCTGCCTTCGGCGCTGGTGGGAGGGCGTTCCCCCCACAGGGCGTCGATGAGTTCATGTCGGGGGACGACGTGGTTGGCCTGCAGTGCCACCACCGCGAACACTGCTCGTTGGCGTGGCGGGCCGAGCGTGATCTCCACCTCTCCGAGCCAAGCACGCGAAGGCCCCAGCAATTCGACCCGAAGCGGGCCGCACGGGCTCGCAGGCATCGCCACCCCTAGTTGCGCAAGAGCCATCCATTTGGATCTCTTGCACCGTAGTGCCCTTTCGGGCATCCGTTTGTGCCCGTGATCGTCTTTACCTGGAGGATTGCCCTTTTGTACATGCGTGTTCGTCGGGCTTGGCCTGCGTGCTTGCGACGAGCTGAAGACGGCGTGAAGAAGTTGTGGATCCAGGGCGGCCATGCTGTGTGTCGTGCAGGATCCGACTCTGAGGAGCGCAGGCATGATGAGCGAGAACCACAAGACGATCTACTCTGCCGCGGTTTTCAACCTGATGGCCCCGGCCGATGTGCGGAGGCCGCTCGAGGTGGAACTGCGGTACGAAAGCCGTGATCCGTACGCGGTGAACATGAGCTTCCGCGCGGGGATGAGTGGCGAGGTCGACTGGGTGATCGACCGGGATCTGCTGGCGGCCGGCTTGGTCGTTGCGAGTGGTGAAGGTGACGTGCAAATCATCCCCCAACTTGACAAGCCCGAGCTCGTCGTCATCGCGTTGAGCTCGCCGTCCGGGCAGGCCGCCTTCGAAGCACCCGCTGCCAAACTGGCGGAGTTCCTGGACGAGACCTACGCCGCCGTCGCCCCCGGGGACGAGCACAAATGGATGAGCGTCGACGAGGTACTGAATCGATTATTGCAGACTGACCTGCACTGAGATGCTCTCAGTGGGCTGTGTGTCGGGGGCGTCTGCGTTGAGATGGGATGTGGGGCACCCAGCTGCCGGGACGGTGTGCGACGAGAGCTCTGGTCTAGGGCGACGGCCGGGTGGAAAAGGGCAGCACGCGAAGAGTCCCTCGACGGGATCAGTGACTTGGCGGAGAAAGTCTTCGACTGCGCCCATTATCCGCAGAAGAACATTCGTCTGAGGACTGGGCGCGCCTCACGGAGGCCGAGATGTCCTCCCAGCGGTGCCCAGGGAGTTCGGCGGCCGGGGTAGCCACGTCGAGTTGCGCCGTGTCGTGGAGCGCATCGCGGAGTGGAACCTGCCGTTGGCGATGTACACGAAGATCGTATCTGCGGTGGCCCTGCGGCCGATCGCCTTGCGCGGAAGCCGGGAGGCCAAGCTTGAGGTCTGCCCGGAGTTCGCCTCTGGCCGCCCGATGATCTGTGGTTTCGCCTCGACGGAGCCGGGCTGCGGCTCGGCGATGTCGAATATGGCCACGACCTTCGAGGAGGTCGGCAACGGCTACCGGATCCGTGGCCGCAAGCATTGGCAAGGCTTCAGCGCGACCGCGCACTGGTGGGTGGTCAGCGCTAAGAACGATCAGGATGGCAGGAAGTACGGCTATTTCGTCGTGCGGCGCGACGAAGGGTTCAGCACGGTTCAGCGATACGAGCCGATCGGCATGAAGCTGCTCGACTACGGCCTCAATGAGATCGACGCCATCGTACCGGCGCACCGCCGGCTGGTTGCCGAGGACGGGGACTGAGCGCCATGGCGGAGTTGCTGATGCCGCCGAGATCGATGATGGCCGCGCTGGCGGCGCTGGCGGACCTCCGGTTCGTGCAGTACCGGCTCAACGCGATCGAGGCGTCTAGCACGGTCTGCGACGCGTTGAGCCATTACCTGCGGACACGGCTGGACGTCATGGCCGACATGCGGAAGGCTTCCCCGTGGCCCAGGCGCTCAAGACGGTCGCCACCAAGCACATGGTCAATGCCGCGCATCACTACCAGCAGATTGTCGGTGGCGAGCGCTACCGATGCGGCTCGCCGACCAACATCGCCGCACAAGCGTTCCGCGACACGCGCGTCTTCACCATCTTCGATGGCACAAACGACCTGCTGAGCCAGCAGCTCACGCAATACTGCCAGGAAAGGCAGGGAACCGGGAAACTCAGCTCGGTTCTCGCAGCATGGGAGTCGACGTCTCCCGCCTGCCGCGGGCAGGACGTGGACTTGGCCTTCCTCGACGAACCGCTTCGGCAAGAGCACCTCGTGCTCGCTGGACGCGTCATCGCCTGCACATTCGCCATCGCGCAGTCATGGCCTGGGCCGTGGAGACCCCCGGCGAGGTCGCCGATCGGGCGCGCCGGGCGATCCAGTTCCTCAAGGCCGACATCCGCAAGATCGCGGCCGAGTTCGCACTGCTAGCTGACGGGGCCGTCGTCTGAGCTTGATCTTTATTGATCGGTAACTCAGGTGCGTGATTTTGGTTGGACTGACAAGACCGCTGGTGCGCAGGACTTGCGGACGTTGTCGCATGAGGAAATCGGCGACAGTAGGCTCGATGTCATGCCGGCGCTGAGGCGGATCTTGCCGCGGGGGACAACACGTCCGCTGCGCTGACCTTCGGATTAGCCGAAGTGCGGCGACACGTCATCCTATTGCGGATTTGTTCACCAGCAGAACTCGCGCCCTCGGGAGACGACTGTGAACTCTGCTCGTTGGCCGCGGCACGGCCTGAATCAAGCCAGGCCGAGGAATCGGGGTGCTCTGATATCAACGGGCGTCAACGACAGCTTGCGAGTCCAATCGATCGATGTTCGTGCGATTGCCGTTGTACGTTTCGATGACCACGCGAAGAAGGCCGCGGTCCTCATGGGACATGCGCCGCCGTCTTGCCGCCGCGATGGACGCCATCGTCTCTGCAGCAGCCAGTACGTTTCCGTGCTCCAGGTGGTCTGCCACGATGTCCGTTTGATCCTCTTTGAGGGCCGAGCCCATGTGGAAGAGCACTTGATCGAGGCCGTCTGTAAAGTCCTGTCGTTGGGTGGCCGATAGGAACGTGTCCCGGTCCGTGGTGGACATTCATCCTCCCCGGGTAGTCGAAGGAAAAGTCGCGTCAGTGGCGCGGTTGGTCTTTTCTGCCGCAGGGATGCGGACCGCCTTTGGGCGGCAATTGACGCGATCCCAAACGTTCGGTGGGAGTGGTCGACCCGATCCTGTATCGCAACCTTAGCGCCCCGCTGAGGTGCTGGTTAGCGCGTTGCCCTCGCATCCCTGCGAGGTTGCACGCATACACACGTGGTGGGCGGGTCCAGTTAATGATCTATCTGTAGCCCTATTCCTGGATACGCCTCGTTGCGCTCGGCTGCTCGTCGCGCCGGCCGCTGGCGGCTCCAGCCCAGGCGCTCGCACAGAATCGTCGACGTCTGTCTGGTCGAGATATCACGCCTCAGCGCGGTTCGAGGCCCCTGGTTCTGCCTACCGGAATCGAGCGTCTCCGCCGCTCGCATCTGATGCTTGCGCGAAGCATCGAAATCACTTCCAGCGGCTACACGTCCGAACGCTTGCCCCGCGGATGCTGGTGTGGACGACTTCGCTCTGCGTCGTGGCCGCTATTGCGCACGGTCCTGATCGATGTCGAGTACCGCCGCCTGGTCGAGGTGCTTCCTGATCGCACCGCCGAGACGCTGAGCGCGTTGGTTGCGGGCCCGTCGCGGGGTGAAGCTCGTCTGCCGAGACCGCGCCGGCAGTCACGACGACCGCACCCGCGTGGGCGGCCCCGGAGGCGCTGCAGGTGGCTGATCGATGCATGGGGAACAAGGCAGCAAGGCGAAGGCCGTGCTCTTGTGATCCCTCGCGCTCGTCTGAGGTCATGTGGCCGCGGTTGGATGTACCGGAGGACAGAGTTGCCTTCCCTCGGTGGACACGCTTTTCGAGCGCCCGGTGAACTCAGTGTTCAGCGTGCGGCATGGTGGTCCGCGACCGACAGGTGAGGAAGTGCGATGACGATAGGACGTTCGTTCTGGTCAGCCCTCGTTTTGAGCGCGGCCCTGCTCATGGTTCTGGGGGGATGCGGGGGAGTAAGCGGGTCCGGCAGCGGGAAGATCGAAATCAAGGTCGCGACCTTCGGCGAGTTCGGCTACGAACCGCTGTTTGAGGAGTACGAGGCACAGCACCCCAACATCGACCTCGTTCCTCAAGTCTCCGACTTCGAGGCCCACCACAAGGGACTGGCCACCCATCTCGCAGGCGGAAGCGGCGTCGCCGACGTCGTCGCGATCGAAGAGCAGTACATGCCGCAGTTCCTGCAGTCGAAGGACAAGTTCGTCAATCTGGCCGACTTCGGGGCCAAGGAGCTGCAGGGCCACTGGGCCCCGTGGAAATGGGAGCAGGGGGTCAGCAAGGACGGCAGCTTCGTCCTCGGCCTCGGGACGGACATGGGTGGTCTCGCACTCTGCTACCGCCGCGACCTGTTCGGGAAGGCAGGCCTGCCAACCGACCGCGATGAGGTCGCCGAGCTGTGGCCCACCTGGGAAGAGTTCGCCAGTGTTGCCGATCGGTTCAGCGCGGCGGTACCTGATGCCAAGTTCGCCGATTCCGCCGGCAGTATCTACACCGCGATCCTCAACCAGTCCGAGGAGAACTTCTTCTCGAAGGCGGACGATTCGTTCATCGCTGACCAGAACCCGAACCTCCGGCGTGCTTTCGAGATCGCCGGGAAAATCGGGGCGAAGGGACAGACCGCGAAGGTGACCACCTACACCCAGGCATGGAATGTCGCGGTCAAACAGGGGTCGTTCGCCGTTATGAATTGCCCGGCCTGGATGCTGGAGCAGATCAAGGAAGCGGGCGGTAACGCGAACACGGGTGTATGGGATGTCACGACGGTTCCCGGCAACAGCGGCAACCAAGGCGGTTCCTACCTGACCGTGCCGAAGCAGAGCTCACACCAGAGGGAAGCCTATGACGTCGTGACGTGGCTGACAGCTCCAGAGCAGCAGAAGAAGATCTTCTTGCAGAGTGGAATCCTGCCCAGCGCACCAGCCGCCTACCAGGCCCCCGAGGTGGTCAGCAAGACCGATCCCTACTTCAACAACGCGCCGGTCGGCAAGATCTACGCGGCTGCTGCGGACAGCCTGCAACCGCACTACCGCGGACCCAAGGACAGCGTCGTGCGCCCGAAGTTCGGTTTGGCGCTTGGCCGCGTCGAAAACGGGAAGCAAACCCTCGACGAGGCGTGGAACGAAGCCGTCCAACAGGCGCGCGAAGCAGTCAAGTAGGGATGATGCCAGCGCGCCCGTCGCTCTTGCCGTCAACCGTTTCGGGTTCACGCTGGAGTGAGCTGCTCGCCAGGATCGACGGTCGGGTCACGCCGTACCTCTTCATCGCGCCATTCTTCGTGCTGTTCGCGGTGTTCGGGTTCTTCCCGCTGCTGTACACCGCGTGGGTCTCGCTGCACGACTGGCACCTGATCGACGGCGATCAGGGTTTCGTCGGGTCGGCGAACTACTCCGCGTTGTTCGCCGACCCCGACTTCTACAACGCCCTGTTCAACACAGCGAGCATCTTCCTGGTTTCCACCGTTCCGCAGTTGTTGGCCGCTCTCGGCATCGCGGCTTTGCTCAACCGGCCACTGCGCGCGGGAACCGCATGGCGGGCCGGAGTCCTGCTGCCGAATGTTGTTTCCGTGGTAGCCGTGACGTTGGTCTTCGCCCAGTTGTTCAGGCGTGATTTCGGCGTGGCCAACTGGATCCTGGGGATGGTCGGAGTGGAACCCGTGGACTGGGAGAACCAGCGCTGGTCCTCCCACTTGGCCATCGCAGTCATGGTGATGTGGCGTTGGACCGGCTACAACGCCCTGCTTTACCTGGCAGCTATGCGCAACGTCCCGAGGGAGCTCTACGAAGCCGCAGCGCTGGACGGAGCATCGCGGTGGCGGTCGTTCTGGTCGATCACCGTCCCGGGAATCCGGCCGACCATCGTCTTCACCGTGGTGGTGTCGACCATCGGCGGCCTGCAGCTGTTCGCGGAGCCGCAGCTGTTCGACTCGTCGGGAACCGGGGGCGTTGGTGGCAACGACCGCCAGTTCCAGACATTGACCATGTACCTGTACGAGAAGGGATTCGGCCTGTTCGACGCCGGGTATGCGGCAGCGATCGCATGGGTTCTGTTCGCTGTGTGCCTGGTGTCCGCGTTGGGGAACTTCGCCCTGGTTCGTCGAATCAGGGGAGGTGGTTGAGCGGTGCGTGGGAGTGTTGTTGGTCGGTCGCCGCAGGTTCGCGGATCTGCGGGCAGGCGTCGGCTGGTCCGCCGGCCCGGCGGTCTGGTCTACGGGTTTCTCTTCGCGGTGGTCGCGACGTCGGTTTTCCCGCTGTACTGGTCCTTCGTGGTGGCTTCGAGTGATGGATCGGCGATCGGCGAGGCGAGTCCTCCGCTGATCCCGGGCGGCTACTTCCTGGACAACGTCCGACGTGTCTTCGACACCGTGGATTTCTGGTTGGCGATCCAGAACTCGCTGATCGTCTCGGGGACGGTCATGGTGTCGACCGTCGTGCTGTCCAGCTTCGCCGGATTCGCTTTTGCTCGTCTGCGCTTCCCGGGGAGGAACAGCCTGTTCCTTGTCGTGCTCGGTACGGTAATGGTGCCCGCCCAGCTCGGCGTGATCCCCTTGTACATGGTGGTCGGGAACTTCGGGTGGTACGGCCGTTTGGAAGCGGTGATCGTGCCGGGTCTGATCAATGCGTTCAGCGTCTTCTGGATGCGCCAAGCGTGCGAGGAGGCGGTGCACGTCGAGCTGGTCGATGCGGCACGAGTCGACGGCTGTTCGCTGTGGGGAACGTTCTGGCACGTCGCGGTCCCTGCGATCCGCCCGCAAGCGGCGGTGTTGGGCATGGTGACGTTCATGGCCGCGTGGAACGATTTCTTCTGGCCGCTGATCGTGCTGGACCCGAACGAGAGCCCCACCGTTCAGGTCGCCATGTCGAGGCTGGCGAGCGGGTATTTCCTGGACTACTCGTTGATGCTGACCGGTGCGACGCTCGGCGTTTTGCCCGTTATCGTTGTATTCGTCTTGCTGGCACGTCAGATTGTGGACGGAATCACTCGAGCTTCAGTCAACAGATGAGGTGGGTATGACCAACGGGCAGGAACTTGCATTCTCGCCGGGCTTCACTTGGGGAGTTGCCACGGCCTCCTACCAGATCGAGGGCGGTGCGACGGAAGATGGTCGTGGACCGTCGATCTGGGACACGTTCACCGCCCGGGAGGGCAAGGTCGTCAACGGTGACACGGGTGAGACGGCCTGCGATCACTTTCACCGTTACCCCGAAGACGTCGCACTGATCGCGGAACTCGGCTTCCCGACGTACCGCTTCTCGGTGTCCTGGCCCCGAGTCATGCCGGACGGCCGAACACTGCAGCCAGCGGGAATCGCGTTCTACGACCGACTTGTCGACGAGCTGCTCAGCCGGGGCATTGATCCGATGGTCACTCTCTACCACTGGGACCTGCCACAGGCACTTGAAGACACAGGGGGATGGCGCTCCCGCGACACCGCTGCACGGTTCGCCGATTACGCGGCGACGGTGTACAGCGCTCTTGGCGATCGAGTGCAGGACTGGACGACGCTCAACGAGCCGTTCTGCTCGGCCTTCCTCGGCTACGGCAACGGGGTGCACGCGCCAGGAATTGCGGAGCCCGGCACGGCACTAGTCGCAGCGCACCATCTCCTGCTGGCCCATGGATGGGGAATGGCCGCATTACGGACAGTCGCACGCCTCGGCCAACGATTCTCCATCGTGCTGAACTTCTCGCCGGCCCTGACTGATGTGGACGACGAGCCCCATCGCGAGGCAGCGCGCAAGTTCGATGGTATGCACAACAGGGTGTTCCTCGATCCGGTGCTGGGGCGGGGCTATCCCAAGGATGTGCTCGGCGATGTCGCTCACCTGCAGGCCCTGGAACCCGCAGTCCATGACGACGACATGAAGGAGATTGCCGCCCCGCTGGACTGGCTTGGGGTGAACTACTACGCGCCGACTCGGGTGGTGCCGGCGCCGGATCCAACCGAACCGAGCAACTGCGGCCTTCCAGGCTTGCGGGGATTCAACGTGCTTCCACCGCGCAGCCCACTCACTTCGTCTGGTTGGGAGCAGACGCCAGAGTCGCTGACTGATCTGTTGCTGTGGCTGTACCGGCACTGCCCACACGTTCCGCTCGTGGTGGCGGAGAACGGCGCAGCCTTCCCGGACACTATCGACTGTGATGGTCGGATCCGAGACGGCGAACGGATCCGCTACTTCGCCGAGCACCTCCGCGCCGTCCACCGGGCGATCGAGGAAGGTGCAGACGTGCGCGGCTACCTCGCCTGGTCATTGCTGGATAACTTCGAGTGGGCGATGGGGTATTCGCAGCGCTTCGGGTTGATTCACGTCGACTTCGACACACAGCAGCGCACGATCAAAGACAGCGCCCGGTTCTTCTCGCGTGTTGTGGCTGCCAACGCCATCCCGGCCGACGCCCCTGCCGATCGCACAACGGACTGACATCAACGAACCGGGGCGGTCAGCCGGACCGGTGGCAGAGTCTTGCGACGCCGGTTGAAGGCCCTTGTGGTCGCCGTCACATATCTTACTTCGCTCGCGCTTATATATAGCGTTTGTTAGTATGACGCGTCTGCAAATAGTATATCTCGGCGATCCCCGCAGAAGCACACGGGCAACGCGCGGGGCGTCCCCGGGGCCGGAGATGAAGGAGCATCATGCAGATCGACCTGTCCAGCCGCACCGCCGTCGTCACGGGCTCCACCGCGGGTATCGGGCGGGCCATCGCGGTGGCGGCGGCCCGCGCCGGCGCCACCGTGGTGGTCAACGGCAGGGAAGAATCGCGCACGGTCGAAGCCGCCCGCCAAGTGGCTGACGAAGCCGGAGCCGCAGCGGAATCCGTGCAGTCCGTGGCTGCGGACGTGTCCACCGCTGAGGGCGCGCAGAAGCTCATCGACGCCGTGCCCGACTGCGATGTCCTGGTCAACAACGCCGGAATCTTCGCGGCCACCCCGGTCTTCGAGATCACCGACGACGAATGGCGGCGTTTCTTCGACGTCAACGTCCTCAGCGGCGTGCGCCTGGCACGTCACTACGCACCGCGCATGGCCAAGCGCGGCTGGGGGCGGGTGCTGTTCGTCAGCAGCGAGTCTGCTGTTATGACACCGACGGAGATGGTGCACTACGGCATGACCAAGACCGCGCAGCTGGCGGTCTCCCGCGGAATGGCCCAGGAGCTCAAGGGGTCCGGCGTGACGGTCAACTCGATCCTGCCCGGCCCTACCCTGACGCCCGGCGTGGAGGAATTCATCGCCGACCGCGTCGGTCCGGGCGGCTCCTTCGACGAGGCGGAGACCGCGTTCATCCGGCAGGAGCGGCCCACCTCGCTGCTCGGCCGCCTCATCCGGCCCCACGAGGTAGCCGCCCTCGCTGTCTATGCCGCCTCCGAGCATGCGTCAGCCACGACAGGTGCGGCCCTGCGGGTCGACGGCGGCGTTGCTCCCACCCTCATTCCTTGATCTCGCTCCGGGGTCGCGGGTGACCCCACCCCGGAAGCACGACACCTGCTTCGAGCATCACCTGAACAACCGGATTCCACAGCTGGGCTTCGTGTCTGCTCGACGACCGCGCGCCCGTTCGCGCATTTCGCCGAACTGCACGTTGGAGCTGCGGTCGGTGACTTCCCGGTAGGCAAGGTCAGGTGCCTCGGCTGGTGAGGGCGGGTTCGGGAGTGGTGGTGAAGTGCGGCAGCACTTCATGTGCCAGCTCCTGGAGCACCTCGTCGACCGGGCGGTCTCCGGGGCGGAGGCTGAAGGAGACGTGCGTGACGCCGAGTTCCCCCATCGCGCGCAACTGCTCGATGAGGGCTGCCTGCCGGGCCCGCATGCCCAATCGGAGCGGGGTGGCGGCGGTACCGGGGTCCGCGACGAGATTGAGCTGCATCGGAGTGAGGTACGGCTTCGGGCTCTTCGCGGTGAGCTGCCGTCACTCGCGGATCTTGTTGCGTAGCGCTGCACTTGCCGAAAATCGCATCCATACAAGTCATGCTGCGCGGTGGTCGTGGAGGATGCCACCCAGTCGGTCGTGTCGACGTACTCGATCTGCTCTGGCTGAAGGATCTGTCCGTCCGAAGTGGCGCCGCGCCGGTGACCGGCCGCGCTGAGGCCTCCGGGAGCGGGTACCGGTCGGCAGCCGACAACACCTACCGGCAGGATCTCATCGCGATGGCTTTCGGCGGCCGGCAGCGGACTCGGTGAAGATCGCGCCAGGATCAGTCGGTGAGGCGAGGTGCCTGAACGGGCTCGGCGTTCGTGGTGTCGGGCGAGTTCGACCCGGGAGGTTGGAGGAGAGCGAACTTGGTGGGCGGAGGCTCCTGTGGCGTCACGGGCATGAACTTGGTGGTACACGCGTCTGCGGCAGTCAACTCGTCTTGGGCTGGGGCCGAGTTGGGGGAGGCCGTCCTTCCGGATGTTCGCGTCCGGTGATCGATCACGTCTCTTGATGTACCCGTGCGCGGACGGAACTCTGCCCCGATCGACGCGAACTTGGCCGTGGGTGTCGGATCCGCGGCGCGCGCATCAAGCAGGTCGACCTGCTTGGGGTCGCAATCGTGTATTCCATGCACTCGTCGCAGAGTCTGGCGGTCTTCCTGCGATATCGAAAGATTTCTCGCCACGGCGATCGAGACCAGCGCTCTCGCTGCCGCCACCCCTCTTTCGGCGTCCAGGTCCTCCGCGATTTGGGCGAGCATGCCATCGTCGATCTCGGCAGCCATGTGGAAGAACAGCTGATCTTGATCAGCGAGTTGGCGCGTTCGCCCAGACAGCTCAGGAAACTGGGCGGAAACCATTTGAAGATTCCTGCCATCGGCGTGGCTCACGGCCCTTTGACGTTACAGACGCGGAGGCGCCACGCGCACCTTCGTGGTCGTTCCCGGCAGTGGGCGCTGGCCAGTCAGTACGAGCACTCCGTTCTGATCGCCGTACAGTTCGTAGCGGTAGAAGGCGACTGCGTAGGCGGTGAGTGCGTGGCGCTGCTGGGCTGGAGCCAGTTCCTGGGCGGGGCAGGTACTGTCGTCCTCGCCGAATTTGAACGGCGGAGTCCAGTTCGTGTTGTAGTAGTTGTGGTTCGCGTTGAGCAGCGAAACCGAGTAGTCCGTCACGGTGTTGCGCCCAGCGAGGTCGTCCAAGTACTGCTGGCCCGCTTCGCCGACCGCGCCATCACAACCGCTGGTGACCACCGTGAACGGCAGTGTGGTGACGAGCGTGTCGCTGTGATCGCCCTCCGGAACGTCGAACTTGACCGGCGCCAGTGCCAAGACCGCGCCGACTTGCACACCGGGCGGCCATTCGCCACGGTGCTTGTCGGATGCCTGCCACATGACGCCTTTGCCGCCGCGTGAATGTCCCAGGGTGCCGACGCGAGTCATGTCGACGTGGCCGGTGAACTCCGGCGTGACCGGCCGTCCGGTGTCCGGGGCGACAAACCGTCCGGCCAGCGGCCCAGCCCCGCTGGCCGCCAACTGCTGCCACATCCGCAGGTGCTCGTTGACCAGTCGGGCTCGGTCGCCGTAGTCAAAAGAGGTCTGGTTGATGCCGTCCACACTGATCGACACCACGACGAATCCGGCTGAGGCCAGAGCGGTACCCAGGTAGTCATAGCCTCGATAACTTGGGAACGGGCGCGAGCCGGCCGGGCAGGGCCAAGTGCCGGCATCCTGGGCGTCGCAAGCCCACCACGATCCGTGCGCCATGACGATCAGCGGGGACTGACCGGTGAGCTTTCGCGGATAGTGCACCACTGCACGCAGTTCGCTGACCGTGCCGGTCTGGGGATCGGTGAAAGCCGTGTCAGCCAAGTCATACTCGGCGATCGCGACCGAGTTGCCACCGCCCCGAGCCGAGGCGGATACCTGCGCAGTCACCACTAGCAAGCTGGCCATCAGCGACAGTACAGCCGCGGCAATGAGCGTGACCCGAACTTGATTTCTCATACTAATCAAGACGCGCTGTGTGGGCGGACCGTTACCTCGAATCCCGCACATTGCCTCATTGGCCCTGAATGCCTGCCTTTCGGCACAGCGGAAGCGCCCATTCTGGGGACGCTCGACGAGACCACATCATGCGACTAACGCCCTAGATAAGTAGATCTTAAGTGTGGGCTGGTGTGGAGACAGACGAAGGTTTTTTTCAAGATCAGCGGTTCGTCCTCACGCGCTGGGTGTCGGCCGCGGCGGTGCAAAATCGGCTACCAGCGCTACTGAGAGGTTTGACACGCCTGTCTTTCGGGACAAGTCGAGTCGAGGATCGGACAGGAGGTCTCCTTCGGCTGATGAGGACAGCTGCGTGGACCGACGACGTCGCACAGTAGGCACAGTATCCGCTTGCGGGAAATGCGTGTTTCGTCTCGTTAGTCCGTTCTCGTTGGCGCAATGGTGCGATCATCAGTGACCGCTCGGCCACATTTCGTGGTCGGAGATGAAAACTCCTTCGCTCGTGGAGTATTCAGGGTTCCGTGCAGCTGACCAGATCATCGTTCTCCCGCCGGAACCTGTTGCGCCTGTCCGGTGCGTCGACGGCCGCCGTGTCTTCGACGAGGGACTTGGCGGCCTTTCGTGATTCGTAGCGCACGGGCAGGTGCTCGACGGTGCCATCGTCGGTCACGTCGAGTACGCCGTCGAGCACCTGCGCGTGCCGCTGGTCGTGGTAGTGGGGCACGGCACCGGTCGGCCGAGCGAGATTTCGCTCTGGGCACCTGCCTTGGGGCCAACGGCTTATCTGAGCAATGCGCACGGTGGCGTCACAGCAGGCACAGGCCCCGCCCGAGTGAGCTCGCGGATCTCCCAGGGAGCCGTTCAACACATCGCAGAGTACGACTACCAGGAAATTTACCCGAGGCCAAAATGGTTCGAAACCACAACCTCAGGCCGCGCGTGTGCGCTGACCAACACCCAGCTGGCAATCACGACCCGAGTGCGGATCAATCATCTGGTACGCGGGAGAATATGGATTTCCCTGCGCTTGCGGGACTTGCGGTCTTTCTCCCGGTTGTCGCCGGGGTGATGCTGTCATGATGTCTGAATTCGTACGTAGGGTCACCGGGTTGGGTAGGCTGCTGCCCGGCCGGTTACGCGCGCCCAGCCGGGGCACGGCCGAGTACCGGTACGAGCTCGAACGAAAGCTGCACGACGGCCCGGCGGAGGGCCTGTCGGCGCTCGCCATCGAGCTGGCCCTGATCTCCGCCACGGCAGGTGACCGGCAGCTCGCGGTCCGGATCGCCGAGATGGGTGGCACCGTCTGCCAGCTCGTCGACCGCCTGCGCCTGCTCGGCGCCGCCATCTACCCGCCGACGCTTCACGCTGGCCTAGAGCCGGCGTGGACGTCCGTCGCCGAGCACTGCGACCTGCGGCTACGACTGGACCTGTCGAACCACGACCTGGACGCGCATGCATCCGCCCGGGTGGGTCTCCTTGTCGCGGACTACCTGCGTACCTTGGAGCCCGGCACCACCGTGCAGGTACGAGTGCGGGGCAAGAGGTTCGCGCAGGTGCACATCACCGAGCAACGGCCAGACCCAAATTCTGCGCAGCGACGACGCTTCTGGGCCGTACTGGTATGTGGGTAGCCTCATCGCGAGGAACGGCTCGCTGCTTCTGGGCGGGCTTTGTCTTTTGATGGAAGCAGGGCACGAGGCGGTCGGGCACGTTTGCGGCGATGACGTGCTGAAGCGGTGTGCTGAATCTGTTGACTGGCTCCGTTCTTGCGTGCTTATGAGGTGACCGCTGGCGGAGCTCTCGTCGCACGTGTAGTGCGTGCGCGACTTTGCGGACCGGCTCGAAGGACCCGGCGAGTTCGTCAGCACCGATGCAGGCGGCGTTTAACGTTGCCAGCAGGGCGAGGACCTGGCCGCCGAAGGCTTCCTCCACCAGCGAAGGTTGGTGGAGCTGCGGCTTGCGAAGTTGCTCTTTGATCTCGGCGGTGGTCTGGTCGATGTTGCGGCTGCGGTCGGGTCGGCGCAGCGCGGCGACGATGGGGGTCTTCGACAGCTTCGCCGCGGCTGCAGGTGTCGGCTCGATCGCCGGAATTTCGCGGGTATCAGGGGTGGCGAGGTTCGTCGCCGACTGCCGGCGAAGGTTTCGAGGAAAGTCGGGTAGTACTCCCTCAGTACCGAGCGCAGTTCGGTGCTTGCCTTGGTGCGGCGTCAGATCGCGTCCTGCTGGGCTTTCTCGAGCACGGCGATGGCCTGGGCCAGGTCGCTGTCGGCTGGGACGCGGCGGTGCATGTGGGCATCGACGCGCAGGATGTTCGCCAAGGTCATGGCGTAGACGTCGGCGTGGTCGGATTTGGTTTCGGGCAGCCGAGTAGCGCTCCGGTAGCGGGCGACCGCCATCGGGTTGATCGCGAAAATAGGACGACCGGTGGCGCGTAGCGAGGCGACAAGCAGGCCACGTGGTGTCTCGATCGCAACCGGTATCGGGTTTTCGGCAGTGTCACCGAGTTCGGCGAGTAGTTCTGTCAGTTCGGCGAAGCCATCAACGTCCTCGTTGATACGTTTCTTGGCCTCGAGCGTGCCCTCGGCGTCGACTATGGCCAGGTCTGATGGCTTTCCACCCAGTCGATCCCGCAGAACAACCCGCTACCTCCAGTCGACCGATAGCGCTACTGGCCAGCGACCAGTGAGAACGCGCAGCGCCCTAATGAGAGGCTCGATGGCCTTCCCTCCGATGAGCTGTTCGTGATCCCAGCGACCAGCACGGCGACCAGTCTTCGCGTCAGAGCTCGAAGGCTCCCGAAAAGCAAGGCCTCCACTGTGCGGGCGGGCTCGTACCACGTACACCAACCTGGACTCGCTGGGACCGAGCTGCCGCTCTTTTTCGAGACCTCGAACGGGCCAGGTAACAGAGAGGCTTCACAGCCTCAGCGAGCCGTTCGGAATTCATTAGAGAGGTGCACCGTCCATCGGACAGTCCCGCGGCCCAGGCTGTACCTCCACTCTTGGGTGGGGACTGTTCCGCGAGCGGTGTTTTCGGCCTGACGCGCCGGGCTGGGGTCCGGCGGGATGGGCACTGTGAGTGATGACATCGGATGCTGTGAGTCCACAGAGGAACGTGAAACAGGCAGGACGGCAGCCTTCGCCGGAACAGGCGGCCGTGGCGGCGATGGTGGCCCAGGCCCGGGAGCAGGGTC
>NZ_JBSGJZ010000056.1:0-51262 GCF_053605825.1 Saccharopolyspora sp. NPDC003752 | reverse complement strand
GGCCACGATCCGCGGCAGAAACCTGGACCCCAACGTCTACCCCAACATCGGCTCCGAAGTACTCCCCTGATCGTCCTATTTTACCTTGTAAATGTATGGTTCGATTTCAATGGAAATTGCGGAACCCCGGACCCCGGCACGGCCCGCCGGCCGAACCAGGAGCTCTGTCCGTGCGCGCGTAGGCCTGCACGTTCGCGGTGTCCATTGCGGACAGTCCGGCCTGCTCGAACGGCTTGGTGCGGGTTCAGCCGCCGCGTTCGGTGCTGCTGCGTTCCACGCAGAACTCGTTGGATTCCGGGTCCAGCAGGGTGACCCAGCCGAGGCCGTCGGCGGTTCGGTGGTCTTCGTAGAGCGTTGCGCCGAGGCCGAGGATGCGCTCCACCTCCTCATCGCGCCACCGCAGTCGGCCGATCACGGTATTCGTCCAGACCTCGACCGGATAATGGTTCGACTCGGCCTTGCCGGGGCCGGAAGACTGTGGGCGTTCGTCGAGCGAAGGGGATTGCTGTGGTTGAGCGGATCGATCCGCCCGTGGTCGGGGGCGAGCGGGAGATGCTGCGGGCATACCTCGACTTCCACCGGGCCACCCTGGCCATGAAGTGCGAAGGGCTGTCCGACGCCGACCTGCGGCGGCAGTCGATGCCGCCTTCGACGCTCTCGCTGCTCGGCCTGGTGCGGCACATGGCCGAGGTGGAGCGCACCTGGTTCCGGCGGGTGATCGACCGCGAGGACATTCCGCTGGTGTGGTCGGACGACGGCGACTTCCAGGTCGCCTACGACGCGAGCGCGGCCACCCGCTCCGAGGCGTTCGACGCCTGGCAGGCGGAGGTCGAGCACTCGCGCCGGATCGAAGCCGCCGCCGAGTCGCTCGACGTGACCGCGCCCCAGCCGAGGTGGGGCAAGGACGTGTCGCTGCGGCTGGTGATGCTGCACCTCATCCACGAGTACGCCCGGCACAACGGCCACGCAGATTTCCTGCGGGAGGGCATCGACGGGGTCGTCGGGGCCTGAGCGCGCCCGGGAACCGTCAGCCGCACGTGCGGGACAAGGACCGCCCGCGCCGCCTTCCGCGGGGCGGCGACGAACGGTTTGTCGTGGTTGGCGGGCAGCCAGGCCGGACGTCCACGGCTCCAGGCCGGTGACGTCCACATAGGACACGTCCGGCCGTGGGTACAGGTTCCGGCCGACCGTCGGCGGGAAGAGCAGCCCGCCGCCCATGGCGATCAACTGCAGGCCGCTCTTCCCAGAAGCGCCCAGCTTCGCCATAGCCGCGAGGCTCTCAATCCGCCGCGAAGCCGCATCGAAGATCCCTTCCGCGGACGGCCTGGCGCGCGGAAGACTCCACCTGCCACTGGGGAAAGGTCCGGGGCGCCGCTGCTCGTCACGCCGGGACCGGCTCCTGGCGCTTGCCGGTCCGGAGGCTGAAGGCGCCGACCGCGGTGGCGATCAGGGCCGCGGCGAAGGGGACCGCGAGCGCCGCGCGGAAGCCGTCGAGCGGCGTTCCGAGCGCGGCGACGTTGACCGCGGCGGAGCCGGCGAGGCCGAGCGCCGCGCCGAACTGGAACGACGTGTAGAGCAGGCCGCCGGCGAGGCCCTGCTCGGAGTCATCGACGCCGTCGGTGGCGACGATGGTCAGCGGGCCGTACACCAGCGCGAACCCCACGCCGAGGATCACCAGGCCCGGGGCCATCGCGGCGTACGTCCAGTCCGCGCCGAGCGGCAGGAACAGCACGTACCCGAGCGCGGAGACCAGCAGGCCGCCGAAGATCAGCCGGGCGTTGCCGAACCGCCGGACCAGCCAAGGCGTGAGCGTGGGCGCGAGCACCGCGTCGAGGCCGAGAGCGATCAGCGCGAAGCTGGTCTGCAGCGTCGACCAGCCGCGCAGCTCCTGCAGGTACAGCACCACCAAGAACTGGAAGCCGAAGAATCCGCTGAACAGCAGCAGCCCGATGGCGTTGGTGCGCAGCAGGGGAGCGCTGCGGAAGATGCCCAGCCGCACCAGCGGTGCGGTGGCACGGCGTTCGATGGCGACGAACGCGGCCAGCAGGGCGCCGCCTGTCGCGAACGTGATCAGCGTCCACTCGATGCTGGTGTGCGTGGCGCGTTCGACGCCGAGCACGAGCAGCACGATCGCGGCGGTGATGGCGACGCCGCCGGCCACGTCGACGCGTCCGGCGCGACGCTCCGGCTCCGATGACTTGGGCACCAGGGCGAGCGCGCCGACGAGGATGAGGAACGACATCGTGACCGGCGCGAAGAACACCCACCGCCAGCCGATCGCGGTGAGCAGGCCGCCGACGACCAGGCCGATCGAGAAGCCGCCCGCCGCCGTGCCGGAGTAGACGAGCAGGGCCTTGTTGCGCTGCGGGCCTTCCTCGAAGCTGGTGGTGATGATGGACAGCCCGGCAGGCGTCATGAAGGCGGCGGCGACACCGGTGACGAACCGGGCGACGATCAGCATCCAGCCATCGGAGGCGAGCCCGCCCAGGCCGGAGAAGACCAGGAAGACGGCCAGCCAGCCGATGAACATCCGGCGGCGCCCGAACAGGTCCGCCGCCCGGCCTCCCACCAGCATGAACCCGCCGTAGCCGAGGACGTAGGCGCTCATCACCCACTGCAGTTCGCCGGTGGACATGCCGAGTTCGGCCCTGATGGCGGGCAGCGCGACGTTGAGCATCGCCACGTCGATGCCTTCCAGGAAGATCGCCCCGCACAGGACCATCAGCACGCCCCAGTTGCGCGCAGTCATCTGCGATTCCTCAAAGGTGTTGGGAATTTCCGATGACACCAGCGTCGAGCCACCGCCCGGCGGGAACAACGGCGAAGACCTCGACGTTCGTTCAACCAGGCTTACCGATGGGGAGGGCGGCGCATGGAGCGCGATGAACTGGAGTGCTTCCTGATCCTCGCCGAAGAGCTGCACTTCGGCCGGACCGCCGACCGGATGCGCCTGTCGCGGGCCAGGGTGAGCCAGCTCGTGCAGCGCCTCGAACGCCGCGTCGGCGCGCCGCTGTTCGCCCGGACGAGCCGCCGCGTCGCGCTCACCCCGCTCGGCCGCCAGCTCCGCGACGACCTCGAACCGCACTACCGCGCGATCGACGCCGCCCTGGCGCGTGCCGTGTCGAACGCGCGGAGCATCAACGGCGTGCTCCACGTCGGCTTCTCCAACCCGCTGGCCGGCGAGATCGTGTTGAAGGTGGCGGAGGCGATGCACACCGAGCACCCGGAACTGGCCGTGGAGATCTGCGAGGTGCCGATGGCGGACCCGTACGGCCAGCTGCGCCGGGGCGAGTTCGACGTGCAGCTGACGGAGTTCCCGGTGCGCGAGGACGATCTCAGCGGGAGCCCGGGCCTGTTCACGGAGCCGCGCACGCTGGCGATCGCGGCCGATCACCCGCTGGCCGACAAGGACGCCGTGTCGGTGGAAGACCTCGTCGAGGTGCCGCTGCTGGCCATCGACGGCGCGTTGCCGGACTACCTGCTGGAACACCACGTGCCGACGCACACGCCGAGCGGCCGGCCGATCGGCCGCGGCCCGGCGGTCACCAACATGCAGGAAGCGCTGATGCTCGTCGCGGCGGGCAGGGGCGCCTTGCTGTGCGCGGCGCACACCGCCACCTACTTCGCCAGGCCCGGCGTCTCGTACGTGCGGTTCATGGACGCCGAGCCGGTCGGATACGGCCTCGTCTGGCGATCAGCCGACAACAGCGGAGCGGTGCAAGCCTTCGCCCGCACCGCCAACGCGGTCGCACGAGACCTGGCGAGCCGCTAGGCGTCGGCGAGGACGTCGGCGAACGCCAGGACGCGGGTGGTCGCCGCGGCGCGGGGCCAGACCAGGCCGAGGACGGAGTCCGGCAGGCCGGTGACCGGCACGAACGCGATGTCGCTGCGGGCGTGGGAGATCGCGCAGGGGCGGCAGAGCAGCATCGCGCCGCGGTTGGCGGCGGCGCGGGTGATGCCTTCCTGCAGGGTGGTGATCGTGCTCGCGCGCGGGATCGGGCGGCCGCTCGGCGTGCGCGGCGGCGTTTGGGCGTCGCGCCAGTAGGGCGGGGCCGGTTCGGCGGGCGCGATCAGCTCGGAGTCGGCGAGTTCTTCGGCGGGTACCGAATCCAGGGCGGCGAAGCGATGCCGCAGCGAGACCGCGATGTTCGGTTGCTGGCGCGAGAACGTCGGTCCCACCACGAGATCCGGTTCCTGCACCGGCAGCAGCACGATCGCCGCGTCGACCTCGCCGCGGCGCAGCGCGCCGAACGGATCGCTCAGCGGGATCTCGGTGATCTCGGTGGCGCAGTCGGGAAATCGCGACTGGAAGGCGTCGATCCGGGCCATCACGGGCTCGGACACCTGTCCCTGGAAACCGAGGCGCAGCACGCCCCGCACGCCTCGCGCCTCCGCTCGGGTTCGTTCGACGACGTCCTTGAGGCCGTCGTAGGCCGGGCGGAGCTCGGCGAGGAAGCGCTCGCCGAGCGCGGTGAGGCGGACCCTGCGGTTGGTGCGGTCGATCAGCCGCGCGCCGAGCCGGCTCTCCAGCGAGCGCAGCAGCTGGCTGACCCGGCTCTGCGACACGTACAGGCGTTCGCCGGCGCGGCCGAAGTGCAGTTCCTCGGCGAGCACCAGGAAGCACTCCAGCTCCCGAACCTCCAGGCCGCCCATGTCCCTCCTCCGCTCGATGAGCACAGCTGATCCAAGGATGAGGACTTCGGCGTTGTTCCCGGTAGGCGGGCCACCGAGGCTGTGACCATGACAACGACCGACACCTCGACCCCGCCCGTGGTGCGGGGCTGGCCCGCCGTCGCGGCGGTCGCCGCGGCGACGTTCTCCGTGGTCACCACCGAGATGCTGCCGGTCGGCCTGCTCACGTCGCTCGCCGCGGAGCTCCGCGCGCCGGAAGGCGTGGCGGGCCTGACGATGACGGTGCCCGGCCTGATCGCGGCGTTCGCCGCGCCGCTGCTCACCGTCGCCGCCGGGCGGCTGGACCGGCGCTGGGTGCTGGTCGCGCTGATGGCCTTGCTGGCCTCGGCGAACCTGCTCTCGGCGGTGACGCCGAACCTGCCGCTGCTCGTCGCGTTGCGGGTGCTCGTCGGCGTGTCCATCGGCGGGGTGTGGGCGATCGCGGCGAGCTCGGCCGTGCGGCTGGTGCCGGAGCGGTCGGTGGGCGCTGCGACGTCGCTGATCTTCAGCGGGATCGCGGTGGCCTCGGTGCTCGGCGTCCCGGCGGGGACGTTCATCGGCGAGCTCGGCGGCTGGCGCGCGTCGTTCGCCGTCATGGGCGTTGTGTCGCTGGTGGTGGCGGTCGCGCTCGCGGTGCTGCTGCCGCCGTTGCCCGCCGAGGAGCCGATGCGCTTCAGCGCCGTGCCGCAGTTGTTGCGCAGCGGTGCGGTGCGGGTCGGGCTGTTCGTCATCTTGCTGCTGGTGTCCGGGCATTTCGCGGCCTACACCTACGTGCGGCCCGTGCTGGAACAAGTGTCCTCTGTGGACGCCGGATTGATCAGCGCGCTGCTCCTGGCGTACGGATTGGCCGGGGTGGCGGGGAATTTCGCGGGTGGCGCGGCGTCGGCCCGCAATCCTCGCCGCACCCTGTTGCTGATCTCGGCGGTGCTCGCGGTGGCGGTGTTCGCGCTCGGCCTGCCGCTCGGCGTCGTCGGAGCGACAGCGGCGCTGCTGGTCTGGGGCGTCGCCTACGGCGGTGTCTCGGTGAGCACGCAGAACTGGCTGCTCGCCGCGGCGCCGCACGCCAGGGAAGCGGCATCGTCGCTGTTCGTGGCGGTCTTCAACGTCGCGATCGCCCTGGGCGCCCTGCTGGGCGGCCGGATGGTCGACGCGATCTCCCCGCCCAGCGCCTTCTTCCTCGCCACGGCCCTGGCGCTGGCCGCGCTGGTCGTGGCCGTCGCCGGGCGCACCTCCCGGTGACCCGTTCTGCCCGACCAGGTCCGGGGCGCTTGGAGTTCCTGAAGTGATGGGGTGGCGATTTCGCGCGAAATCGCCACCCCGCAGGCGTGGCGAACGGCGATTTCGCGCGAAACCGGCGCGCAGGGCGACTTCCCGGACGGCATCGACCCGGCCCTGGGTGCATGACAGTCCGGCATGTCATGCGAAAGTATCGGCTGACGGATCGGGGTGGGTTGATGGACGGCGAGGAGCTGCTGGCGTTCCTCGGTGCCGTGGGGCATGCGCAGCGCCTGCGGATCATCGCCGAGCTCGCCGACGGGCGGCTGTACGTGAGCGAGCTCGCGCGCCGGCTCGGCATGTCCCGGCCGCTGCTCTACATGCACCTGGAGCGCCTGGAGAAGGCCGATCTCGTCGCGGGACACCTGGAGCTGTCCGCCGACGGCAAGGCGCTCAAGTACTTCGAACTGCGTCCCTTCGAACTCCGCCTCGACGTGGCCACCATCCGCGCGGCGGTGCGGGAGCCGGGCGACGAAGCGGGCTCGAACGACGGGAAGGGGACCCGGAAATGACCAATGCCGTGGTCGGCATCGCGATCGTCCTGATCATCGTCGCCGGCATCACGATCGGCTTCATCGCCTACTTCCGGATGCTGCGGCACCGGGCCGACGCCGAGGCGATGGCCGAGTACCGCGAGTTCGCGGCGCGGGCGACCGCCGAGCAGGAGGAGCTGCGCCGGGAGATCGCCGAGATGCACGGGCGGCTCAAGGAGGTCGAGTCGCTGCTGCGCAGCGTCGGCTGACGCGCAGCTTTTCCCAGCGGGAGGGTCGTTTTCGACCCTCCCGCTTTTGCTGTCCCCGGTTCGGATCGGCTCGCTTGACCTCACTATCTTCCACCTGTAAGTCTGATCTTACAGGCGGAAGAATTCGAGGAGCTGGGGCGAGTGGGGAAGTCGAGGACCGTCAGGGTGGCGAGGTGGAGCGCGGAGCATCCGGTGCGCGCCCTGATCGGCTGGTTCTTGTTCGTCGGACTCTGCCTCGGCGCGGGCGCGCTGACGGGCACGAACAGCGCGACGGTGGCCGACCACTGGGTCGGCGAGGCGGGGCGCGCCGACGCGATGGCCGCATCCGGCGGCCTGCAGCGCAAGCCGATCGAGCAGATCACCATCGCCGCCCGCTCCGGCCCGCTGGACCAGGCCCGCGCCGAGGCGGCGGCCGCCGAGGTGGCGAGCCTGATGCGGGCGTTGCCGGCTGTGGAAACCGTTGCGCCGCCGGTGCGTTCGGCGGACGGCGCGATGCTTCGGGTCGAAGTGATCATGAAGGGGCCCGACGAGGAGGCCGACAAGCAGATCGGTTCGCTGCTCGCGCTGACCGAGCAGGTGCAGCAGCGCCACTCGGCGTTGCTGGTGGCGGAGACCGGCAACGTCTCCACCAGCGCGGGAGTCGATCAGCAGCGCGGCGACGACTTGGCGCTGTCCGAGGCGATCACCCTGCCGGTCACGCTGATCACGCTGCTGGTCGTCTTCGGCTCGGTCCTGATGGCCGGGGTGCCGCTGCTGCTCGCCCTCTCGTCGATCGCGGCGGCCATGGGGCTGTCGATGCTGGTGTCGCACGTGGTGCCGGACGTGGGCGTGGGCAACAACATCATCCTGCTGATCGGCATGGCGGTCGGCGTCGACTACGCGCTGTTCTACCTCAAGCGGGAGCGGGAGGAGCGGGATCGGGCGGACGGCCGGCTGGATTCGGCCGCGATCGTCGGGCTGGCGGCCGAGACCGCCGGTCGGACGGTGGTCGTCTCCGGCATCGCGGTGATCGTCTCCACCGCGACGCTCTACCTGGCCGCCGACGTGATCTTCTCGTCGCTGGCCACCGGCTCGATCACCGTCGTGCTGGTCTCGGTGGTCAGCTCGGTCACCGCGCTGCCCGCGCTGCTGGTGGTCCTCGGCCGGCGCGCCGAGCGCCGCGCCAAGCCCGCGAAGCCGAAGAAGGTCCGAAGTGGACGGATCTGGGACGCGATGCTGCGCCCGGCGGCGAAGCGCCCGGTGCTCACGCTGTGCGTTTCGGTGGGAATCCTGCTGCTGCTCTCGCTACCGGTGCTCGGCATGCAGATGCGGGTCCTCAACCAGGACAGCCACTCCCGGGAGATCCCCGCGATGCGGACCTTCGACCGGATGACGGCCGCCTTCCCCGAGCTGCGGACCCGGCACGACGTCGTCGTCCGCGCTGAACCGGCCGAAGCCGAGGCGGTGCGCGCCGCGCTGGTGGATCTCGGCCGGCGCGTCCAGGGCGATCCGCTGTTCATGGCGTCCGCGCCGCCGCAGACCTCGTGGGACGGGCGGGTGACCGTGTTGCAGGTCCCGGTGCCGTTCAAGACGAGCTCGGCGGAGGCGGCCCGGTCGTTGACGCACCTCCGGTCCGACTACGTGCCCGCGGCCTTCCGCGCGCTGCCCGGGGTCGAGGTGGCGGTCAGCGGGGACGTCGACTACCTGGCCCACCAGAACGGCAAGCTGCCGCTGGTGATCATCGCGTTGCTGGTGCTGACGTTCGTGGTGTCGGTGGTCGTCTTCCGCTCGGTGGTGATCGGGCTGGTCGGGGTCGCGCTGAACCTGCTGTCCGCGGCGGCGTCGATGGGGCTGCTGGTGATCTTCTTCCAGTACGGGCTGGCCTCGGCGCTGTTCGGCTTCGATCCCAGCGCCACCAGCGCGATCGGTTCGCGGGTGCCGCTGTTCCTGTTCGTCATCCTCTTCGGGCTGTCGATGGACTACCAGATGTTCGTGGTGAGCCGGATCAGGGAGGCCGCGCTGCGCGGCGTCCCGGCCCGGCAGGCGGTCCTGCAGGGCGTCGGGCAGTCGGCGAAGGTCGTGACCAGCGCGGCGATCGTGATGGTCACGGTGTTCGCCACCTTCATGTTCCTGCACCTGGCGGAGATGAAGCAGATCGGCTTCAGCCTGGCGGTCGCGGTCCTGCTGGACGCCTTCGTGATCCGCGTCCTGGTCCTCCCGGCCGCCCTGACCCTCCTGGGCCGGGCGACCTGGTGGCCGTCCCGGCTGATGCACCGCGCCGAACCGCCGACCACCCCGATCCCGGTCCGGCAGGCCGATCCGGTCGGCTGACGAACGCTCGTGAGCACTCTGGATCGCAATGACGCTCCAAAGTGCTCACGGTTCCGGGCGGACGTAGGAGAGGATCTTCGCGAGGTGGTTCCGGGCGGCCCGGCCCGCGGCTTCGGGGTCGCCGGCCCGGATCGCATCGGCGATCTCCTGGTGCTCGTGCTGGTCCACCGGTCGTTGCGCGTCGGATTCCCGCATCAGGCCCAGCATGTCGAGCATCGCCTCGCGGACGCGCTCGGCCAGGGAATCGAACAGGCCGGTGATGATCGTGTTGTGCGCCGCCTCGACGATCGCCCGGTGGAACGCGAGGTCGGCGTCCACGAACTCCTCGGACGTGGCGTGCTGGAGCGCCTCGCGCCGGGTGGCTGCCGCCGTGATCGCGGCGAGGTCCTCGCCGGTGCGCTTCGCGGCCGCGAGGCGGGCGGCCTCCACCTCCACCGCGATGCGGCCCTCCGCCACGTCCGAGATCACCGCCTTGCGGACGGTCGTCGCCCAGTCCTCGACGGGATCGGTCCGGATGACGTAGACGCCGGAGCCGTGGCGGGATTCGAGCAGCCCGCGGCCGGCGAGCTCGCGGACCGCCTCGCGGACCGTCGACCGGCCGACTCCGAACTCGGTGGCGAGGGAGGTCTCGCTGGGGATCTTCTCGCCGACCGGCCAGTCGCCGGAACCGATGCGCCGCAACATCGCCTCGGTGGCCTGCTCCGACAGCGGGTATCGACGCAGCGACACGAACAGCCTCCCGAATTATCAGGTTGTCTGAGGACCTGACGTATTGTACGTTGCCTGCCATGTGGTTGGGAGCTCGCGGCCTTAGCGGCCGCGGCAGGGGCTGACCGGACCGGCGCCCCCTGTCGCGGGGTGTTGTCGCGCGCCGGTGGAGACCGTTCGAACCCGGAAGGCAGACATGACCTCCCAACACATCCCCGCGCGCTGGAACCCGCAGCAGCCGTCGGGAATGCCGCACCACCGCTACCGGAGCGCGTTCGACCGCGTCGCCGTCGCCGAGATCGACCGGACCTGGCCGCGGAACCGCATCACGCAGGCGCCGCTGTGGGTTCCCGTCGACCTGCGCGACGGCAACCAGGCGCTGGCCGAACCGATGGACCCGGCGCGCAAGCGGCGCTTCTACGAGATGATGACTTCGGTCGGGTACAAGGAGATCGAGGTCGGATACCCGTCCGCGTCGCAAACCGACTTCGACTTCGTCCGGCTGCTGGCGGAAGCGGATCTGGTGCCGGACGACGTCACCGTCGCGGTGTTCACCCCGGCTCGCCGGGATCTGATCGAGCGCACCTTCGAATCGATCGCCGGCCTGGACCGGGTCGTCGTCCACATGTACACCCCGACCGCGCCGCTGTGGCGGGACGCGGTGCTGCGCACCGGGCGGGGCGACCTGCGCGAGCTGATCCGGAAGGCCGGCGAGGACGTGCTCCGCTGCGGTGGGGACCGGCCGGGGATCCGGTACGAGTTCTCCCCGGAGGTCTTCAACCTGACCGAGCCGGACTTCGCGATCGAGGTCTGCAACATGATGATCGACCTGTGGGACGCGTGCGCGGACCGCCCGGTGATCATCAACCTGCCCGCGACGGTCGAGGTCGCCACGCCGAACGTGTACGCCGACCAGATCGAGCACCTGAGCGGCAACCTCGACCGGCGCGACGACGTGATCCTGTCGGTGCACCCGCACAACGACCGGGGCACCGGGGTCGCGTGCGCGGAGCTGGCGGTGCTCGCCGGTGCGCAGCGCGTCGAGGGCTGCCTGTTCGGCAACGGCGAGCGGACCGGGAACGTCGACCTGATCACGCTCGCGTTGAACCTGTACTCGCAGGGCGTCGACCCGATGATCGACCTGTCGGACATCGATTCGGTCCGGGACACCGTCGTGCACTGCAACCGGATAGGCGTCCACGAACGGCACCCGTACGTCGGCGAGTACGTCTACACCGCGTTCTCGGGGACGCACCAGGACGCGATCCGGAAGGGGTTCCAGCGGCACGCGCTGGGCGCGCGGGAGAGCGGAGTCCCGGAATCCCAGGCGGGCTGGGAGGTTCCGTACCTGCCGATCGATCCGCACGACGTCGGCCGGGACTACGAGGCGGTGATCCGGGTGAACAGCCAGTCCGGCAAGGGCGGCATCGCCTACCTCATGCAAACCGAGCACGGGCTGGACCTGCCGCGGGGGTTGCAGGCGGAATTCGCGCAGGTGGTGCAGCGGCACACCGACGACACCGGCACCGAGGTGGACGCGGCGACGTTGTGGAAGCTGTTCTCCGCGACCTACCTGGAGAACCCGGACCGGTCGATCGCGCTGACGGGCTGGTCGGTGGGCCACGGGCCGTCGGGTGATCGGCTGACCGCGACGCTGGAGATCGGCGGCGAGACCACAACGCACGAGGTGACCGCGGAAGGTGCCGTGTCCGCACTGGTGCAGATGTTGGCGGAGCACGACCGGACGGTGGACATCGTGAGCCTCGTCCAGCAGTCGATCGAGCCGGGGCGTGCGGCGCGCGCCGCGACGTACCTGGAGCACCGCACTGCCGAGGGCACCGCGTGGGCGGTCGGGATCGACGTCTCGGTCGTCGCGTCGAGCCTGCGGGCCGTGATGGCCGCCGCGGGCTGAAGCCTTGCACCGTGAGCACTTCGGGCCGCTATGGCAGCCCGAAGTGCTCACGAGCCGTTGCGGTGACCCGTGTGTGCTTTGTGCTGCCATAGCAGCACGAAACACACACGGGTCACAGGCTGGCGTAGATGTCCCGGTACAGCCGAAGTGCGCGGGCTTCGAGGTCCGCCGGGTCCTGACCGGCGAAGCGGTCCGGGCGGAGGCCGTCCAGGCCGGGGAAGCTCGACGGCTTGTCGCAGCGCCGCGATCGATGCCCCGACGATGCCCGCCCCGATAACCACGATCTTCCTTGCCATGGCAACGAACCTAGGTGGTCCTCAAGAGATTTCGAGGACCGCCTTGCCGTGCAGCTTCCGGCCGAGCAGCGCCTCGATCGCCTCCGGGGCGCGGTCCCAGGCGCCGCGCCAGGACACCTGCGGGTCCAGGTCGCCGGTCGCGATGCGCTCGGCCAGCCAGGTCAGGTCCGGTGCCAGGCCGGTGCAGCGGAGCAGGAAGAACGTGGCGATCGCGCGGTCGTGCCGCTCCGGAGCGCCGAAGAGCGCGCCGAACGGGAAGTTCTCGCCCCCGCCGGTGGTGTGCCCGACCGCCACCAGCGTGCCGCCCTCGGCGAGCCGGTCGTGGGCGGCCACCAGCTGCTCGCCGCCGACCAGGTCGACCACACCGTCCACTGTGGCCGATTCGGCCGGGTTGGACACCACCTCGTGCGCGCCGAGCGCGCGCAGCCCGTCGCCGTGCGCGGCCGGATTCCCGGTGGACGCGGTGACGTGCGCGCCGCCCATCCGCGCCAGCTGCACGGCATATCGCCCGGTCCCACCGGTGGCGCCGGTGACCAGCACCCGCTTGCCGAGGATCGGCCCGATCCGGTGCAGCGCGCGCAGTGCGCTCGCGCCGGCCACCGGAACGGTGCTGATCGCGCCGAGGTCGGCGCCCTGCGGGACGGTGCCGATCAGGTGGGTGTCGACGGCTCGGAGTTCGGCCCACGCGCCGTCCGGGGCCAGGGTGACGACCGGCGTGCCTTCCGCCGGGCCGGAGCCGTCGGCCGCCGCGCGCTCGACGACTCCCGCCGCGTCCCAGCCGAGGACGCTGCCGTCCGGGGATTCCTCCAGGATGTGCCGCACTTCGCCGTAGTTCAGGGAGGTCGCCGTGACCCGCACCAGTGCCTGGTTCGGCGCGGGAACGGGATCCGGGGCCAGGCCGAGGCGGAGGCCGCCGGGTGCCGAGCGGTCGACGAGCAGTGCGCGCATGGTTCCTCGCATGAATGTGATCCAGTTACTTATGTAACTGAGTACCATAAGTTTTCGGGTCACACTAGGGCTCGGGTAATCTGTCCGCGATGAGCGCCCCGTCCCGCCCCGTCTCGCTGCGCGAGCGCAAGAAGCTGCGCACCCGGCAGGCGATGATCGACACCGCCCTGGCGAAGTTCACCGAGCAGGGCTTCGACGCCACGACGGTCGACGAGCTGTGCGAGGCGGTCGAGGTCTCCAAGACCACGTTCTTCCGCTACTTCGGCTGCAAGGAAGACGTGGCGCTGGCACCGACCGAAGACCTCTGGACCGAGTTCCTGGCCGCCCTCGAAACCCGCGAGCCGGACGACCGCCCGCTGCTGGAGGTCGCGCAGGACGTGTTGCTCGCGGCGCTGCAGCGGATGCCCGCCGAAGGCTGGGCGGAGCGGGTGCTGCTCAGCAGGCGGCTGGCCGCCGCGACGCCGTCGATGGACGCGCACGGCCTGCAGTTCTGCGGCCGGACCACCCGTGCCGCGATGGAGACCCTGCACCGCCGCTTCGGGCTGCCCGATCAGGCCGACGTGCGCGCCCGCCTGGTGATGGACCTGCTGATCGCCGCGTTCCACCGCGCGATGGAGATGTGGCTGGCGCGGGAGGATTCGCACACCCGCGACGACCTGGTCGACTGCGCCCGGCGCGCCTTCGCCGCGATCCCAGGCGTCCTCACGCTGTCGCCGGGCGAGTGGCGTTCGTGAGCGCTGAGTCCGGCAAGAACCGGAGCCTTCGCTCACGAGCCGGGGCGCGCTGTCGTGAGCGTTGAGTCCGGCAAGAACCGGACTCGGCGCTCACGAGCGGGTCAGCCGGAGACCGCCCGGAGGGCGCCGGGCTGGCGGCCGTCGAGGCGGTCGAGCGCCGCGGAGGTCGCTTCGTCGGCCGGCAGGTAGATGATCATCCGCTGGTCGACGTCCGGCAGTTCCACGATCTCGAAGCCCAGCAGCAGCTCGCCGACCTCGGGATGCACCCAGCGCTCCGCGCCGGTGCGTTGGAGCACGGCGGCGGGCGTCTCGAACCGGCTGGTGAAGGACGCCCCGGCGGCATCGGTCAGCTCCGCGGCGAGGTCCGCGGAGTGCGGGTCGTCGACGCGGAACCCGTGCTTCAGGAAGTTGGCGAGGCCGTCGGCGATGCGCGGCCACTCGGGATGCGCGGCGCGGGCGCGGTCGTCGGTGAACACGTAGCGCAGCAGGTTCGGCGCATCGGCGTCCAGGACGCCGAGCGGCCCCGCCAGCCGCCGGTAGCCGCCGGTGCACGCGAGCACGTCGCAGACCCGGTTGATCACCAGTGCCGGGCCGGGTTCGAGCCGGTCGAGGATCGCCTGCACGCTCGGGCGCACGGCCTGGCCGGGCGGCTCGGCCACCCGCGGGCACAGCGCGGTCGGCTTGTCGTGGCCGAGGATCAGCCACAGCTGCTCGCGATCCTCGGTGGACAGCCGCAGGGCGTCGACGATGGCGCCCAGCACCTCGGGGGACGGGTGGCGGTCCCGGCCCTGCTCCAGCCTGGTGAGGTACTCGACGCTGATCCCGGCGATCGTGGCCAGTTCGGCGCGCCGCAGCCCGGGCGTCCGCCGACGCGGCCCGGTGGGCAGGCCCACCTCGGCCGGGGTGATGGCCTCCCGGCGGGCGCGCAGGAAGGCTCCGAACTCGTTGTCGCGCACGATCGGAACCTACCTGCTCGCGGCACTCCGGTGGTGGCCCTGCCAGGGACAGTCTCAGCGCGGTCTCCCTCCGCGGCGGCGAGCCGGGCAGGTTCGAGCCATGACGACTGAAACGACCGCACTGCCCCTCAAGACCGGCCGCTGGGCGCTGGACCCGCTGCACTCCTCGGTCGGCTTCGCGATCCGCCACCTCGGGGTTTCGAAGGTGCGGGGCCGCTTCGCCGAGGTCGACGCCGAACTGGTGGTCGGCGGGACGCTCGACGGCAGCGCGATCAACGCCACCGTGGCCGTCGCGTCCATCGACACCGGCAACGCCGACCGCGACGCGCACGTCCTCGCCCCCGACCTGCTCGACGTCGAGAAGCGCCCGACGCTGGCCTTCCGCTCCACCCGGCTGAGCGGCGAAGGCGAGGACTGGACCCTCGAAGGGGAGCTGACCATCGGCGAGGTGACCAGGCCGATCGCCTTCGACGTCGAGTTCGGCGGCGTGCAGGACCTCCCCGACGGCAGCCGGCACGCCGGGTTCGAGGCCAACGGCGAGATCCGCCGCCGCGACTACGGCATCAACTTCGGCGCCGGCGAGGCGCTGCTCGGCGACGTGGTGAAGATCCAGCTCGACGTCCAGTTCGTCGAGCCCAGGTGACCGGGCGCGAGCCTCCCGGGCGGCCCGGGAGGCTCGCGGTCGCGCACCCGGCGGCCGGGGCCGCTACCCGCACCGCCGCGCGGGCCCGTTTCTAACTCGATCGTGTGACTGCCGGTCGGGTGGTGTGCCGACCGGGGAGGTGACCGGGCGGAATGGACGCGCCCGGCACCCTCCGTGGTCGGGTGAAGGGGCTTCGGGTCCGGGCCGCGCGCCGTTCACCGAGACTTGCGACCACTGTGGACGCTCGGTGTCGGTGGCGATTCCTTGTGGTGGATTCGCCGACACCTGCGTGCGGGACACCGCGAATTGCCCGGCATTCATGCCATTGAGCCAGTTCCCAATGCATTTCCTCCGCAGTTCAGCTCCAATCTTGCCCGGAACCGCTCGCCTGCCGGATTCGAATGACCGGCGATCAGGTGCGGAATTCGGCCCGGCCGCCGCGTGAATACCGCGGCGGCGGGAGGAGTGGAAAAGCGCAATGGCAATGCGAGAGAAGACCGCGGCCGCCGTGTTGACCGGCCTGCTCCTCGGCGGCGCTTTTTGCACCGCAGGAGCCCTTGCCGCTCCGGTTGTGCACGATGCCCACCAGCAGCCCCCGAAGCCCAGGCCCGACCTGGCCGTGCACTTCGCCGCGCGCTCACCCGCCAAGCCCGCGCCGGCGGACGAGTCGGACGATGCGTGGGTGTCTCCGGCGGACGGCGAGATCAGCAGCGGCTTCGGCGGCCGTTGGGGCACCATGCACAACGGCGTGGACATCGCCAACGACATCGGCACGCCGATCCGCGCCGCCGCCCGGGGCACCGTCATCGATTCCGGCCCGGCCTCCGGATACGGCATGTGGATCAGAATTGCGCACCGCGGCGACGTCGTTTCGATTTACGGCCACATCGACGAGGATTTCGTCGAGGTCGGGGAAGAGGTGCGCGCCGGGGAGCAGATCGCGACCATGGGCGATCGGGGCGAATCCACCGGACCGCACCTGCACTTCCAGATCGAGGTCGCCGGGCAGCCGGTGGATCCGGAGCAGTTCTACCGCGACGTGGACGCCGAGCTGACGGACCGGTAGCGCCCCCAGTCGACCGGTGCGCCGCGGCCGCTGTCAGAGTGGCAGGCCCCGGAAACCGCGCCCACGGCGTCGGGCGCGGCAGTACTCGCTGTTATCACTGCGCGTTATCGATCGTGCAGCGTCGCGCGAACTCAGCGACGATCACCCGGCACATCCGGCAGTGGACCGATCGGCCGAATGGATCATCACCCTCCTGGTCGATTGTCGTGGTGCTCCGGGAGCTACTTCGATCGCACTAACGCGCTGGAAGGATCGATGTGATGGAGCGAGTGGATGCGGCCGGGATCGTCGGCGGTGGAGTGCTCGCCGGGGGCGGTCGGCCGGCGGACTGGGAACGCCGGATCGCCGAGCGATCCGAGGAGCACTACCGGGCGCGGCTGGTGCAGCGGCTGCTGCTGGTCTGGGCGGTGCCGGGCAATCTGTTGCTGATCGGCGCGGCCGCGGCCGCGCTGTGGTTATGGACGTCCGCACTGCCGGCCGCGATCGTGTTCGCGCTGGCACTGGCCTCGCTGGCGGTGTCGGCGAAATTCCTCTACCAGCAGCACTTTAAGGTTCGCGCGGTGGAATCAGAACTGCGCGCGCTGGAGTACGCGCACCGCGAGCACCTGCTGGACGAACTGGGGCCTGGGGATCTGCTGGGGGCGCACAAGCGCTACCGGGCGCAGCTGCCGGAGCTCATCGAGCGCTACCGGAGCGAGGCCCGGCGGGACCGCTGGAAGGACAACGTCCTGCAGACGGTGATCATCGGCGGCTCGATCGTCGCCGCGACCGCGACGGCGGCATCGGTGTCCGCCGTGGACTTCCGGTGGGTCGCGGTGGCGTTGTGCCTGCTGGTGGCGGTGGCGGCGGCGTTCGCCGGGCATGCCAAGTACCGCGACCGGTCGGCCGCGTGCCAGCAGGCCGGCGACGCGCTGGAGCGCGAGTACGAGTCGGTGGAGCTGCGGGTGGGCCGGTACCGGCGGTTCGACAGCGAGAGCGAGGCCTACGCGGAGTTCGCCGACGCGGTCGAGTCGCTGCGGGCCGAGCGGGCGCGCCGATTGCCGTCGGCATCGACGGAGGGAATCGGCCAGTAATCACTTCCGTGTCATATACACGAAAGTGGCGTTATTTAGCGGGAAACGATCACTGAATGTCCACATTTCCCACTTATGTGATCGCTGAATGGTGGTGGGTGATCCTTCCGTAATCTCCGGCCCGGCGCACAGGAATCGGCCTGTGCAGAGAGGAGCATTGCGATGAAGCGCACCCTTACCGCAGCGGCCGCTGTGTTGGTCAGCGGCGCCGGCGCGGTCGGCTTCGCAGCTACCGCGAACGCGGCCGAGACCCCGCAGCTGCCCGCGGAGCTGCCCACGGACAACAACCTCGCGCAGACGGCCTACCACTTCGGGGGCACGCTGCACTCCGCGCAGCAGACCGTGGGCGACGTCGTCCCGGTCGAGGAGCACCTCGCCGGCCGCAGCGGCGGCGACCCGCTCGGCAGCACCCCGGCCGGCGCCCTGCTCGGCGGCGTGACCGGCGGCAAGAGCCTCGACCCGAGCAGCGCGCTCGGCGCGACGCCGGTCGGCGGCGTCGTCCCCGCCCTGCAGGCCTCGCCCGTGGCCCGCACCGGCGGCCCGACCAACGACCTGCTGCCGGTCGGCGCGGACTCGGCGCTGCCGGGCGGGCCGCAGACCAAGCCCGCGCAGCAGGACGTCGACATGGTCGGCGAGGCGGTCAACGGCGTGGCGTCCAGCACCCCGCTCGCCGATAGCCAGCTGCCGCTGTCCCGCAGCGGCGACGCGCTCGGCGGCATCGCCGGCCCGCAGGGCCCGCTGGGCAGCCTGACCGGCAACCTCCCGGTCGGCAAGACCGACCCGGCCACGGCGCTGGACAAGGTCAACGACGTGGTCAGCCACGGCCCGCTCGGCGGCGTCAACCAGCTCGGCGCCTGACCGCGCCTGCCACACCGGAAGTCGACAACCGAAGAACGCGATCGACTGCACCGCTGCACCGGCGGACGCTTCCGCCGACGGCGCCCCCGATGACGACTCGATGGCCCCCGCCGAACCGGCGGGGGCCATCGTCGTCAGGCGAGCTCGACGGTTCCGGCCGAGCCGTGCACGGTGATCCGCTGGCCGTCGACGATGCGGGTGGTGGCGTCGGGAACGCCCACCACCGCGGGGATTCCGTACTCCCGGGCCACCGTCGCGCCGTGCGAGTTCGGCCCGCCCATCTCCATCACCAGGCCGCCCGCGGTCAGGAACAGCGGCGTCCAGCCCGGATCGGTGGACGGCGCGACCAGGATCTCGCCGGGCGCGAGCTGCGCGCGGACCGGATCGTGCACCACGCGCGCCGTCCCGGTCACGGTGCCCGCCGAAGCCGAAGTCCCGGCCAACTGGCCGTCGACCGTCGCCACCGGCAGCGCCGCCTCGGGCTCGGTGCCATCCGAGAGCAGCACGCGCGGCGGGTTCCGGCGCCGCAGCTCCCTCTCATGCGTTTCGCGGCGCCGGGCCACCAGATCCCGGTGGTCGGCGCCGGAGATGGCCGCGTCGATCTCCTCGTATTCCAGGAAGAACACGTCGTCCGCGCGTTCCAGGCGGCCGTTCGAGGCGAGTTCCTCGCCCACGGCCTGCAGGTGGCGGCGGGCGTTCGCGATCGCCAGCACGATGCAGTACTTCGGCAGTTCGCGGAGCCCGGCGAGCTGCCGCACCCGGTCCACCGCGAACCCGGCGACCCGTGCGCGCAGCGGATTCCGGCGCCGCAGCCGGGACACGATCTCGGCGGCCGTCCGCTCCGCCTCGGCCACACCACGCCGGTACTGCTCGTCGGCGTCGTGCCCGCTCCCGCCCGTCCGCACGTAGTTCGCGACGAGCCCGAGCACGTGCGTCGGGTCCTCGGACCAGCGCGGCACGCCGGCGTCGATCTCCGCCACCGTCCGGTGCCCGTTGCGCGCCAGGAAGTCATCGAGTCCACTTTGGACGTCGGTGGGCAGTGCCCGGTCCCGGTAGCGCGCGGCGAGCTCGTCGGGGGAGGATTCGCCGAACAGCCGGGCGGTTCCGGGATCCCGGCGGGCGAGCTGCGCGATGCCCCACAGCTCCAGGTCCATCTCGGTGGTGACGTTGTGCGGGATGCCGCGCAGCACGATCTGCACCTCCTCGGCGGTGGCGGCCCGGCCGACCAGCTTCGGCAGCAGCCGGCTGAGGAGGAGGACGGGCAGCATCCGCGGCGGGATCTGTGCGATGCGCGGGACCGCGACCTCCGCGATGCCCCGCCGCGCCGCGGCCAGCCGCTCGCGTGCGGACGACGGCTCATCGGCGGCCAGGGCCGCCCGGATCTCCGGCACCATGCCGAAGAGCTGCTCGCGGGTGCGCGCGGGATCGCGCAGCGTGCGCGCGAGTTGGATGGGTGCCTTGGTGCGCAACAGGATTCCGCCGATCCGGCGCAGCAGCGGCCACGGGATCTTCGGGTCCAGGGGGAGTCGCGGATCGTCGAGCAGCGACTCGAAGACCTTGCCGGCGCGGGCTTCGGCCACCGCGAACAACCGGAGGCCGATGGCGCGGCCGATCCTGCTGCGGGTCATGCCGGTGATGTCGGCGAACAGCCAGCCGTCGGCCTGCCGCCACGGCTTCGGGCGGTGGCCCTCGGCGGGGATGCCGATGTTGCGCATCAGGTTGGTGAGCATCAGCGCCAGCGTCGCCGCGCCCAGCGGCGTGATCGGCCGGTAGACGCCCTGCACCACGTTGATCGACAGGTAGACGTGCAGGCCGCCGAGCGGCTCGGCGGGCAGCGGGAACAGCGTGGTGACCGGCCGCGACTGGGTCAGCCAGACGGTGCCGTCGCCGTCGATGGCCCACTCGATGTCCTGCGGCGCGCCGTAGTGCCGCGCCACCTCCGCGCCCAGCGCGGCGAGCGCCGCGGCCTGGTCGTCCGTGATCGACGGCAGATCGGCTTGCTGCGCAACGGATTCCGTGCCGCCGCCGGGCTTCGGCCGGATGCTGGCGGGCTTGTCGCCGAGTCGCTTCGCGGTGACCCGGCCGGACTCCACCACGAAGTGGTCCGGGGTGACCGAGCCCGATACCACCGATTCGCCGAGCCCGGTGTTCGCGTCGATCACAGCCTCGGACCGCCGCCCGGTGACAGGGTTCGCGGTGAACAGCACGCCGGCCGCGGTCGCGTCGACCATGCGCTGCACGACGACGGCCAGCCGCACCGTGCGGTGGTCGATGCCGTTGGCGGCGCGGTAGGCCACGGCCCGGTCCGTCCAGAGCGAACTCCAGCAGCGTCGCACCGCGTCCAGCAGCGCGGCCTCGCCGACGACGTTCAAGTAGGTGTCCTGCTGGCCGGCGAAGCTGGCGTGCGGCAGGTCCTCGGCGGTCGCGGAGGAGCGCACCGCCACCGGCGCGTCCGGGCCGAGCTCCGCGTAGGCGGCGGTGATCTCGGCGGCCAGCCCGGCCGGGAGCTCGGCGCCGGCCAGGCGGGAGCGGATCTCGGCGGCCGAGCCGGGCAGCCGGTCCAGCAGGTCCTCGGCCGGTTCCCGGCAGACCTCGTCGTAGGCGTGCGTGCTGATGCAGAAGCCGGGTGGCACCCGGAAGCCGGCCGCCGACAGCTCGCCCAGGTTCGCGGCCTTGCCGCCGACGAGCTCGCCGTCGCCGGCGCCGATCTCACCGAGGTCGAGCAGGGTTCGGGTCTCCAGGGTGCTCATCGCGTACCTCCCTCGCCGTTGGGAGCAAGGTAGCTCGCCGATGGCCAAGAAATCAACATGCGTTGAATTTTCCGCTAGGCCATTCGGGGGGTATCGACGGCCGTCGCATCACGAGCCGGGCCGAGTGCCATTCCTCCTCCTGAGGAAGGGAGCGGGGATGCATTGGTGGATGGCGGTAGCGACGATGTCCGGCCTGGCGGTGCTCGCCCCGGCGATCGGCAGGCAGCTGCGCCGGCGGCGCGCGGTGGCGCGGGCGCGGACCGAGCTCGCCTGGTTCTACCAACCGCGTTCGCCGCGCGAGCGGTTCACGCCGGGCAGCGGCAAGCACGCCGCGACGGCTCCGGTCGTCGTGCTCCGCCGGGCCGACGGCACGACGCTGGGGATGGGCAGGCCGTCGCGACGGCGCTGACGTGGCCCAGGGCACAGGAAACGAAGTTGCTTCGCATTTGATCCGAGGTCATGCTTGACCGCGCCAACTAGTTGAGTGCTGCAAGCAAATTTCTGGGGATGTTCGTGCCGCAGCGCTCCCGCCGGCCTCGCACGCCGGCCCATCCCGAGGAGCAACCCCTGAAAGGGAAAGCCATGTCGGAAACGGCTGTGCCCCCGGCGCAGGCCCCGGCACCCGCACTGACCCACCGCCAGATCCTGACCGTGCTCACCGGCCTGATGCTGGGCATGGGCCTGGGTGCGCTCGACCAGACCATCGTCGGCTCGGCGATCCGGGTCATCGCCGACCAGTTGCACGGGCAGACCGCGCAGGCCTGGGTGACCACGGCCTACCTGATCACGGCCACGATCACCACGCCGCTGTACGGCAAGCTTTCCGACATCTACGGCCGCAAGCCCCTCTACCTGACCGCGATCTCGCTGTTCCTGGCCGGCTCGCTGCTGTGCGGGATGGCGAACTCGATCTACGAGCTCGCCGCGTTCCGCGCCATCCAGGGCCTCGGCGGCGGCGGGCTGATGTCGCTGGCGCTGACGATCATCGCCGACATGGTCCCCGCCCGGCAGCGCAGCCGCTACCAGGGCTACTTCATGGCGGTGTTCGGCACCGCCAGCGTGATCGGCCCGGTGATCGGCGGCCTGTTCGCCGGCCTGGACAGCTTCCTCGGCATCGACGGCTGGCGCTGGGTGTTCCTGGTGAACCTGCCGGTCGGGCTGGCGGCGCTGGCCGTCGTCGCCAAGGTGCTCAACGTGACCACCGAGCGGGTCCGGCACCGCATCGACTACCTGGGCGCGGTGGCGCTGGTCGTGCTGCTGGTGCCGCTGCTGACCGTCGCCGAGCAGGGCCGCGAGTGGGGCTGGCTGTCGTCGACCTCGCTGACCATGTACGGCATCGGCGCGGTCGGGCTGCTGCTGTTCGTGTTCGCCGAGAACCGGGCGGGCGCCGAGGCCCTGCTGCCGCTGCGGATGTTCCGGCGGCCGTCGTTCCGGATGGGCAACCTGCTGAACTTCCTGGTCGGCATCGGCATGTTCGGCGGGCTGAGCTCCGTGCCGCTGTACCTGCAGATCGTCAAGGGCCTGAACCCGACCGAGGCCGGGATGATGCTGCTGCCGATGACCGCCGGGATCATGGTGTCGACCGGCGTCGTCGGCAAGCTGATCTCCAAGACCGGCCGGCTGAAGGTGTTCCCGATCGTCGGCGCCGCGTTCATGGCCACCGCGCTGTTCCTGTTCAGCCTGATCGGCGTGGACACCTCGCTGGTCCAGGTGGGACTGACCGCGGTGATCATGGGCGGCGGACTGGGCATGCTGATGCAGACCCTGACGCTCGTCGTGCAGACCGGCGCCACCTCGCGCGACATGGGCGTGGCGACCGCGTCGGTGAACCTGTTCCGGCAGACCGGCGGCACCGTCGGCGCGGCGGCGTTCCTGTCGGTGCTGTTCAGCACGGTCGGCGGGCGGATCGCGGACTCGACGCGCGCGGCGTTCGCCACGCCGGAGTTCACCGCCGCGCTGCGCGACCCGGAGGTGCTGGCGAACCCGGTGAACAGGACGTTCGTCGAGGCGCTGCAGTCGGGCGGCGCGGCCGGGATCGACATCAACGACACGTCGTTCCTGTACGGCCTGGACCCGCGCCTGGCGCGGCCGGTCCTGGAGGGCTTCGCCAGCTCGATGGACACGGTGTTCTTCGTCGGCGGCTGCGTGGTGCTGGTGGCCTTCGCGCTCACCTGGTTCCTGCGCGACATCCGCCTGGACTGACCGGCGCCGCAATTTCAATGGAAATCGGACCGTCGATTTCCATTGAAATTGCACGAGTTATCCACAGGACGGCGACTTATCCACAGAAAACCCTGTTATCCACAAGCCTGTGGATAAGTTTGCCGAGCCGCTGGTCAGGGCCCGTGAGCGCGGTGGGGTGCCATAGCGATCCAACGCGCGCACGGGCGATCACCTGCGGAAACGTTCGCCCGGAAAAGCGAAGGGCCCTCACCGCATCCAGCGCGGTGGGGGCCCTCCTGCGGGGCGGTGGTTCAGTGCCCCTGTTCCTTGGCCCGCTCGTACGAGCGCTTGATCTCCGCTTCGGCCTCGGTGCGGCCGACCCACGTCGCGCCCTCCACGCTCTTGCCCGGCTCCAGGTCCTTGTACACCTCGAAGAAGTGCTGGATCTCCAGCCTGTAGAACTCGGCGAGGTGGTGGATGTCGCGCAGGTGCTCCTGCCGCGGGTCATCCGAGGGCACGCAGATGACCTTGTCGTCGCCGCCCTTCTCGTCGCGCATCCGGAACATGCCGATGGCGCGGGACTTGATCAGGCAGCCGGGGAACGTGGGCTCCTGCACCAGGACCAGCGCGTCCAACGGGTCGCCGTCCTCGCCCAGGGTGTCCTCGACGAACCCGTAGTCCGCCGGGTACTGGGTGGCGGTGAACAGCGTCCGGTCGAGACGGATGCGTCCGGTCTCGTGGTCCACCTCGTACTTGTTCCGGTTCCCCTTGGGGATCTCGATCGTGACGTCGAAGTCCACGCGGTTCCTCACTCGTCTTGCGTCGGATGCGGCCGCCCGCTCGCGCGCGCGACCACGTCTAGTGTGGACCACGGTGGCTCACCGAGCCCCACCGCAGTGTGGGAGCTCGCAATCTGGCAGGCTGACGATCCGTCGAGGAGGAGCACGTGCCCGAACCCCAGAACACCGGGGGTGAGGTGGCCGAAACCGACGTCCGCGCGTCAGCACCGGATAGCGAGAGCCCGACCCGAACCGCTGCGTCGTCCCAGGACGGCACGCCGCCGGACCGGCCCGCCGACGACGCGGAGCCGTCGAAGAGCACCCCGCCCCGGAACGACCCGAAGCCGGCGACCGAGGCCGTGACCTCGTCGGACGCCGCGGATTCCGAGCATTCCGGCGAATCCGATGAGATCAACGACACATCGGCCGAGCAGCCGGCGACCGCGTCGAAGCGGGTCGCGGGCAGCCTCGAAGAGCCTGACGAGGATGACGCCGGGGCGGAGACCGCGAGGCTGTCGACCGTCGCCGACGAGCAGCCTTCGGAAGAGCCGGAGACCGCGCGGCTGAAGACCGCCGCCGGGAGTGAGGAACAGCCTCCTCAGGAGGTGGAGACGGCGCGGTTGAAGACCGTCGATCGCGAAGAGCCGGACAGCGACTCGCAGGCCGGGGCTTCGGACGACGACGAGGCCGCCGTGCAGCAGACCGCGCGGCTGAAGACGGCCGCCGCTGATGCGTCTTCGCAGGCCGCCGAGGATGGCGCGGTCCAGGAGACCATGCCGATCACCGCCGAGGCCGGCGGGGCGGCGAAAGAGGCTGCGAGCTCGACGAAGCGCGTCGCCGGAAGCCTCGGCGAAGAACCCGCGTCGGATGCGGCGGCGCAGGCCGACGACGAGGCCGAAGTGCAGGCCGACGACGAGGCGGAAGCGCAGGCCGACGAGGCCGAGGCCGAAGCCGACGAGGATCCGGCCTCCGAGCCCGAGCCGGCGGCAGAGGAAGGCGTCGGCGCGGAATCCGGTGCTGCCGAGTCCGGCGACGAAGCCGAACCGGTCTTCCCCAGCACCGACGCCGAGGTAGAAGCCGACTCCGCACTGGACGAACCTGCGGCTGAAGCCGAACCCGCTGCCGACGAACCTGCGGCTGAAGCCGAACTCGCTGCCGAATCCGACGAGGCGACGGATGCGGGCGAGGCAGCCGAATCCGGCCCCGAATCCGCTGGTGAGCCCGAAGCCGAAGCCAGCGAGGCCGAAGCCGGAGCCGCTGCGGAATCGGAGGCCGAGGGCGGGACGACCGGTGCCGAAGCCGCGGCGGAAGCCGAGACCGGGACGACCGGTGCCGAAGAGGAGTCGGGAACCGCTGCTGAAGCCGGCTCGCCCGCCGAATCCGGTGCTCCGGTCGGGGGAGAAGCGGAAGCCGAGCCGAGCGACTCCGAGCCCGATGCGGAACCTGCGGACACCGAGGCCCCTGCCGCGACTGCGGACTCCGCCCCGGAGCAGGCCGACACCAAGGCCGAGCCGTCCTCGGGGACCGAGTCCGAAGAGGCTGCTCAGGACACCGAGTCGGCAGACGCCACCGAGGCCGAAGCCGCCGCCGGCACGGCAGCCGATGCGGCCGAAGCCGGGGCGGACGACGCGGAGACCACGGCGACCGCCGAGGCCGAAGCGGATGCCGGAACCGCGACGACGCCCGAGCTGGAGACCGGTGCCGCCGCCGAGCCGGCTCCGCCCGGCGAAGACGCCGCCGAGCCGGCTCCGCCCGGCGAAGACGCCGCCGAGCCGGAACCCGAGCCCGCGGACGGCGCCGGAGAAAAAGCTCGGGTCGTCGAGCCGCCGGTCGCGCCGATCGAGCAGACCCAGCAGTTCTCGCCGATCACCGACGCGACACCGCCGCCGAGCGGCACCCCGGCGGCACCGCCGCCCAGCGGCGTCGAGCAGACGCAGCAGATCAGCCGGGTCGAGGCCGCCGGTCTCGCCGGGCAGCCGCAGATCCACGAGACGCAGCAGATCCCGCGGATCGACGCGCCCAAGCAGTCCGAGCCCATCGATTCGACGCAGCAGATCGCGAGGATCCCGGCCGAGACCGAGTCCGAGAAGACCACCCGGATCGATCTCAAGGACCTCGAAGCGCTGCGCGCCGCCGACCCGGGGCCCGCGACGCAGCAGTTCAAGGCCGTGCCGCCGGTCGCTCCCGCCGAGCAGACGCAGCAGTTCGCCCGGCCCGACTTCAACGGCCCGCCGCCGCGCGCCGCGTCGGCTGCGGACTTCGCGGGCCTGACCGCGCCGCACGCCAAGCCCTCCGGCCGGCCGCTCCCGCCGCCCGGGCCGACCGCGTCGCCCGATGACTTCGCGGGCCTGGCCCCACCCCGGGCGCAGCCGCAGCGCATCGAGCCGCAGGCCGCAACGCCTGCGGACTTCGCCGGTCTCGCCGCGCCGCAACCGGCAGCCCCCGAGGACTTCGCGGGCCTGACCGGCTCGCGGGCGCAGCCGCAGCGGATCCCGCCGCCCGTGCCGCCCACGCCGCCGGTGCGGGCGGAGCCGCCGAAGGCCGAGCCGCCGCGACGGCGCAAGACGCTGATCGCGGTCGCCGTGGCCGTCGTCGTGCTACTCGGGGCGGGCATCGCGTTCGGCCCGCAGCTGGTCGACGCCCTGATGAAGACGCAGATCGCGGAGCCGCCCGCACCGGTGCGGCTCGACCCGTCGATCAAGCCGCTCGACCGGAACGCGCCGCAGCCGCAGCAGTCCGGCATCCGCTCGGCGCTGGCGGGCCCGCTCTCCGACACCCAGTCCCTGGGCACGCTCGGCGGCGTCGTGCTCGACGCCCAGACCGGCTCGGTGCTGTGGCAGCAGAACCAGGGCCAGGCGCTCATGCCCGCGTCCACCGGCAAGCTGCTGACCACCAGCGCGGCGCTGCTCGCGCTCGACCACCAGCACCGCTTCACCACCAAGGTCGTTCGCGGCAGCACGCCGGGCAGCGTGGTGCTGGTCGGCGGAGGCGACCCGACGCTGTCGAAGCTCCCGGCGGGAGAGGAGTCGGTGTACGACGGCGCGCCGCGGCTCGACGACCTGGCGGCGCAGGTCATGGCCGCGACCGGCGGGAACGTGTCGTCCGTGCAGGTCGACACCAGCCGGTACACCGGACCGGAGGTCGCCCAGGGCTGGCTGCCGCAGGACGTGGCGGCCGGGTTCTACTCGCCGATGCAGTCGGCGATGCTCGACGGCGGCCGGGCCGACCCGACGCGGGACACCAGCCCGCGCTCGCAGACCCCGGCGATGCAGACCGCGCAGGAGCTGGCGACCCGGCTGGGCCTCGGGCTGGCGTACGTGTCGGAGGGCACGGCGCCGCCGAACGCGCAGGTGCTCGGGCAGGTGCAGTCGGCGACCGTGCAGGACATGGTCGAAACCACGCTGCAGCGCTCGGACAACATGCTCGCCGAGGCGCTGACCCGCGAGGTCGCCATCGCCACCGGGAACGAGCCGTCGTTCGCGGGCGGCACCAAGGCGGTGTTCGACGTGCTCCGGCAGAACGGCTTCGACGTGGGCGGATCGACGATGGCCGACGGCAGCGGGCTGTCGCTGGAGGACCGGGTCACGCCGAAACTGCTCGCCGAGCTCTTGGCGTCGGCGACCGCCCCGGCGAGCCCGGAGGGCGGGCTGCCGCCGCAGGCCGCGAAGCTGCGGGCGCTGCTGCCCGGCCTGCCGATCGCGGGCGGCAGCGGCAGCCTGGCCAGCCGCTACCAGGACGGTGTGGGACAGGGCTGGGTGCGGGCGAAGACCGGCACCCTGGACGGCGCGAACAGCCTGGCCGGAACGGTGGTGACGAAGGACGGCCGCCTGCTGGTGTTCGCGCTGGTCTCGAACGGAACGAGTTCGGCGGCGGCCCGACCGGCCCTGGACAAGCTGGCCGGAGCCCTGAGCGCCTGCGGCTGCTAGCGAGGCCGGTCAGGAGTTCCCGATTTCCGGCAAAATCGGGAACTTTCCCGCCTGGGAACAGGTGTCCGGGCTCAGGTGAAGCCGGGCTTGGCGGTACCGGAGTTCCGCATCGCGGAGCTTCGGAGGCGGCGCCGGGGACGGCCTGGAGTGCGGGCGGTGGGCGCACGAATGTGAGGTACCTGCCGGGGTGACGAGCGGGTACGGTCGGTCGTGTGAACGCCCGACCTTCCACCCTGCCCACGCCGCAGGACCGGGGCGCCGCCGGGGAGCATCGGGCGCTGGACTGGAACGTCGCCGTCGCCACCGCGGTCCGGTTGATGAAGCCGGGACCCGAGGTGCCGCGGTCCGAGGCCGAACAGGCGGTGCGCTCGCTGCGGCGGTTCAGCGTCGAAGCCGAATCGCACGTCCGCGAGCAGACCGGCCTCGGCCTGGACCTGCCGATCGCCGAGGGCGACGTCGTCGACCGGCCGGCCTGGGTGCGCGGCGCGGCGGACGGCCTCGCCGAGCTCACCGATGCCGCACTGTCCACAGCGGACTCGCAGCTGCTGCGGGGCAACGACCTCCTCGGCGGCATCAGCGCGCGCAGCGCCGGGGTGCAGGCCGGAGTCGTGCTCGCCTACCTCGGCGGCAAGGTGCTCGGCCAGTTCGACCCGTACGGCGAATCCGGCGTGGCCGGGCAGCGCGGCCGGTTGCTGCTGGTGGCGCCGAACATCGTCGCGGCGCAGAAGTCGCTGGGCGTGCCGGGCGACGACTTCCGGATGTGGGTGTGCCTGCACGAGTCGACGCACCGGCTGCAGTTCAACGCGGTGCCGTGGCTGCGCGAGCACTTCGCGGAGAGCCTGGGCACGCTGCTGGCCGAGATGGAGGGCACCACCGGCGAGCTGCTGGGCCGGCTGCCCGCGGTGCTGCGGGAGGTCCGTTCGGCGCGCTCCAGCAGCGGTGACTCCAGCCCGGGCATGCTCGGGGTGATCGAGCTGCTGCAGACGCCGAGCCAGCGGGCCGCGCTGGACCGGATCATCGCGATCTCCACGCTGCTGGAGGGCCACGCCGACCACGTGATGGACGCGGTGGGGCCGCGGGTGGTGCCGAGCGTGGCGACGATCCGCCAGCGCTTCACCGAGCGGCGCAAGGGCGGCGGCCTGCTGGACCGCGTGCTGCGCAGCCTGCTCGGGGTGGACGCGAAGATCCGCCAGTACGCGCAGGGCGCGGCGTTCACCCGGCACGTCGTGGACGCGATCGGGATGGCCGACTTCAACGCGATCTGGACATCCCCGGACACCCTGCCGACCCGCGCCGAGATCGTCGACCCGGAGGCCTGGATCCGTCGCGTCCACGGCTGACCCGCCACCGACCCTCGTGAGCGCGAACGCCGGTTCTCACCGGCACGACCGCTCACGAGCGCGGAACGGGAGAATGACGCCGTGCCGCCGCCCGATCCCGCCGTCAGCGCCGTCCGCTCCGCCGTCCGGCGCCTCCTCGGCTCCGCCGAGGCGGCCCCGTTCCGGGGCGCTCCGCTGGCGGTCGCGTGCTCCGGCGGCGCGGACTCGCTGGCGCTCGCCGCTGCCGCGTCGCACGCCGCTCGCCGCGAGGGCGTCGCGGTGCATGGCTTGGTGGTGGATCACGGGCTCCAGGCCGGCTCCGCCGGCGTCGCCGCCCGGGCCGCCGAACAGCTCCGCGAGCTGGGGTGTTCCGCCCGGGTGATCGCGGTGGAGGTCGGCCGCGGTGGTGGCGTGGAGGCCGCTGCCCGGCGCGCGCGCTACGCGGCGCTGCGCGCGGAGCGTCCGCCGGGTTCGCTCGTGCTGCTCGGGCACACCCTCGACGATCAGGCCGAAACCGTGCTGCTCGGGCTCGGGCGGGGTTCGGGATCCCGGTCGATCGCTGGGATGCGGCCGCTGGATCCGCCGTGGGCGCGCCCGTTCCTGGGCGTTCGCCGGGCGACGACGGAGGCCGCTTGCGCGGCGCTCGGGCTGGTTCCGTGGCAGGACCCGCACAACTCGGATGCGCGTTTCACACGTGTGCGGTTGCGCACAGAAGTCCTTCCGCTGCTGGAAGATGTGTTGCAGGGCGGGGTGCGCGAGGCGCTCGCGCGCACCGCGCGGCAGCTGCGCGAGGACGCCGACGCGTTGGACGAGTTGGCCGCCGGGGTGCGCGGGCGCGTCGAGTCGGGTGGGACGCTGGATGCCTTGGCGTTGCGGGAAGTTCCGGGTTCGCTGCGGCGCCGGGTGTTGCGCGCGTGGCTGCTGGCGCGCGGGGTTCCGGAGATCACCGACGAGCACCTGCGCGCCGCGGACGCGTTGGTGGCGGATTGGCGGGGTCAGGGCGGACCGGCCTTGCCGGGTGACTTTGTGCTGCGCCGGGCGCATGGCACGCTTCTGGTGGAAGCGGCGGGCCGCAAGCCGCCGGATGGTTGACGGGATGCCGAGGCGTTCGGCTCGGGCGGTGGGATACCGGCGCCGGAGGACCGGTGTTCACGTCGATTCGATAGAGGGGAAGCCGGGCCGTGTACGACGGCGACATTGCTTCTGTGCTCATCTCCGAGCAGCAGATCAACGACAAGGTCACCGAGCTCGCCAAGCAGGTGGACGACGACTACCAGCACGTCGGTGGTGATCTGCTGCTGGTCGGCGTGCTCAAGGGCGCGGTGATGTTCATGACCGACTTCGCGCGAGCGCTGCCCCAGCCCGCTCAGCTGGAGTTCATGGCGGTCAGCTCGTACGGCTCGTCCACCTCGTCGTCCGGCGTGGTGCGCATCCTCAAGGACCTCGACCGGGACATCGCGGGCCGGCACGTGCTGATCGTCGAGGACATCATCGACTCCGGGCTGACGCTGTCCTGGCTGCTGAAGAACCTGAGCTCGCGCAACCCGGCGTCGCTGGAGGTCTGCACCCTGCTGCGCAAGCCCGACGCGGTGCAGGTGGACGTCCCGGTGAAGTACGTGGGCTTCGACATCCCGAACGAGTTCGTGGTCGGGTACGGGCTGGACTACGCCGAGCGGTACCGTGATCTGCCTTACATCGGCACGCTGGATCCGAAGGTCTACACGTCCGGGGTGTGAGCCTGGGGAGTGGCCGGGCAGGCGTGTCCGGTTCGGCCCTCCCGCCCCATTGCGGTCGGGTGGCCGAGTACGCTGGGCGTCCTGCGTCGAGCTCGACATGGTCGTGTCCTCGCATCGGCCGGTACGCTGGTCTGAAGGGGTTGACGGCGATGGCGAATTGTGTCTGTCGACAGTCGTTTGCCCGAAGTGACAGTCAGGGAGGGTCGAGGCCGCCCGCCGGCCGCAAGTGAATGGACCGAAAGCGCCTGCTCCGCAACCCGCTGCTGTGGATCCTGACAGCGTTTCTGCTGATCTGGGCCTTCAGCGTGCTCTTCGACGAGACTCGCTCCTACCGCGAAGTCTCCACCTCGCAGGCCCTGGAGCAGATCGCTCAGGGCAAGGTCAAGGAAGCGACCATCGAGGACAAGGAGCAGCGGGTCCGGCTGACCCTTAACGACGGCCAGAACTTCCAGGGCAGCAACCAGCTGATCGCGCAGTACCCGGCCGGTGCCACCGACACGATGGTCACCGAGATCCGCAACGCGCACGTGCCGGTCTGGAACACCAAGGTCACCCAGGACTCGCTCTGGGTGCAGATGCTGTTCTACCTGGTTCCGATCGGCCTGCTCGTGCTGCTGCTGATGTGGATGATGAACAACGTCCAGGGCGGCGGGAACCGCGTCCTGAACTTCGGCAAGTCCAAGGCCAAGCAGCTCACCAAGGACATGCCCAAGACGATGTTCAACGACGTCGCGGGTGCCGACGAAGCCGTCGAGGAACTGCACGAGATCAAGGACTTCCTGCAGAACCCCGGCCGCTACCAGGCCCTCGGCGCCAAGATCCCGAAGGGCGTCCTGCTCTACGGCCCGCCCGGCACCGGTAAGACGCTGCTCGCGCGAGCCGTCGCCGGCGAGGCCGGCGTGCCGTTCTACTCGATCTCCGGTTCCGACTTCGTCGAGATGTTCGTCGGTGTCGGTGCCTCCCGCGTCCGCGACCTGTTCGAGCAGGCCAAGCAGAACGCGCCGTGCATCATCTTCGTCGACGAGATCGACGCGGTCGGTCGCCAGCGCGGCGCCGGCCTCGGCGGTGGGCACGACGAGCGCGAGCAGACCCTCAACCAGCTGCTGGTCGAGATGGACGGCTTCGACTCGCGCGGCGGCATCATCCTGATCGCCGCGACCAACCGGCCGGACATCCTGGACCCGGCGCTGCTGCGCCCGGGCCGGTTCGACCGGCAGATCCCGGTGTCCGCGCCGGACCTGCGCGGCCGCCGCGCGATCCTGGGCGTGCACTCCAAGGGCAAGCCGCTGGCGCAGGACGCCGACCTGGACAGCCTCGCCAAGCGCACCGTCGGGTTCTCCGGCGCGGACCTGGAGAACGTGGTCAACGAGGCCGCGCTGCTCACCGCTCGCGAGAACGGCCAGCTGATCACCGCCGCCGCGCTGGAAGAAGCGGTGGACCGCGTGATCGGCGGCCCGCGCCGGAAGAGCAAGATCATCTCGGAGCGCGACAAGAAGATCACCGCCTACCACGAGGGCGGGCACGCGCTGGCCGCCTGGGCGATGCCCGACCTGGAGCCGGTGTACAAGCTGACGATCCTGCCGCGCGGTCGCACCGGCGGGCACGCCCTAGTCGTCCCCGAGGACGACAAGGACATGATGACCCGCTCGGAGATGATCGCCCGCCTGGTGTTCGCGCTCGGCGGCCGCTCCGCCGAGGAGCTCGTCTTCCACGAGCCGACCACCGGCGCGTCCAGCGACATCGAGCAGGCGACCAAGATCGCCCGCGCGATGGTCACCGAGTACGGCATGACGGCCCGGCTGGGCGCGGTCAAGTACGGCAAGGAAGAGGGCGACCCCTTCCTCGGCCGCACCGCCGGTCAGCAGCCGAACTACTCGCTGGAGGTCGCGCACGAGATCGACGAGGAGGTGCGCCGGCTGATCGAGGCCGCGCACACCGAGGCGTGGGAGATCCTGAACACCTACCGCGACGTCCTCGACGACCTGGTGCTGGAGCTGATCGACAAGGAGACGCTGGTCCGCAAGGACCTGGAGCGGATCTTCGCCCGGGTGGAGAAGCGGCCCCGCATCACGGCGTTCAACGACTTCGGTGGTCGGACGCCGTCGGACAAGCCGCCGATCAAGACGCGGGGCGAGCTGGCCAAGGAGCGCGGCGAGCCGTGGCCCCCGGTCAAGGAGGAGCCGGAACCGGCTCCGGCGCCCTCGCCGGCCGGTCAGAACGGCGCCCCGCCGCACCACGAGCAGCCGACCCCGGCCGGTGCCGGTGCCGGTGCGCACCAGGGCACGGTGCAGTTCCAGAACCCGAACCAGGGTCAGCCGCAGCAGCAGGGTCAGCACGGGCAGATGCCGCAGGCGGTGCCGCCGAACTACGGCGCGCCGCCCGGGTGGACCCCGGCGACCACGCCGTCCGGTTCGAGCTACCCGGGTGGTGGCGGCCAGTACAACTGGACGCCGTCCTGGGAGCGCGGGCAGCAGACCCCGGCCGAGCAGGCGCCGCAGCCGGGCGAGCCGAAGGCGGACGACCAGCGGTCCAACCCCGAGCCGAGCCAGGACCAGGCTCAGGACAACGGCAGCGGCAACACCAGCCGCTGAACACTCCGGTGCACTCGGCGCCTCCGGGCGCCTCAGCCGGTGGAGGAAAGACAATTGACCAGCACGGTCGACGAGCCGATCGGGGCGGAAGGCAACTTCCGTCCCGACGGCTCTTTCCACATCCCCCAGTTCGACCACGCCCGCGCTGAAGCGGCCGTCCGGGAGCTGCTGATCGCGGCAGGCGAAGACCCGGACCGGGAGGGCCTGCGGGACACCCCGGCCCGCGTCGCCCGCGCCTATCGCGAGCTGTTCGCGGGCCTGTACACGAATCCCGACGAGGTCCTGGACCGGACCTTCGACGAGGCGCACGAGGAACTGGTCCTCGTCCGCGACATCCCGGTCTACTCGCAGTGCGAGCACCACCTGCTGCCGTTCCACGGCAACGCGCACGTCGGCTACATCCCGAACGAGCAGGGCCGGGTCACCGGGTTGTCCAAGCTGGCCAGGCTGGTCGACCTCTACGCCAAGCGCCCGCAGGTGCAGGAGCGGCTCACCTCGCAGGTCGCGGACGCCCTGGTGCGCCGGCTGGACCCGCGCGGGGTGATCGTGGTGATCGACGCCGAGCACCTGTGCATGGGCATGCGCGGCGTCCGCAAGGCGGGCTCGACGACCACCACGTCCGCCGTGCGCGGCATCTTCCGCAGCTCGGCGTCCTCGCGTTCCGAGGCGCTGTCGCTGATCAGGGGACGCTGATGCATTCGCTGCTGCCCCATCCGCAGCGCTGCGCGGTGATGGGCGTGCTCAACGTGACGCCGGATTCGTTCTCCGATGGCGGGCGCTACCTGGACCGCGCGGCGGCCGTCGCGCACGGCGTCGAGATGCACCGGCTGGGCGCGGACATCATCGACGTCGGCGGCGAGTCGACGCGGCCGGGTTCGCAGCGGGTCGACGCCGCCACCGAGATCGAGCGCGTGCTGCCGGTGGTGCGCGAGCTGGTCGCGGCCGGGGTTCCGGTGAGCGTGGACACGACCCGCGCCAAGGTCGCGGCGGTGACGGCGGAGGCCGGCGCCGCGGTGATCAACGACGTGTCGGGCGGGCTGGCCGACCCGGAAATGGCGCACGTCGCCGCGGACACCGGGCTCCCGTGGGTGCTGATGCACTGGCGCGGCCACAGCAAGGACATGAACAGCCTCGCGGTCTACGAGGACGTCGTCGCGGAGGTGCGCGCCGAGCTGCTGCGGCAGGTCGACGTGGCGTTGGCCGCAGGCGTGGCCGAGGGCGCGATCGTGCTGGACCCGGGGCTCGGGTTCGCCAAGACCGGCGCGCACGACTGGCAGTTGTTGCAGCGGCTCGACGTCTTCGTCGGCCTGGGTTTCCCGGTGCTGGTCGGGGCCTCGCGCAAGCGGTTCCTCGGCCGGCTGCTCGCCGACGCGGACGGCAAGCCGCGACCGCCCGCCGGGCGGGAGACGGCGACGGCCGTGGTGTCGGCGCTGGCGGCGGATCGCGGCGCCTGGGGCGTGCGGGTGCACGACGTCTTGCAGTCGTTGGACGCGGTCGCGGTGACCGCGGCGTGGCGCAGCGGAGGGGAACTCGGTGGCTGACCGGATCACGTTGACGGGTCTGAAGGTTCGCGGCAACCACGGCGTCTTCGACCACGAGAAGCGCGACGGCCAGGACTTCTTCGTCGACATCACGGTGTGGATCGATCTGGGCGAGGCCGCCGCCAGCGACGACCTGCAGAAGACGCTGCACTACGGCGAGCTGGCCGAGCGGGCGGCGGCGATCGTCGCCGGGCCGTCGCGCGACCTGATCGAGAGCGTGGCGGGCGAGATCGCGGACGACGTCATGACCGACGAGCGGGTGCACGCAGCCGAGGTCACGATCCACAAGCCGAGCGCGCCGATCCCGCTGACCTTCGGGGACGTGGCGGTGACGATCCGCCGCTCCCGACGAGGCGGTCGCGGCAGCGTCGTCCCGGCGTGAGACGGCCGGTTCCAGGCAAGACCGGGAGCCCCGGTGCCAGGGCGCCGCGCGGTCGCGGGCTCCGATTTTAGGCAAAATCGGGAGCCCCGCCGCCGGGGTGCCGCGCGGTTTCGGGTGGAAGTTCCCAATTCCAGGCAAAATCGCATGTCCCCTTCGGGGCCGTGCGAGTTCGGGAGGGTGCGATGAGCAGGGCGGTGCTTTCGCTGGGGTCCAACCTCGGCGACCGGTTGGCCTACCTCCGGCTCGCCGTCGACGGCCTGTCGGACGTGCTGGTCGCGGCGTCCCCGGTGTACGAGACGGCGCCGTGGGGCGTCACCGACCAACCGGACTTCCTCAACGCGGTGCTCATCGTGGAATCCCCCGAGCTCGACGAGTGGGGCTGGCTGCGCCGGGGCCAGGCGCTGGAGCAGGAGGCGGAGCGCCGCCGCGAACAGCGGTGGGGCCCGCGGACCCTGGACGTCGATGTGGTCACAGTGGACGGTGTCCGCAGCGACGACCCGGAGCTGCTGCTGCCGCACCCCGGCACGCCGAGCCGGGCCACGGTGCTGATCCCGTGGCTGGCGATCGACCCGGGCGCCGAGCTGCCCGGGCACGGCCGCGTCGCCGATCTGCTGGATGCCTTGCCCGCCAACGAGATCGCCGACGTCCACCTCCGCGCCGACCTGAAGCTCCACTGAGGACGATCAGTTGGTTCCGTGATTTCGCGCGAAATCGCCATCTGCCAGGCGTGGCGTGCGGCGATTTCGCGCGAAATCGCCGCACGCGAGTCCTGAATGGCCTCTGACGCAACGGAAAGCGCTCGCGCGACCGATTACTTGATCGACGCGCGGATCGCCGCGGCCAGCCAGCGGGTGCTGGCCGCCGTCACCGGGTGCGTCGGCCAGCCGTTGATGATCCCCAGCAGTTCCCAGTAGCGCGACATCCGCTCGTCCGTGTCGTTGTCGTAGTGCTCCGCCAGCTCGCGGCGGAACTCGGCGGAGTCGGGCCGGCCCCACTCCACGGCGGCCATCGCCATCATCCGCTCGACGAGTGCCTGCGCTTCGGCGCTCTCCGGCGGCGTGCCCGCCTCGACCGACACCCGCGCCTCGTCGGTGATCGCCCACCACTTCTGCGCGTCCTCGGGGTTCGCCACCGCCATCGACTCGCCCGCGTCGCGGCGGTCCGAGTGCTCCTGGGAGAGCGCCCGCACCGCGCGCCGGAAGTCGGTGTCCCGCACCAGTTCCGCCAGCTCGATCCAGGCCTCCAGCTGCTCCGCCGTCGGGTCCTCCGGCAGGTTCGGCTTGGCCGAGCGCATCCATTCGGTGAACCCCGGCGTCATGTTGAGGTCGGCGCTGACCTCGTCCCAGAACTCGTCGATCAGCCGGTTGCGCTCCTCGTCGGACATCTGCGCGAGCTTGTGCATGAGTCTTACCTCCTCGGTCGAACGGTCCAGTTTCACGACCGCCCGCAGCACCGCGCGCCGGGTCTGCAGCAGGCGCATCTGCTCCTCCAGCAGCTCCAGGTGCGTCCTGGCCAGGTGCGAGAGCGTGGTCTCGCGGGCGAGCACCCGCTGCACCTCGTCCAGCCCGGCGCCCAGTTCGCGCAGGGTGCGCACCAGTTCCAGCCGGCTGATGGCCGTCACGTCGTAACGCCGGTAGCCCGCCGCGGTTCGGTCGGTGGGCGGCACCACGCCGCTGTCGGAGTAGAACCGGATCGTCTTCACGCTCAGCCCGGTACGCCGGGACAGCTCGCCGATCGTGTAGAGCGCGGTGTCGTCCACGCGATTCACCTTGGACCCTCCAGTCAGGGGAGACTCAAGATGATTTTCGCCCGCGGATGGTGCCGGTGCTGTGAGGTGCCATGCTGGAACCGTGGCACCGCGACAGGCAGAGCACTTGACCTTCACCAAGCCCCGGCACCTCATCGCGGGCGGGCTGGCAGCGGCAGTCGTGGTCTACCTGCTCACCCGGCTGCTGTACGGCGAGCTGCCGCAGCTGCCGGTGCTGGCCGGGGCGACGCTGCTGCTGATCGCGCTCGTCGACGTGCTGCTGGCGCTGAACATGCGGCCGCGGGTGAAGCGCAAACCCGGCACCGAACCGGTCGACGGGCTGACCGCCGCGCGCGCCGTCGCGCTGGCCAAGGCGTCGTCGCTGGCCGGCGCGATCATGGCCGGTGTGTGGATCGGGCTGATCGCCTACCTGCTGCCGCTGTACGGCAGGGTCGAGGCCGCCCGGGCCGACACGGCCTCCGCGGTGGTCGGGTTGATCAGCGCCGGCGCGCTGATCGGCGCCGGGCTCTGGTTGGAGAACTGCTTGCGCAATCCCGATGAGCCGGAAGAACCCTACGAAGACGAGTGACGTTGCTCGGCCGTTCGGCGGGCGGTGCGCTGCGCCACACCGACCAAAGTGGAGCCGGGTCGCTCGCCTTGAGGTCTCGAACTGATAACCGCCCGGTACCGTGGTGGGCATGTCCGAACGCGGCGGGACCGAGACCGAATCCGGCAAGGGGCGATCGACGGCCCTGTGGGTCGGAGCGCTGGTGCTCGCCGCGGCCGCCACGGCTGTGCTGGTGGTCAGCAACGACGTCCGCTACCTGCGGCTCGGGTTGGTCGCCGCGCTGTGGTCGGCGCTGATCGGCGCGTTCGCGGTCGCCAAGCTGCGGCACCGGGTGGTGCAGGGCGAGGAGCTCGTCGCGGACCGGCAGCGGATCTACGAACTCGAACTGGAGCGGGAGATCGCGGCCCGGCACGAGTTCGAGCTGGAGGCGGAGGCCGAAGCGCGTCGGCAGGCGGCCGAGGAGTCCGAGGGCGAGATCAAGGAGCTGCAGGCCGAGCTGCGCCGGCTGCGCGAGAGCCTGGAGCAGGTGCTCGGCGGCGACGTGCTGTTCGAGCGGGTCGCCCTGCGCGCCGAGTCCACCCGGGTCCGCTCGCTGCCCGAACGCGGCAAGGTCGAGGGTCAGCTCGTGCAGCCGCCGGCCGGGCGCGAACTGCCCGCCGCGCCGCCGCAGAACGTCGTCCAGCCCAACACCGAACTGATCACGAAGCTGGCCGGGGAGCAGCCGGAGCGGCGGCCCAAGCCGCGCCAGCGACCGAAGCAGCAGCCGGCGCAGGCCCATCCGGCCCGCCAGGCCGCGCCCCGCCGGCCCGACCGGGCGCAGTACGAGCGGCCGGAGCCGCCGCCCAAGCCCAAACCGGCTGCCGCCGCACCGCCGCCGGAGCCGGATCCGGCGGGCGCGCACGCCGAGGGGACCTCGGTGAACGACCTGCTCGCCGCGTACGGCGGGCCCTCCGACACGCAGCGCCGACGCCGCCGACGCGCCTGAGAAGGTGACTATCCGGGCATGCCCTGAGGCCGTTCTCTAGGGTTTTGTCCGTGTCGAGTCCTGACCTTCGGAGGCAGCCCGCCGATCTTTCCGGCGCGCGCAGGCTGCAGACCCGCAAGAACCACGCCGTCGGATGGCCCGTCGCCGGCCTGATCGTGCTCGGAATCTGCGGGCTGGTGATGGTCGGCGTCACCACCTCGAAGGTCGGCGTGGCGGCGGCGCTCGTCGGCGCGGTGGCCGCGCTGCTCCCGGTGGGCGTGGTGTTCGCCGCGATCATCTGGATCGACCGCTGGGAGCCGGAGCCGCCGATGCTGCTGCTCGGCGCGTTCCTGTGGGGCGCAGGCGGGGCGACCGCGTGCTCGCTGCTGCTCAACGACGCGATGATCGGGCTCGGCAACGTCCTGTTCAGCGCGGGCGGCGACCGGTTCTTCGCCACGGCCGTGATGGGTCCGCTGGTCGAGGAGGCGGCGAAGGCGCTGTTCGTGGTGGCGCTGTGGTTCCGCCGCCGGTCGGAGTTCAACGGGCTCGTCGACGGCATCGTGTACGCGGCGCTGACCGCGGCGGGCTTCGCCTTCACCGAGAACATCCTGTACTTCGGCAAGGCGTTCGTGGCCGGTGGGCTCGGCGGCGTCAGCGGCGGTGTCGTGGCGCTGTTCATCGTGCGCGGCGTGCTCGCGCCGTTCTCGCACCCGCTGTTCAGCTCGATGTTCGGCATCGGCATCGGGTTGGCCTCGCGCACCGACCGGAAGCGGATCCGGGTGCTGTACCTGGTGCTCGGCTTCGCCGGCGCGGTGCTGCTGCACGCGGTGTGGAACGCGTCCACGCTGTTCGGCGGCGCGGAGTTCCTGAACGTCTACTTCCTGATCATGGTGCCGATCTTCCTGGGCACCTTCTGGCTGGTGGTGTGGCAGCGCAAGCGGGAGCAGCGGATCGTCATCCAGCAGCTGCCGGTGCTGGAGCGGGCCGGGCTGATCGTGCGCAGCGAGATGGAGATGCTCGCGACGCTCACGGGTCGTCGCGGCTGGCTGCGCAAGGTGCGGCGCAGCGCCGGGAACGAGGCGGCGAAGGCGGTGCGGGACTACCAGATCGCGGTGACCGAGCTGGCGTTCCTGCAGCACCGGGCGGAGCAGGGCCGGACCACCAGCGCGGCGCGCCGGGCGCGCCGGGAGAAGCTGATCGCGGACCTGAAGCAGGCCCGGCGGTCGGCGGCGGGCACCCAGCAGGCGATCCAGACGGCGCGCATCAAGATCAACGAGCTCACCCAGCACAACCTCAAGCGCCCGCCGTACCCCGGCAACCGCCCCAAGCCCCCGATCCAGCGCTCCCGAGACTGACCGCTGCTCGGGTGACGGACCGCAATTTCAATGGAAATCGGACCTTCGATTTCCATTTGAAATTGCGGATCTACGGCGTGTCGGGGCACGACACACCGGAGGGGTGTGGATGGTCCCGGCCCGGTTCCAACGGAAACCGGGGTCCGGTTTCGACCGGAACCCGGGCCCAGTTTCAATTGAAACTGGGCCCGGAGTCCGTGGAAGCGGAGTCCTGAGTTCCCTGGAAGCCGGGCCCCGAGTTCCCCGGGAAGTCGAGTCCGGGGGTGCGGGACGCCGAGTTCTGGGGTCCTGGAAGTTGAATCTTGAGGTCCTGGAAGCCGGGCCCCCCGAGTTCCGTGGGAGGCCGAGTTCTGGGGTCCTGGAAGTTGAGTCCTGGGGTCTGGGACGCCGAGTCCTGGGGTCCTGGAAGTGGGCCCCGGGTGTTCGTCGGGGGTGCGGGGCTGGAGACTGCCGGGCTGGGGTGGGTGGCGGGACCGGATTGCGTGGTCCTCGCCACCTGACGGGCACGGCGGCGGGATTCGCGGGCTACTCTCGCGCTGCTGTCCGGTACCCGGTGGTTGGGACTGGAACGGTATTGGAGGACGACGTGGCGATTGCTGCTGGTCGCACGGGCCCTCGGCTGCGGGTCGGAATCATCTCCGCCGGCCGGGTGGGCGCCGTGCTGGGCGCGGCGCTGCGGCGCGCGGGTCATCAGGTCTCCGCGGTTTCCGCGGTGTCCGAGGCTTCGCTGCGCCGGGCCGAGGAGCTGCTCCCCGGGGTCGCCGTGCTGCCGCCCGACGAGGTCGCCAGGCAGGCCGACCTGGTGCTGCTGGCCGTGCCGGACGACGCGATAGCCGGACTGGTCCGCGGCCTGGTCGCCACCGAATCGCTGCGCGGCGGGCAGATCCTCGTGCACACCTCCGGCGCGCACGGCGTGGACGTCCTCGCCGCTGCCGCCGACATCGGCGTGCTGCCCCTGGCGCTGCACCCGGCGATGACCTTCACCGGCCGCGCGGAAGACGTCGAACGCCTCGCCACCGCCTGCATGGCCGTCACCGCGTCCACTGCGGACGAGGCCGGCTGGCACGTCGCGGAGGCGCTGGCGCTGGAGCTCGGGATGGAGCCGGTGCGGGTCCCGGAGGAGTCCCGCGGCCTCTACCACGCCGCGCTCTCGCACGGTGCCAACCACCTGATCACGCTGGTCAACGAGTGCGCCGAGCTGCTGCGCGGCGCGGGCATCGAGGTCCCGGAGCGGGTCATGGCGCCGATCCTGTCCGCTTCGCTGGACAACGCGCTGCGCCTCGGCGACCGCGCCATCACCGGTCCGGTGATGCGCGGCGACGCCGGCACGGTCCGGGCCCACCTCGCGGCGCTGTCCGGCGCGAACCCCGAGGTCGTGCCCAGCTACCGCGAGCTGGCGAAGCGGACCGCGGAGCGCGCCGAGGACGCCGGAATCCTGCGCGCCGACGGGGCCGAAGCGGTCCGCGAGGCGTTGGGCGAGGAGCCGTCATGAGCACTGGAGTCGTCATGAGTGAAAGCCCGGGTTTCGCGCGGGGCGAGCTGACCGTGCACCGCGATCCCGCCGAGCTGGCCGGGGTCACCCGCGCGCTGCGGGCCACCGGCCGCAAGATCCACCTGGTGCCGACCATGGGCGCGCTGCACCGCGGCCACCTGGAGCTGATCCGCCGGGCCCGGCAGGACATCAACGCCGTGACCGTGGTGTCGATCTTCGTGAACCCGCTGCAGTTCGGGCCGAACGAGGACTTCGACCGCTACCCGCGCAGCTTCGAGACCGACCTGGCGGCGTGCCGGGAGGCCGGGGCGGAGCTGGTCTTCGCGCCGTCGGTCGAGGCGATGTACGGCACCGACCCGCAGATCACCGTCCACTCCGGACCGCTGGGCGAGCAGCTGGAGGGCGCCTCCCGCCAGGGCCACTTCGACGGGATGCTCACCGTGGTGCTGAAGCTGCTCAACATCGTGCGCCCGGACCTGGCCTTCTTCGGCGAGAAGGACTACCAGCAGCTCGTGCTGATCCGCCGGATGGCGCGGGAGCTGAACCTGGACGCCCGGATCCAGGGCATCCCCACCGTGCGGGAAGCCGACGGCCTGGCGCTGTCCTCCCGCAACGCCTACCTCACCGCCGAGCAGCGCGAAGCGGCGCTGGTGCTCTCGGCGGCGCTGACGGCCGGGGCACACGCGGGTGCGGCCGGCGCGGACGCGGTGCTCGAAGCCGCCGGTGCGGTGCTGGCCACCGAGCCGTCGGTGGCGGTCGACTACCTGGAGCTGCGCGACACCGAGCTGGGCCCGGTCCCGGCCGAGGGCGAGGCGCGGCTGCTGGTAGCGGCGAAGGTCGGCTCGACCAGGCTGCTCGACAACGCGCTGGTGCTGCTGGGCAGCCCCGGGGTGGCGGCGCGGCCGTGAGTCGGGGAAGGCGCCCGTCAGACCCGATCGGGTGTCGCGCAAGATACGTCGGCAAGCCGCGGTATCGGCAGTAGGAGGTCTGCGATGTTCCGCACCATGCTGAAGTCCAAGATCCACCGTGCGACGGTGACCCAGGCCGACCTGCACTACGTCGGCTCGGTGACGGTGGACGCGGACCTGATGGACGCCGCGGACCTGCTGGAAGGCGAGCAGGTCGCGATCGTCGACGTCACCAACGGCGCCCGGCTGGAGACCTACGTGATCACCGGCGAGCGCGGCTCCGGGGTGATCGGCATCAACGGCGCGGCCGCGCACCTGATCGAGCCCGGCGATCTCGTCATCCTGATCTCCTACGGGGTGATGGACGAGATGGAGGCGCGTTCGGTGCGGCCGAAGGTGATCTTCGTCGACGCGGACAACCGCATCGTGGAGCGCGGCGAGGACCCGGCCCGCGCCCCGGAGGGCTCCGGGCTCACCAGCGGCGCCGTGCTGGCCGATCCCACGGCCGAGACGGACGACGCCGCGAAGCTGGACGCCCTCCTGCAGCAGCCGGAGCACTGAGCAGCTGTCGTGAGTGGTCGTCCCGGCACGGGCCGGAACGACCACTCACGAGTCGTGACCTGGCACGAATCTCCCGAAGGGACGAACGACGGTGCTGCTCGCCATCGACGTCGGAAACACCAACATCGTGCTCGGCCTCTACGCCGATCGCCCGGATGCCGACGTCGCGAAAACGCTGGTGCGGGACTGGCGGATGCGCACCGAGCCGCGGATGACCGCCGACGAGATGGCGTTGACCATGCGCGGGCTGCTCGGCGACTACGCGGAGGAGATCACCGGCATCGCGGCGCTGTCCACAGTGCCCGCACTGCTGCGCGAGCTCCGCGTGATGCTCGGCCGGTACTGGAGCGATGTGCCGCGCGTGGTCGTGGAGCCGGGCGTGCGCACCGGGGTGCCGCTGCTGGTGGACAACCCGAAGGAGGTCGGCGCCGACCGGGTGATCAACACCCTGGCGGCGCACCACCTGCACGCGACGAACTGCGTGGTGGTCGACTTCGGCACGTCCACGAACATCGACGTGATCTCGTCCAAGGGCGAGTTCCTGGGCGGCGCATTCGCCCCGGGCATCGAGATCTCGCTGGACGCGCTGGCCTCCCGGGCCGCGCAGCTGCGCAAGGTCGAGCTGGTCCGCCCGCGCTCGGTGATCGGCAAGAACACCGTGGAGTGCCTGCAGTCCGGCATCCTCTTCGGGTTCGCGGGCCAGGTGGACGGGCTGGTGCGGCGCATCGTCGCCGAGCTGGAGTCCACCCACGGCGGCCCCACCACGGTCCTCGCCACGGGCGGTCTGGCGCCGCTGGTGGTCACCGAGTCGACGACGATCACCCACCACGTCCCGGACCTGACGCTGCTGGGCCTCCGCCTCGTCTTCGACCGCAACTTCCGCTGACACCCGGGGTGCGCGGCTCGTCTTCCGGTGGGTGGTGTGAACGGCCCGTTGACCTCCCCTATCGGGACGAACGGTCCGTTCACCTCGTTCCAGCGGATCGGGGAGGTGGAGCGAACGGTCCGTTCACGTCGCCCACCGAGGCGAACGGTCCGTTCGCTCCACACCGGCCGTGAAACGGGCCGCGTGGTGTCAACCGCTGAAAGGACGCCTGGTGGCGGCGTCGCGGAGGGCGAAACGTACCCTTGGAGGCCGTGACTGACCAGGACCTTCCCAACCCTCCGGCAACCAGCGCTGACGGCGTCGACGATCTGCCGGAACAGATGCGGATCCGGCGGGAGAAGCGGGAGCGCCTGCTCGCCGCCGGAGTCGACCCCTACCCGGTGACCCTGCCGATCACGCACGGCCTCGCCGAGGTGCGCGCCGCGCACCCGGACCTGGAGCCCGACACCGCCACCGGCGACCAGGTCGGCGTCGCGGGCCGCGTGATGTTCTTGCGCAACACCGGAAAGCTCTGCTTCGCGACGCTGCGCGCCGGCGACGGGACCGAGCTGCAGGCCATGCTCAGCCTCAAGCAGGTCGGTGAGGACTCGCTGGCGGCCTGGAAGGCCGATGTCGACCTCGGCGACCACGTCTTCGTGCACGGCGAGGTGATCACCTCCCGGCGCGGCGAGCTGTCCGTGATGGCCGACGAATGGCGGATGGCGGCCAAGACGCTGCGCCCGCTGCCGGTGATGCACAAGGACCTCGGCGAGGAAACCCGCGTCCGGCAGCGCTACGTCGATCTGATCGTGCGAAAGCAGGCCGCCGACACGGTGCGCACCCGCGCCGCGGTTCAGCGATCGCTGCGGGATTCGTTCGACCGGCGCGGTTTCGTCGAGGTGGAAACCCCGATGTTGCAGACGCTGCAAGGCGGTGCCGCGGCTCGCCCGTTCACGACGCATTCCAACGCCTTCGACATCGACCTGTTCCTGCGGATCGCGCCGGAGTTGTATCTGAAGCGATGCGTGGTCGGCGGGATCGAGAAGGTTTTCGAGATCAACCGGAACTTCCGCAACGAGGGCAGTGATTCTTCCCACTCGCCGGAGTTCGCGATGTTGGAGTTCTACCAGGCGTATGCCGATTACAACGACATGGCCGAGCTCACCCGGTCGCTGATCCAGGAAGCGGCCGAGGCGGTCGCGGGTTCGCAGGTGGTCACCTGGTTCGACGGGACCGAGTACGACTTGTCCGGTGAGTGGGCGTCGCTGCGGATGTACGACTCCTTGTCGGAAGCGCTGGATTCGGAGATCACCCCGGAAACTCCGGTCGAGGTGCTGCGCAAGCACGCGGACTCCTACGGATTGCAGGCCGATCCCAAGCACGGCCACGGAAAGCTCGTCGAGGAGCTGTGGGAGCACCTGGTCGGCGATCATTTGACCGCTCCGACGTTCGTTCGCGACTTCCCGTTGGAGACCTCCCCGCTGACCCGGCAGCACCGCACCGAGCCGGGCGTGGCGGAAAAATGGGATCTGTACGTTCGCGGGTTCGAGCTCGGGACCGGATACTCCGAACTCGTCGACCCGGTCGTGGAACGCGCTCGCCTCGAGGAACAGGCCGCACTCGCGGCCGCCGGAGACGACGAGGCCATGCCGATCGACGAGGACTTTCTCCGCGCCCTGGAGTACGGAATGCCGCCCAGCGGTGGGGTCGGAATCGGTATCGACCGGTTGTTGATGGCGTTGACCGGTCTCGGTATCCGGGAGACGATCCTGTTCCCGCTGGTCCGGCCGGAATGACCCGATCAGGGCGGGAGGCGGTGAATTTTCCGGCCCGGGTGAGTGCATTGTCGCAGTTACTGCGCTAACCTGTGCTCAGAATGTTCCGGTGACGGCTTATTGACGTACTCGCAAGGGAGTTGCGCTCCTGGCGGATGTCGCTGTCCCGCTATTGCACATTTTTTGCTCCGGGGAGGACTTCGAAGATGGCGCAGAAGGTCACAGTCACCCTTGTCGACGATCTCGACGGCGGACAGGCGGATGAAACCGTCGAGTTCGGATTGGACGGCGTCTCGTACCAGATCGACCTCTCCGCCGACAATGCCGGTGAGTTGCGGGATGCGCTCGCGAACTACGTCTCGAACGCGCGCCGGGCGGGCGGCCGGAAGAAGCCGGGTCCGCGTCCGGGCGCCACGGCGCGTTCCGCCGGTGGTTCCACGAGTGCCGATCGCGAGCAGAACCAGGCCATTCGGGAATGGGCTCGCAAGCGCGGTCTGAAGGTGTCGGACCGGGGCCGTATCCCCGCCGACATCGTCGAGCAGTACCACCAGGCGAACTGAAGTAACCGACGCCGAGGGGCGTTTGCGGGCAGATGGGCCCCGCAAACGCCCCTCGTTGCGTTCGGATAACTCTATTCGCCGCTTGCCGGGCCGAAAAGTGGCGATTGATCAACGCGAGATCTTGTCCGATTGCGACCCGAGTCGCCCTTTTTCCCGGTTGCCCCGGCGCCGGTAGACCGCCGCCCTCCGCCGGCATGTGACATCGGACATTCCGGCCCACCCTGTTGGTTCGGCCTTAGGTGGGCCTAACCTAAGTGCGGTCCGGACGGGTGAACAGAGGGAGTGGGACGTGAGTCGCAGCGTGGCCGTCGACGGCCCTCCCGGGTCCGAGCAGGCCGCGTCGTCCACCGCTGCAAGCGGCGAACGCCTGCGACAACGCCGGCGCCGCCGGGTCACGGGCATCGTCGTCCTGCTGGTCGTGCTGGCGGTCAGCTGCGTGCTCAGCGTGGTGATCGGCGCCAAGACGATCCCGCTGGCGGACGTGTGGGCCGGGCTGTTCGCGCCGACCGGCACGGAGAACGACCTGATCATCCGCGAGCTGCGGGTGCCGCGCACCGTGGTCGGCGTCCTCGCGGGCGCGGCGCTGGGCCTGGCCGGCGCGCTGATGCAGGGCCACACCCGCAACCCGATCGCCGACCCGGGCATCCTCGGCATCACGCAGGGCGCGGCGCTGGCCGTCGTGCTCGCGGTCTACACCTTCGGCGTCACGACGCTGATCGGCTTCATCTGGTTCGGCTTCGCCGGCGCGATGCTGGGCGCGCTCGCGGTGTTCGCGATCGGCTCCCTCGGCCGCGGCGGCCCCACCCCGGTGACGCTGGCGCTGGCCGGCACCGCGATCAGCCACCTGCTGCAGGCCATCACCTCGGCGCTGGTGATCTCCGACCAGCAGACCATGGACACCTACCGGTTCTGGAAGGTCGGCTCCATCGCGATCACCGACACCGCGGTGATCCCCCAGGTGCTGCCGTTCCTGGTGGTGGGCGTGGTGCTGGCGCTGGCCAACGCGTCGAGCCTCAACGCCCTGTCGCTCGGCGACGACGTGGCCCGCTCGCTCGGCCACCGCGTCGAGTGGGCCCGCCGGATGGGCATCGCCGCGATCGCGATCCTGGTCGGCGGCGCGGTCGCGATCTGCGGCCCGATCGGGTTCGTCGGGCTGATCGTGCCGCACGTGGCCCGCTACTTCACCGGCGCCGACTACCGCTGGCTGCTGCCGTTCGCCGGGCTGCTGGGCGCGTCGCTGGTGCTGCTCGCCGACGTGCTCGGCCGGGTCGTGGCGCGGCCGTCCGAAGTGCAGGTCGGGGTGATGCTGGCGATGGTCGGCGCACCGTTCTTCATCGCGCTCGTGCGCCGCCGGAAGTTGGTGCGGTTGTGACCCAGGTCCTCGAAGACGAGCAGCCGGGCGTCTCCGGTCGCCGGCCGGTCCGGGTGGGCCCGTTCTCCGGCGTGCTGCGCTTGCGGCCGCTGGTGGCGCTGCTGGGCGGCCTGGTCGTGCTGCTGGCCGTGTTCGTGCTCAACGTCGGCCTCGGCGAGTACCAGATCAGCCCGCTGGAGGTGCTCAACACGCTGTTCGGCGGCGGCGACCGGGCGCGGCAGATCATCATCTGGGAGCTGCGGCTGCCGAGGTCGCTGACCGGCCTGCTGGTCGGCGCCGCGCTCGGCCTCGCCGGCGCGATCATGCAGGCCCTCGCCCGCAACCCGCTGGCCAGCCCGGACATGCTCGGCATCACCTGGGGCGCGGGCACCGCCGCGACGCTGGTGATCGTGCTCGGCGGCACCGCGGGCAGCCTCGCGGGCGCGCTGGCCGACTACGGCCTGCCGCTGGTGGCGCTGGCGGGCGGGCTGGTCACCGGCATCGCCGTCTACGGGCTGGCCTACCGCCGCGGCGTGGACTCCTTCCGGTTGGTGCTGGTCGGCGTCGGCGTCAGCGCGCTGGCGGGCAACGCGACCTACTGGTTGCTCACCGTCGGCGACGTCACCGAGGCGAGCCGGGCCGTGGTGTGGCTGACCGGCAGCCTCAACGCACGCGGCTGGGAGCACGTCATCCCGGTGGGGATCGCCCTGGTCGTGCTGATCCCGCTGGCCCTGATCGGCGCGCACGTGCTCGGCGCGCTGCAGTTCGACGACGACACGGTGCGCGGCCTGGGCGTCCGGATGGACTTCTCGCGCGGCGTGCTGCTGCTGGCCTCGGTCGCGCTGGCGTCGATCGCCACCGCCGCGGCTGGGCCGATCCAGTTCGTCGCGCTGGCCACCCCGCAGATCGCGCTGCGCGTGGCGCGCACCTCGCGGCCGCCGCTGCTCACCTCGGCCGTGCTCGGCGCCGCGCTCGTCGTCGGTTCGGACGTGATCTCCCGGACCGCCTTCGGCGGCACCGAGCTGCCGGTCGGCATCATCACCGCCATCCTCGGCGCCCCGTACCTGATCTACCTGCTCGTCCGTCGGTACCGGGAGGCCCGCGCATGACCGCATCCGCCACGTCCAAGACGACCGACGACGGACGCGCGGTGCGCGCTGGCGACCGGCAGCGGCTGCACGCCACCGACCTGCAGCTGGCCTACGGCGACCGCGTCATCGTCGACGGCCTGGACTTCGACGTCGTGGACGGCACCATCACCGCGGTGATCGGCCCGAACGGCTGCGGCAAGTCGACGCTGCTGCGCGCGCTGGGCCGGCTGCTGAACCCGCGGCGCGGCAGCGTGCTGCTGGACGGCAAGCAGATCCACAAGATGTCCACCAAGGAAGTCGCCAGGGTGCTCGGGGTGCTCCCGCAGTCGCCGGTGGCGCCGGAGGGCCTGACCGTCGCCGACCTGGTCGCCCGCGGCAGGCACCCGCACCAGTCCTGGTACCGGCAGTGGTCCTCCGACGACGAGTCGGCGGTGGCCGAGGCGCTGGGCATGACCGGCATCGCCGACCTCGCCGACCGCACCCTGGACGAGCTCTCCGGCGGCCAGCGGCAGCGCGCCTGGCTGTCCATGGCGCTGGCGCAGGGCACCGACCTGCTGCTGCTCGACGAGCCGACCACCTACCTGGACCTCTCGCACCAGGTGGACGTGCTGGAGCTGGTCGGGCAGCTGCACGACGAGAGCGGTCGTACCGTCGTGATGGTGCTGCACGACCTGAACCTGGCCGCCCGCTACGCCGACCGGCTGGTGGCGATGAAGGCCGGCGCGATCGTCGCCGAGGGCGAGCCGGGCGAGGTGCTCACCGAGGAGCTGCTGGCCGAGGTTTTCGGGCTGAAGGCGCGGGTGATTGCTGATCCCGTCGCGGGTACCCCGATGGTGGTGCCGATCGGCGGGAGGCGCGGCTCGTCCGCCGGTCAGTCCGAGCAGTAAGGCCTGTTCGCGCTGAGCGGACAGGGCCATCCGATCGGTCCAAATCCGGAATCTCGCAGGCCAGCGTGCCGTTGGTCAGGGTGCCGGACAAGAATGTGGGCAGTAGGCCGTAGCGGGCACGGACCGCGACCGGGTGGGGCTACTACAGTGGTCCTCAAGAGTGCTGAACCCCGTCGTGGGCATCGGCGATGCAGGAGCCGTGTCCCGCCAACGAGACCGCCGGCGCAGCAGTCAGGGAGTGCGAATGTTCGAGAGGTTCACCGACCGCGCGAGGCGGGTGGTCGTCCTGGCCCAAGAAGAGGCCCGGATGCTCAACCACAACTACATCGGCACCGAGCACATTCTCCTGGGCTTGATCCACGAGGGTGAGGGTGTCGCCGCCAAGGCGTTGGAGTCGCTGGGTATCGCGCTTGAGGGCGTGCGCCAACAGGTCGAGGAGATCATCGGCCAGGGACAGCAGGCCCCCAGCGGACACATCCCGTTCACCCCACGGGCCAAGAAGGTGCTGGAGCTGTCGTTGCGCGAGGCGCTGCAGCTCGGCCACAACTACATCGGCACCGAGCACATCCTGCTCGGGCTGATCCGCGAGGGCGAGGGCGTCGCCGCACAGGTGCTCGTCAAGCTCGGTGCGGACCTCAACCGGGTGCGCCAGCAGGTGCTGCAGCTGCTCTCGGGCTACCAGGGCAAGGAGCCCGCGGAGGCCGGCGGCCGCGGTGAGGGCACCCCGTCGTCGTCGCTGGTGCTGGACCAGTTCGGCCGCAACCTCACGCAGAGCGCCCGCGAGGGCAAGCTCGACCCGGTGATCGGCCGGGAGAAGGAAATCGAGCGGATCATGCAGGTCCTCTCGCGGCGCACCAAGAACAACCCGGTGCTCATCGGCGAGGCCGGCGTCGGCAAGACGGCGGTCGTGGAGGGGCTGGCCCAGAAGGTCGTCAAGGGCGAGGTGCCCGAGACGCTGAAGGACAAGCAGCTCTACACCCTGGACCTGGGTTCGCTGGTCGCCGGTTCCCGGTACCGCGGTGACTTCGAAGAGCGCCTGAAGAAGGTGCTCAAGGAGATCAAGACCCGCGGCGACATCATCCTGTTCATCGACGAGATCCACACCCTGGTCGGCGCGGGCGCCGCCGAGGGTGCGATCGACGCGGCGAGCATCCTCAAGCCGATGCTGGCCCGCGGCGAGCTGCAGACCATCGGTGCCACCACGCTCGAGGAGTACCGGAAGTACGTCGAGAAGGACCCGGCCCTGGAGCGCCGCTTCCAGCCGATCCAGGTCGGCGAGCCGTCGCTGCAGCACACCGTCGAGATCCTCAAGGGCCTGCGGGACCGCTACGAGGCGCACCACCGGGTGTCGATCACCGACTCCGCGCTGGTCGCCGCGGCGAGCCTGGCCGACCGCTACATCAACGACCGCTTCCTGCCGGACAAGGCGATCGACCTGATCGACGAGGCCGGCGCCCGGATGCGCATCCGCCGCATGACCGCGCCGCCGGACCTGCGCGAGTTCGACGAGAAGATCGCCGACGTGCGCCGGGAGAAGGAGTCCGCGATCGACGCGCAGGACTTCGAGCGGGCCGCCCGCCTGCGGGACGAGGAGAAGCAGCTCCTCGGCCAGAAGGAGGAGCGGGAGAAGCAGTGGAAGGCCGGTGACCTCGACGTCGTCGCCGAGGTCGATGACGAGCAGATCGCCGAGGTGCTGGCGAACTGGACGGGCATCCCGGTGTTCAAGCTCACCGAGGAGGAGACGACCCGCCTGCTGCGC
>NZ_JBSGJZ010000055.1:0-52485 GCF_053605825.1 Saccharopolyspora sp. NPDC003752 | reverse complement strand
GGCGGCGGTCTCGGACAGGCCGTAGCCCTCCAGCACCACGATGCCCGGCACCTTCCACTCGAACTCCCGCAGCACCTCCTCCGGCATCGCCGCGCCGCCGGAGATCCCGGCCCGCAGCGAGGAGAGGTCCCGGCCGGCGAGGTCCTCGCCGAGCAGCGCGAAGTACATCGTCGGCACGCCGGAGAAGATCGTGCAGCGGTGCCGCTCGATCGCGTCCAGGACGGCTCCGGTGTCGAACTTGGGGATGAGCACCGCCGAGCCGCCGAACCTGATCACCGGGCCGAGCACCGTGACCAGCCCGAACACGTGGAACAGCGGCAGCACCACGACGCTCACGTCGTCCTCGGAGACGCCGAACCGCTCGCCGCCGACGGTGCAGGCCATGAACAGCTCGAAGTGCGTCAGCTCGGCGCCCTTCGGCTGACCGGTCGTGCCGCTGGTGTAGAGCACGACCGCCGTGTCATCGGCTTCCACGGCGGTGATCTCGCCGGTGTCCTCGGCCGCGCACAGCTCCTCGAAGGGCTTCGTACCGCTGGGAGCCGCCGAGCCGACGACGTAGACCGGCACCTCGCCCGCGGCCTTGACGGCTTCGTCCGCGAAGGACTCGAAGGTGATCAGCAGCGTCGCTTCGCTGTCGGCGAGGTGGTAGGCGATCTCCGACGCCCGCAGCATCGGGTTCAGCGGCACCATCACGAGGCCGGCCTTGAGGATGCCGAGGTAGGCGAACAGGAACTCGGGCACGTTCGGCAGGTGCACGACGACCTTGTCGCCGCGGCGCAGCCCGGCCGCCTGCAGTCCGGCCGCGACGCGCCCGCTGAGCTCGTCGACCTCCCGGTACGTGATGGCCTGCGCGCCGAAGTGCAGGAGTGGCCGCTCGGGCCGCTCGGTCGCAGATTCGCGCAGCATCGTCGCCAGGTTGAATCCCATGCCCACTCCGTCGGTTCGGGGAACGGCGGTGTCGCCCGGACAAGTCGGTACCGACCAGTCGGTATGAGCGCAGCCTACGCAAGGGTGATCTGGCACACAAGATGCCGGTCAGGTGGCGCTGCGCTCCCGGGCATGGCGGACTCCGGTTTCCCCGCGGCGTGAGCGCGCCCGCGACGAGGGAGCTGAACGCGGCCGGCTACCCCGAACTGCGGCAGCTCGACGGCGTTCCGGCCGCCGAGCTGGAGAAGCTCCACGGCATGGGACCGAAGGCGCTGTCCCGGCCGCAGGAATCGCTCGAAGAGCTCGGCCTGTCGCTGTCCTGATCGTTTCCTGCACGCAACCGCGCTTCCGCAACGGTTTCCCGACATTCTGGTGTTCCCCGGGCGGCGGGCGGTCATCCTGACCGTGACGTGATCATGAGATGAGGGGACTGCCGTTGTCCACACGCGAGCTGCAGGACGAGTTGGTGCGGTTGCGGCGGCAGCTGCACGCCGAACCCGAGGTCGGGCTGGATCTGCCGCGCACCCGGGAAAAAGTGCTGGCCGCGCTGGACGGCCTGCCGCTGGAGATCACCACCGGTAACGGGCTGAGCTCCATCACCGCGGTGCTGCGCGGCGCGCACCCGGGCCCGACGGTGCTGCTGCGGGCCGACATGGACGCCCTGCCCGTGACCGAGCAGACCGGCGTGGACTACTCCTCCCGGATCGACGGCCGGATGCACGCCTGCGGGCACGACCTGCACACCGCGATGCTGGTCGGCGCCGCGCGGCTGCTGACCGAGCGGCGCGCGGAGCTGGCCGGCGACGTGGTGCTGATGTTCCAGCCCGGCGAGGAGGGCTGCGACGGCGCCGGGAAGATGATCGCCGAAGGCGTGCTGAAGGCCTCCGGATCGCACCCGGTCGCCGCGTACGGCATGCACGTCCAGGCCGCGCGCCACGACCTCGGGACCTTCACCACCCGGCGCGGCCCGCTCATGGCGGGCGGCGACCTGCTCCGGGTGACGGTGCGCGGAGCGGGCGGCCACGGCTCCACCCCGCACCGCGCCAAGGATCCGATCGCCCCGGCCTGCGAGATGGTCGGCGCGCTGCAGGCGCTGGTCGCGCGCACTGTGGATCCGTTCGAGACCGTGGTGCTGACGGTGGGCAGCTTCCACTCCGGGGACGCGGGCAACGTGATCCCCGGCGAAGCGGTCTTCGACGGCTCGCTGCGCTGGTTCTCCGCCCCTTCGCGGGACGCGGTCTGGGCGGGCATCGACGCCGTGTGCAACGGCATCGCGGCGGCCCACGGCGTCGAGGTCGACGTGGACCTCACCGAGTACGTGCGCGCCACGATCAACGACGACGCCGAGGCGGAGTTCGCCGCGCAGGTCGCGGCGGACGCCCACGGTGACCGGTTCTCCTGGCTGGACCGCCCGGTCACCGGCGGCGAGGACTTCTCCCGCGTGCTGGAACAGGTTCCGGGCGCGTTCATCTTCCTGGGCGCGTGCCCGCCGGACCGCGATCCCGCCACCGCGCCGGACAACCACTCCCCGTTCGCCGTCTTCGACGACAGCGTGCTCGCCGACGGCGCCGCGCTCTACGCCGAACTTGCGATCCGCCGCCTGGCCCGGAGCCAGCCGTGATCACCGAAACCGACCGCACAACGCCCCGGAAGTGGCGGACCATCGTCAGCACCGGCGCGGGCAACGCGCTGGAGTGGTTCGACTGGAACGCCTACGCCGTCTTCACCCCGTTCTTCGCCGCGCAGTTCTTCCCCGCCCACGACAGCACCAGCGCCGTGCTGTCCAGCCTGGCGATCTTCGCCGTCGGGTTCCTGATGCGGCCGCTGGGCGGGCTGCTGTTCGGCTGGTTCGGCGACCGGATCGGCCGCCGCTCCGCCATGGTCGGCTCCATCGCGCTGGCCTCCGGCGGCAGCCTGCTGATCGGCATCGCGCCGACGTACGAGACGATCGGCATCGGCGCGGCGCTGCTGCTGGTGGTCGCCCGGCTGTGCCAGGGGCTCGGGCACGGCGGCGAGATGCCCGCGGTGCAGACCTACATCGCGGAGATGGCGCCGCGCGGCCGGCGCGGGATCTGGTCCAGCCTCGTCTACACCTCGGGAACCTGCGGAATCCTGGCGAGCTCCGCGCTCGCCGCCGCATTGGCGGGCGCGCTGCCGCCGGGCGCGATGAGCGCTTGGGGCTGGCGGGTGCCTTTCCTGCTCGGCGGCGTCGTCGGGCTCTACACCCTCGTGATGCGGCTGCGGCTGGCCGAGACGCAGGTCTTCGACCGGCAGCGGACGACGAACCGGCCGCCGCTGTGGCGGAGCTTCTGGGAGCAGCGCACCGCGTGCCTGCGGGTGATCGGGCTGACCGTCGGCAGCACCGTGGTGTTCTACACCTGGGTGGTTTCCGCGCCCGCGCAGGCGATCAGCGTCCACCACCTGGACCCGTCCGCGGCGCTGTGGGTCGGCGCCCTGGCGAACGCGGTGTTCATCCTCGTCCTGCCGTGGTTCGGGGCGCTTTCGGACCGCATCGGCCGCAGGCCCGTGCTGCTGATGTCCTTCGTGGGCAGCGCCGTGGTCATCTACCCGCTGAGCTGGCTGATCCAGGACCAGATCTGGCAGTTCGCGGTCGCGATGATCGTCGCGCTGCTGGTCATCGCCCCGGGACCGGCGATCATGCCCACTGTGTACGCGGAGCTGTTCCCGACCCGGATGCGGACGGCGGGCGCCGGCTTCCCGTACGCCATCGCGACGGCGGCGTTCGGCGGCAGCGCGCCGTACCTGCAGACCTGGCTGGCCAGCAGCGGCCGCGGCGACGTGTTCCTCGGCTACGCGGTGATCCTGCTGCTGATCAGCACCGTGGTCGCGTACCGCATGCCGGAGACCAAGGACATCGCCCTCGACTGACGCCGTCGTTCCCGCGGCCGTGCGCCCGGGTGCTGCCGCGGAGGCCCGCACGGCCACCAAGCGGCATCGCCACGTCAAGGCACGAGCGAACGCCTATCCGTTCATGGCACGCGTCATATCTCTGAAAACTTCCTTATCGCTCCCTATCTGGACTACATTGGGGAACGATGAAGGAAGAAATGTACTCTGTGGAGCAGGTGGCCGATCGACTCGGGCTGCACGTGCGCACCGTTCGCGGCTACATCCGCTCGGGGCGGCTCAAGGCGGTGCGGATCGGCAAGCAGTACCGGATCGCTCGCGCCGACCTGGAGGCGCTGACCGGCCGCCCGCAGCCCCCATCGGGCCGGCCCGCCGGGGCGGTGGAGGTGTCGAGCATCGTGCAGATCGACGGCGTCGACCGCGCCGCGGCCGATCGCATCGGCACGCTCGTCCAGGCCGAGGCGAACGGCGCCCCGCACCCGCTGCGCATCCAGACCGTCCACGACGAGGAGCGCAGCCGCCTGAAGATCGTGATCCTCGGCGGCGCCGCCGCGACCGCCGAGCTGCTGAACCTGCTGCACGCCGTACTCGAAGGCGACAACGGGCTGCTCGCCGAGGAGTCCGACGATGCCTGAGCCACCAGCAGGTCTGGGCATGATCGCCGTCCCAGGCGGCGAAATCGTCCTGCGGGACGAGGGCACGAAGACGAACTGGCCGGTCGAGGTCGGCGACTTCCTGCTGGCGGCGCACCCGGTGACCCGCGAGCTGTACCGCGCCGTCACCGGCGACGCGCCGGCGAGCCCGGCGGGGCCGCGGACGCCGGTCACCGAGGTCTGCTGGCAGGATGCCGTCCGGTTCTGCAACCTGCTCTCGGCATCGGCGGGACTCCAGCCCTGCTACTCGATCGGCGACGACCCCGACGCGCGGGAGGTGACCTGCGACTGGTCCGCCGACGGCTTCCGGCTCCCGACCGAGGCCGAGTGGGAGCACGCCTGCCGGGCCGGGACCTCGGGGGTCCACTATGGAGAGTTGGACGAGATCGCCTGGTACCGCGGGAACTCCGGCGACGAGGTGCACGAGGTCGCGACCAGGGCGCCGAACGCGTGGGGCTTCCACGACATGATCGGCAACGTGTGGGAATGGTGCTGGGACGTCTACGATCCCGAGGTCTACGGCCCGTACCGGGTGTTCCGCGGCGGCGGCTGGTACGACCCGCCCCGGGGATGCCGCGCGTCGTGCCGCCGCAAGAGCCACCCGACCTTGCGCACCGACGACCTCGGGTTCCGGCTCGCCCGCTCGCGCTGACGCATCAGCGCTCCGCCATGCCCTCCAGGGCTTCCAGCACCGCCCCGGCGCGCTTGAGACCGCTCAGGAGGTGCTGTTCGACCTCGGCGACCTTCGGCGCCACCTCCCGGTGCAGCCCCTCGCCCCGGCGGCTCAGGTGCACCAGGACCTTGCGGCGGTCCGCCGGGTCCACCTCCCGGTACACCAGGGCCGTCGTGACCAGCCGGTCCACCAGCCGGGTCAGGGTCGGCCCGGTGATCATGGTGCGCTCACCGAGCTCGGCCATCGCCAGACTTCCCTCCGCCGCCAGGGTTTCCACCACCAGCCACTGGTCGAAGGTCAGTCCCTCCGGCCGGACGACCTGCTCGACGCTCGCGGTGACCGCGCGCGCGGCCCGGGCCAGCGTCCTGGTCAGCGGCGGGCTCGCCGCGACGTCACCTGCTGCCATGCTCCCCGATCCTCACTCTTGCGCTACCCCGCGGGAATCGTAAGACTTCCACCTGGAAGCGATCGAGACTCTCGCCATTTTCGGAGCCGCGAATGGCATTCGGCCCAGCGGTGCGCGAACGCGCCGCGAGGTGGCGCGTGGGCATGGTGATCCCGCTGCGCGGCCCGGCCGGCCTGTTCGGCCCGTCCTGCGAAGCGATCACCGAACTCGCGGTGCAGGAGCTCAACGACGCCGGCGGGATCCTCGGCCGCGAGGTGGCCGTGCACGTCGTGGACGGCGGCGCGCCGCCGCGCGAGGTCGCCGCGGAGGTCGGCAGGCTGGTCGCGGCCGGGGAGATCGACGCGGTCACCGGCTGGCACATCTCCTCGGTGCGGCACGCGATCGCGCCGGCCGTGGCCGACCGCGTGCCCTACGTCTACACCTCGCTCTACGAAGGCGGCGAGCGGCGCGCCGGCATCTTCTGCTCCGGCGAGACGCCGCGCTTCCAGATCGCTCCGGCGCTGCGGTGGCTGCGCGACAACGCCGGTGTGCGCCGCTGGTTCGTGGTCGGCGACGACTACGTCTGGCCGCGCGGCTCGACCGCCGCGGTCCGCGCCTTCGCGCGCGAACTGGACCTGCGGATCGTCGGCGAGACCTTCGTCGGCCTGGGCACCGGAGACATGCGGCAGGTGACCAGGCAACTGGCCGACTCCCCGTGCGACGGCGTGCTGATGCTGCTCGTCGGGCAGGACGCCGTGCGGTTCAACCGCGCCTTCGCCGCGCAGGGCCTGCACGAACGCCTGGTGCGGTTCAGCCCGCTGATGGAGGAGAGCATGCTGCTCGCCAGCGGCCTGGACGCGACCCGGAACCTGTTCGTCTCGGCGGGATACTTCCGGTCGCTGGCCACGGCGGACGCGATGGACCTGCTCGGCGCGTACACCCGGCTGCACGGCCCGTCGGCGCCGCCGCTGAACAACGCCGCCGAATCCTGCTACGAGGGCCTGCGCACGTTGGCGAAGCTGGCGCGACGAGCGGGCTCGGCACGCATGGCGGAGTTCAACGCGGCCATCGACGGCACCGCCTACCAGGGCCCGCGCGGCACGGTCGAGTTCCGCGGCCACCAGGCGGCCCAGCACGTCCACCTGGCGGTGGCCGACGGCTACGACTTCGACGTCATCACCCGCCTCTGACCACGAACCCGGATCTCGTTCGCGCGGCGGCGCGTCCGCGACGGCAACGAGCGAACGGACCGTTCACCTCGCCTATCGATGCGAACAGGCCGTTCACCTCACCCCCCATGGCACTGGTCCCGTGTGCGAACGGACCGTTCACCTCGATAGACGAGACCAACAGGCCGTTCACTCCAGCTGCTCGGCACTGGCGCTGGGGTCGCTCGGTTCCCTTGATCTCATAACGACTTTCGCGGCGGAGCCGCTCATCGCTTGACGCTCCACCCATGTCGTTTTATTTTCACATGGAAGTTTTCCAGTGGGAATCACCTCGCCGAGGAGGCAATCGATGCGACACGGGGACATCGCCGCCAGCCCGGACACCGTCGGCGTCGCGGTGGTCAACTACAAGATGCCGCGCCTGCACACCAAGGCGGAAGTGATCGCCAACGCGCGGAAGATCGCCGACATGGTCGCCGGCATGAAGACCGGCCTGCCGGGCATGGACCTGGTGGTGTTCCCGGAGTACTCGACGCAGGGCATCATGTACGACCCCGGCGAGATGTTCGCGACCGCGTCCACGGTCCCCGGCGAGGAGACCGAGATCTTCGCCGAAGCCTGCCGCCGCGCCGAGACCTGGGGCGTCTTCTCCATCACCGGCGAACGCCACGAGGACCACCCGGACAAGCCGCCGTACAACACGCTCGTGCTGATCAACGATCGCGGCGAGATCGTGCAGCGGTACCGCAAGATCCTGCCCTGGTGCCCGATCGAGGGCTGGTACCCGGGCGACACGACGCACGTCGTCGACGGCCCGAAGGGCATGAAGGTCTCCCTGATCATCTGCGACGACGGCAACTACCCCGAGATCTGGCGGGACTGCGCGATGAAGGGCGCCGAGCTCATCGTGCGCTGCCAGGGCTACATGTACCCGGCCAAGGACCAGCAGGTGCTGATGTCCAAGGCGATGGCGTGGGCGAACAACTGCTACGTCGCGGTCGCCAACGCCGCCGGCTTCGACGGCGTCTACTCCTACTTCGGGCACTCCGCGATCATCGGCTTCGACGGCCACACCCTCGGCGAGACCGGCGAGGAGGAGTACGGCATCCAGTACGCGCAGCTGTCGGTGTCGGCGATCCGCGACGCGCGCCGCCACGACCAGTCCCAGAACCACCTCTTCAAGCTGCTGCACCGCGGCTACACCGGCGTGCACGCCGCCGGCGACGGCGACAAGGGCGTGGCGGACTGCCCGTTCGACTTCTACCGGATGTGGGTCAACGACCCGGATCGGGCGCAGAAGAACGTCGAGACGTTCACCCGCGACGCCGTCGGCGTCAAGGACTGCCAGGTCGGCTCGCTGCCGACCGACCCGGCCTGATCGTTCACCGGGCGCCCGAGAGCGCCTCGCGGGGCACCGGCCGGTCCTGCCCGAGCGCGGCGAACAGCTCCGCCGACTTCTCCTTGTCCCAGAACAGGACCGCGCCGACACCCGGCATGTCCATCCCGCCGTTGGTCGGCACGGTCGCCGTGATCAGCCCCTCGCCCGCGGTGCTCGCCTGGAGACCGAGCTGCCCGAGGTCGTCCAGGTGGTCGCCGTCGGCGACGGTGACGGCATCGGCGAGCCCCCACGCCATGGGCACCGAGCGCAACGGGTTGAACAGCACCTCCCGGCTGGTCGCCTTGTGCACCAACGAAGTGAGGAACTCCCGCTGGTGCTCCGCGCGCTCCAGGTCGCCGCGCGCGAAGGCTCGGGTGCGGACGAATCCGAGCGCCTGCGCGCCGGTCAGCTGCTGGCAGCCGGCCGCCAGGGTCAGGTCGATCTTCGGGTCGTGGATCGGCTGCGGCAGGCACATCCGCACGCCGCCGACCGCGTCCACGACCCCGGCGAAACCGCCCAGGCCGATCTCCAGGTAGTGGTCGATGCGCAGCCCGGTGGCCTCCTCCACGGTCCGGGACAGCAGCGTCGGACCTCCGTAGGCGTAAGCCGCGTTGAGCTTGTTCGGGCCGTGGCCCTCGATCGGCACCAGGGAATCGCGCGGCAGGCTGACCAGCGTCGGCGCGCCCGCGCCGGCCGGGATGTGCAGCAGCATGACCGTGTCGGTGCGGGATCCGGCCGCGTCGGCCGTGCCGCCGGTGACCAGATCCTGTTCCTGCTGCTGGGAAAGACCGTCGCGGCTGTCCGAGCCGACCAGCAACCAGTTCGTACCCTGCGCCGACGCGGTGCGACCGGCGTAGTCGGTGAACGCGGGCACCCTGCCCAGCGAGAAGTCCAGGTACAGCGCAACGGCGACGACGAGCACGACCACGCCGGCCAGCGCCAGCGACACCAGTCGGGCGGTGCGCCGCAAGAAAAATCTCACGATCCGTGTTCACTCCGCGCGTTCAGATCACTCGCACGCGTCCCCGACAAACGACGTGCCTTGGTTCAGAGTGACCGTAACGTTATCGTACGGTGCCCCGACTTACCCATTCGAGTGATCGACGCTTCCGACAACCGGAGTAGTGATGTCCCAACGAGGCCGCCAGCGACCCCGTAGCGGCTCGGCTGAAGTCCACGCCAGGCACCGGCGCCGCGGCAGCCCCGGAACCGTCGTGGTCCACACCGGACACTCCGGACGGCGGAGACATAGCGGCGAAACCACTCTCGACGTGCGCCCGGACCGGAGCGTGCGCCGGGTGCACCATCCGGCGGAGCCGGTCTTCGTCGACAGCAGCGGTCGCCGTCGACGCACGTTCCGCCGGGTCGTCCTGGCGATCAGCCTCGTGCTCGTGTGCCTCGGGGTCTTCCTCGCCGCGGCGATGCTCGACTCGCGCGCCCCCGCCCCGCCGCTGCCGGCCACCGCAGGCGTCAACTCCTAGAGCTGGAACAACTTTTGCCGCGTCGCTCGCAAATCCCCCGAACTCCCCGGGCGCACTGGCTGCTGCTCGGCCTGGTGCTCCTCGTGCTGTGCGGTCTGCTCGGCCTCGACTCCGTGCTCAGCCGCGCGGGAGCGCCGAGCACGCCGAGCGGCAGCAGGGAGTTCGTGCCCGAATCCGCGTTCGCCGGCGGTTCCGTGATCGATCCGCGCGAACCGGTGGTTCAGCACCCGCCGGACCGACACCTGGCGCTGACCTTCGCCGACGGACCCGATCCACAGTGGACACCGGTGCTGCTGGACGTGCTGACCCGGCACCAGGTGCACGCCACCTTCTTCGTGACCGGCGCGCAGGCCGCCGAGAACCAGGGGCTGGTCCGCCGGATCGTCGACGCCGGGCACGAGATCGGCAACCGCACCCTCACCCGCACCGACCTCCGGCAGGCCGGCGACCTGCGGGTGCAGCTGGAACTGCAGGCCACCGACCTCGTGCTGGCGAGCGCCGCCGGCATCACGACGAACCTCGTCCAACCGCCGTACGCGACCACCGGATCGCTGGACTACGACGCGTGGAAGGCGTTCCTGCGCATCGGGAACCACGGGCGCCAGGTGGTGCTGGCCGACCTGGATTCGCAGGACTGGCGGCAACCCGACGCGGCGGCCGTGCTGGCGAACTCGACGCCCGGGAACGACCGCGGCTCGGTGCTGATGATGAGCGGCACCACCGGCCCGGCGACCGCCGAGGCGCTCGACCGCTTGCTGCCCGACTTGCAGCGCTCCGGCTGGCAGGTCGACTCGGTCGGCGGCACCTTCCGGATTCCCGGCACGATGAACGAAGCCGGGATCGTCGACCGCATCGCAGGCACCCTGCTCGCCACCACCATCTGGTCGTCCGCCTGGCTGTCGGACGCGCTGCGCGCGCTGCTGTTGGCGGCGACCGTGCTGGTCGCGCTGCGCGGCGTCTTCGTGCTGCTCATCGTGCCCATCCACGTGCGTCGTTCCCGCCGGTGGGAACCGCCGTGGCCGATCAGCCAGCGCGTCGGCGTGATCGTCCCGGCGTACAACGAAGAAGCCGGCATCGCGAACACGGTGCGATCGATCCTCGCCTCCGAGCATCCGGTGGAGGTGATCGTGGTCGACGACGGCTCCACCGACCGGACCGTCGAGGTGGTCGAGCGGCTGCAGGAGCGGTTCCCGCGCATCCGGTTGATCCGGCAGGAGAACTCGGGCAAGTCCGTGGCGCTCAACACCGGGCTGGCCGCGGCGAACTCCGAGCTGGTGGTCATGGTGGACGGCGACACGGTGCTCGAACCCGATGCGGTGGGAAAGCTGGTCGCGCACTTCACCGATCCGGCGATCGGCGCGGTGTCCGGCAACGTCAAGGTCGGCAACCGCCGCAGCCTGCTGGGCCGCTGGCAGCACATCGAGTACGTGATCGGCTTCAACCTCGACCGCCGCGTCTACGACGTGCTGCACTGCACGCCGACGGTGCCCGGCGCGCTCGGCGCCTTCCGCCGTTCGGCGATCCTCGACATCGGCGGCGTCAGCGACGACACCCTCGCCGAGGACACCGACCTGACCATGGCACTGGAGCGCGACGGGTGGCGAGTGGTCTACGAGGAGAACGCGATCTCGTGGACCGAGGCGCCGGCCACCTACGGCCAGTTGTGGAAGCAGCGCTACCGGTGGTGCTACGGGACGTTGCAGGCGATCTGGAAGCACCGGCGGGCGGTCATCGAGCGCGGCCCGGCCGGGCGGCTCGGGCGGCGCGGCCTGCCCTACCTGCTCGTCTTCCAGGTGTTGCTGCAGGTGATCTCCCCGGTGGTCGACGTGACCGCGTGCTTCGCCCTGTTCACCGAGGACGCCGGCACGGTAGCGCTGACCTGGCTGGGATTCCTGGTGCTGCAGGCGGTTCCCGGCGTCATCGCGTTCCGGCTGGACGGCGAGTCGCTGCGCCCGTTGCTGGTGCTGCCGCTGCAGCAGATCGTGTACCGGCAGCTGATGTACCTGGTGGTGGTGCAGTCGGTGATCACCGCCCTCGCCGGCGCCCGGCTGCCGTGGCAGAAGCTGGAGCGCCGCGGCCGGATCGTCCCGCTCACGCGGCGGTGATCCAAGCGCGCCCACCCGACGGGGACCGGCGGGTGGGGGTCCGCAATTTCCATTGAAATCGAACCTTCGATTTCAATGGAAATCGAAGACCAACGATATGGTATACCATAGACCAACGCTCCTTCTTCGACGGAGAGGTCCCGATGGTGCGCATCCTGACCCGGTCCGACGTTCGCTCGCTGATCTCGATGGACGAGGTGATCGATGCGGTGCAGAAGGCGCACGAGGACCTCGCCCTCGGCCGCGCCGACCAGCCCGAACGGCATCCCGCCCGCACGCCCGGCACCGACGCGCACCTGATCCCGATGACCGCGGCGCTCGCCGACGGCCAGGCCGGTGGCGTCAAGCTGCTCGCCGACGTGCCCGCGAACCCGGCCCGCGAGCTGCCCCGGCAGCAGTCGACGATCGTCCTGGTCAACCCCGAGAACGGGGTCTGCGAGGCATTCCTCGACGGCGGCGCGATCACCCAGTACCGGACCGCCGCCGCCTCCGCCGTCGCGACCCGCTGCCTGGCCCGCCCCGACGCGCGCGTGCTCGGCCTGATCGGGGCAGGCGCGCAGGCGCGCAGCCACCTCGCGGCGATCACGCGGGTCCGGCCGATCGACCGGGTGCTGGTGTGGAGCCGCACCGAGGCCAGCGCACGGGCCTTCCGGGATGCCGTGGCCGACAGCGGCGTGGGCATCGAGCTCGCCGGCAGCCCCGAGCAGGTCGTCCGCGGCTCGGACGTCCTCTGCACCCTCACCCCGGCGGCGACGCCCGTGGTCGCCGGTCGCTGGTTCGGCGAGGGCCTGCACGTCAACGCCGTCGGGGCGCCGCCGCGCCGGGACCACCGGGAGATCGACACCGACGGCATCGCGCGCGCCCGCGTCGTGGTGGACTCGCTGGACACTGCGCTCGCCGAATCGGGTGCCGTGTCGATCGCGCTCGACGAAGGCGCCATCACGGTCGACCACGTCCGCGACGAGCTCGGCGAGGTCCTCACCGGCGCGAAGCCCGGCCGCCGCGACGACGCTCAGATCACCCTGTTCAACTCGGTGGGCGTGCCGATCCAGGACCTCGCGACCGCCCGGATCCTCGTCGACCGGGCGCGCGACAAGGGCATCGGGATCGAGATCTCGCTGCCCGAGTAGGCGGAATACGATGGGCCGCGCGGGAGCCGGACCGCGGCCAGGAGGTGCCAGGTGTCGCTGGAAGCGCGACCTTCCGTCGGGTCGGCGCATCGTTCGTTGCGCGACTCGATCGCCGACGAGCTGCGGGAACGGATCATCTCCGGGGCCTACCCGCCCGACTTCCGGTTGGTGGAGCGCGATCTCGCGCAGCAGCTGGAGGTTTCGCGGATCCCGCTGCGCGAGGCGTTCCGGCAGCTGGAGTCGGAAGGACTGGTGCGCGCGCTGCCGCGGCGCGGCGTGGTGGTCGCCTCGATGACGGCGAAGGACGTCGAGAACCTGTTCGAGATCCGGGAGAGCCTGGAATCGCTGGCCGCTCGGCTCGCGGCGCAGCGCGCCGACCGGCAGGGCCTGCAGCGGCTGCGGGCGCACCTCGACGAGGCGCGGGCGACCACAGCCGCCGCGGACAAGGACGGCATCGCCCGCGCCAACGCGGCGTTCCACGCGACGATCATCGACCTCGCCGACAACGAGCTGCTGCACTCGATGATGGCGCCGCTGAACAGCAAGGTCCGCTGGCTGTTCCGGCTCACCAGCGCGACCGACCCGGAGATGCTCTGCCGGGAGCACACCGATCTGTTCGACGCGATCGCCGCGGGCAACGCCGAAGAAGCGGCCCGGATCGCCCTGGAGCACGTGGCGGCCAGCCGCCAGCCCACCTTCGACCAGCTGGCAAATCCACAGTAGAGGCTGTTTCCACACTCGTTTTGCGTGGCGGTGCGGGTGGCGGAACCTCAGACGCCGTCTGGACTGTGGGATCCCCGACTTACGTATGACCAATACGCGGCATCGGGGCTGTCCTCGCCAGACGACGTCTGAGAACCCGCAGCGGTGCAAGTTGCGAGGGTGGGCTAAGCGGCTGCGCCGCTTCAAAGACAAAGATCGAACCACCTTCCAGAACAGGCGCTATAACGACCAGAAGCACACACGAGGATGAGCGGCTCACAGCCAGGATCGGCCACGCTGCGGCTGCCGAACGGGTGCCGAACGGGTGCCGCTGCGCGATGATTGGGCGCGGGTGACTGCGATGACCGGAAAGGCCGAGGCGTGTGCCGGGGTGGACGTCGGTGGCACGTTCACCGACGTCGTCGTGCACTCCCCCGGCCACCGACCCCGGGCCGTCAAGGTGCCCACCACCCCGGCCGACCAGGCCGAAGGGGTGGAGCGCGGCATCGCCGAAGGCCTGCCCGGCGGGTCGCTCCGGCTGCTGCCGCACGGCAGCACCACCGCCACCAACGCCGTGCTGGAGCGCAAGGTCGCCCGCACCGCCTTCGTCACCACCGACGGCTTCACCGACGTCCTGCAGATCGGGCGGCAGAACCGGCCCGCCCTCTACGACCTGTCCGCGACCAAGCCGGAACCGCTGGTGCCGCACGAGCGGTCCGTCACCGTCGCCGAGCGGATGAGCCCGCGGGGCGAGGCGGTCGTCGAACTCACCGATGCCGAGATCGACCGGGTGGTGGCCGCAGTCCGCCGCCTCGAACCCGAGTCGATCGCCGTGTGCCTGCTGTTCTCCTACGCCTGCGACGACCACGAGCGCCGGCTGTGCGCGGCGCTGGCCGAGCTCGGCGTGCCGATCACCCGCTCCAGCTCGCTGCTGCCGGAGTTCCGCGAGTTCGAGCGGGCGTCGACCTGCGTGCTCAACGCCGCCGTCGAGCCGGTGATGCGCCGCTACCTGTCCAACCTGACCACCCGGCTGCCCGGCCCGACGATCACCGTGATGACCTCCAGCGGCGGCACGGCGGGCGTGGACTTCGCCGCGGCGGCACCCGTGCACACGCTGCTGTCCGGCCCGGCCGCGGGAGTGGTGGCCGCCGGAGCGGTCGCGCGCTCGGCCGGGTTCGAGGACGCGATCGCGTTCGACATGGGCGGCACCTCCACCGACGTGTGCCTGATCCGCGAGGGCCGCCCGGAGGTGTCGACGTCGTCGGAGATCGCCGGGCTGCCGTTCCGGACCCCGGCTGTCGGCATCCACACCGTCGGGGCCGGTGGCGGGTCGATCGCGTGGGTGGACACCGGCGGCGCGCTGCGGGTCGGCCCGCAGTCGGCCGGCGCCGACCCCGGCCCGGCCTGCTACCGCCTCGGTGGCGAGGAACCCACGGTGACGGACGCGCACTGCGCGCTCGGCCATCTCGACCCCGCGCGCCAGCTCGGCGGCGGCCTCCGGCTGGACGCCGACGCCGCACACCGAGCGCTGGAAACGCTGCCGGAACCGGCCGCCGGAGTGCTGGCCGTGGTGCGCGCGACGATGGCGCGGGCGCTGCGCAGGGTCAGCACCGAGCGCGGCATCGACCCGGCCGGGCTCGCCCTGGTCGCCTACGGCGGCGCTGGCCCGCTGCACGCGACCGCGCTGGCGCGGGAGCTCGGCTGCCCCGCCGTCGTGGTGCCGCCCGCGCCCGGCGTGCTCAGCGCGCTCGGCCTGCTGCTGGCTCCGCCGCGTTTCGAGGCGTCGCGAACGGTGCTGGTGGACGCAGGCGAAGACCTGTCGCAGGCGTGGGAGGAACTCGGCACCGAAGCTCATCGGGAACTCGAAAAGCAAGGAGTCGCAACAGGAATCGCACTGTCCAAAGTGGCCGACATGCGCTATGCGGGACAATCCCACGAGCTGCGGATCGACGTCACCGAGCGAGCCGATCTCACCGAACTGCTGCACGACGCGCACCGCGAGTCGTACGGGTACGCGATGCCCGACGAGCGGGTCGAGGTCGTCACGCTGCGGGTCATCGCCCACGGCGAGCCGATCCTCGCGGATTCGCCGCGGGACTGGGACCAGGGCGAACCGGAGCACAAACCGGATCGCGAGATCGGCATCGGCGACCGTTCGGTGCGCGCGCGGATCGTGTCCCGGGCCGCGCTGCAGACGGGCGACGAGGTCGCTGGGCCGGCGCTGATCGAGCAGCCGGACACCACGACGCTGCTCGCCGAGGACGAAGTGGCCGCAGTGGACGAATCGGGGAACCTGGTGGTGCGGTTGACATGACCGAGCTGACCGCCGTCGAGCTGGAGGTGTTCCGCCACGCCCTGGCCGGCATCGCCGACGAGATGGGCGTGGCGCTGCGCCGCGCCGCCTACTCCCCCAACATCAAGGAACGCGCCGACTGCTCCGCCGCGGTGTTCGACCCCGACGGCGAGATGGTCGCGCAGGCCGAGCACATCCCGGTGCACCTGGGCGCGATGCCCGCCAGCGTCCGCGCCGTGCTGGAGACCTGCGGGCGGCTCGAACCGGGCGAACAGGTCTGCGTGAACGACCCCTACCTCGGCGGCACCCACCTGCCGGACCTGACGATCGTCGCCGCCGTCGACGACGGCGAGCGGCTGCTGGGGTACGTGGCCAACCGCGCCCACCACGCGGACGTCGGCGGCGCCGCGCCGGGCTCGATGCCCGCTACCGCGACCGAGATCGCGATGGAGGGCGTCCGCATCCCGCCGGTCCGCATCGCCGACGCGACCGGCGAGCGCGAGGACGTGGTCCGGCTGATCGCGGCGAACTCGCGAACCCCCGAGGAACGCCGCGGCGACCTGCGCGCCCAGTTCGCGGCGAACCACGTCGGCGCGGTGCGGATGCGCGAACTGGCCGACCGGATGGGGTCACAGCGGCTGCGCACGGCGATGGCGGCGGTGTGCGACTACTCGGACCGCCGGGTGCGCGCGGCGATCCGCGACATCCCCGACGGCTGCTACCGCAGCGAGGACGTGCTGGAGATCGGCGACGGGATCCCGATCAAGGCGGCGGTGACGGTCTCCGGCGACGAGGTGCTGGTGGATTTCGACGGCACGGCGCGGCAGATCCCGGTGAACTGCAACGCGGTGTTCGCGGTGACGCTGTCGGCGTCGATGTTCGTGCTCCGGATGCTCACCGACCCCGACGCCCCGCCCAACGCCGGTTGCTACCGGGCGCTGCGCGTCGAAGCGCCGGAGGGCACGGTGGTGAACCCGACGTTCCCGGCCCCGACTGCGGCGGGCAACGTGGAGACCAGCCAGCGCATCGTGGACGTGCTGCTCGGCGCGTTCGCGCAGGCGATCCCCGACCGCGTGCCCGCGGGGAGCCAGGGCACCATGAACAACCTGCTGATCGGCGGCGGCGACCCGGCGTTCAGCTACTACGAGACGCTGGGCGGCGGCGAAGGCGGCACTCCCACCCGCCCGGGCATGTCGGGCGTGCACACGGGCATGACCAACACCCAGAACACGCCGGCGGAAGCGATGGAGCTGGACTACCCGCTGCGAGTCTGGCGCTACGAGCTCCGGCCGTCCTCCGGCGGCGCGGGACGGCACCCGGGCGGCGACGGCCTGGTGCGGGAGATCGAAGCGCTCGCCGACTGCACCCTGACGATCCAGTCCGAACGCCGCGAGCACGCCCCGCGGGGAGCCCGGGGCGGCGAGCCCGGCGCGGTGGGCCGCAACGTCCTGGTCCGGGCGGACGGCACCGAGGAAGGGCTCCCGGCCAAGGGCACCTGGCCGCTGCGCCGAGGCGACCGGATCCGCATCGAAACCCCAGGTGGAGGCGGCTGGGGTGGTCCCGGTGGAGGCGGCTGAGCGCTACCCTGGAGGTGCCGGTCGGGCGCCCCGCGCTGGCACGTGGAGCTTTCGAACTTCCCGGCCCGGCGGAGCCTCCGACCCCAGCGGCCGGAGGCTTCCGCATCCCGGCGCCCGTTGTCTGGTCGTGAGTGGTAATGGTCGTTCCAGCGACCATTACCACTCACGACCGGCGTCAGCAGGCCAGGCCGTGTCGTCGGCGGCCAGCCACGGCTCGTTCGCGGCGGCGGTGGGGGTCGTCCCGGTGAACGCGCGGACGTCGTGGTGGAGGTGGGACTGGTCGGCATAGCCGCCGTCCGCCGCCACCTGCGCCGGGGCATGCCCGCTGACCAGGCGGTGGATGGCGTGGTCGAAGCGGACCAGCATGCCGGCGCGTTTGGGGGTCAGGCCGATCTGCGAGCCGAAGCGCGACCACAGGCGCTGCCGGCTCCAGCCGGTCCGGGCGGCGAGGTCGCGCACCCGGGCGCGGCCGTGACCGGCGACGATCTGGCGCCATGCCCAGGCCACTTCGGGCTCGACCACCCGGCCCGCGTGGAGCCTGCCGGACAGCTCCGCGTCGATCAGCGCGAAGCGCTCCCGCCAGGTCCGCGCCTGGTGCAGCCGCTCCCGCAGGCGCGGTGTGTCGCGGCCCCACAGGTCATCGAGGGCGACGACGCTCCCGCGCAACTCCGCGAGCGGCAGCCCGAGCACGGAGTAAGCGGCCAGCGGGGAAAGGCGGATCTGGATGCACGCGACGCCCTCGGCCCGCACCTGGAACGCGCGGAAGGCCAGCCCGGCGGCCAGGCTCTCCAACCGCAGTCGGCCGGTCGCGCCGTGGATGTCGAACGGGCGGTCGCCGAACTCGACGGCCACGGTGACGGCCGGGTGGGGGATGGCGCGCAGTTCGGCGGGACCGCGAATGCGGAATCCCGCCATGTCGACTCCCGGCAGCGCGGTTTTCCGCGATGGTCGCGCGATCTCCCAGTCAGCGGTGGAATCTGCCGTCCGGCGAGCTGATCGCACGCGTCAACTGTACGAGCGGCTGGGGACCACGGCGATGACATTTCTCCAATACCCGTCGTGCCGGACGCCGGAAGGGTGGCCCCGGAACGACGGATGGAGGAGCCATGGACGAGACGACCATCCCGCACCACAGCCGCACGGACGCGACGCCGGGCGGCCGGCGGTCGTGGAGCCGACGGCGGCGGATCACGTTGCTGGCCGCCGGCGGACTGGCCGTCCTGCTGGCGTGGAACGCGGTGTCAGTGCGCACGGAGACAGCAGAAGCCTCCGGCGAGCAGATCGTGCGCGTTCCCGGCGGGGACATCCGCGTCGTGCAGGAAGGGCCGCCCGGCGCGCCCGCGGTGGTGCTCCTGCACGGCCTGGCCGGATCGGCGGCGTGGTGGGAGCCGGTGCTGCCGGCATTGCGGGACCTGCACGTGGTGCGGGTGGACCTGCTCGGGCACGGTGGATCGGCCAAGCCGACCGATGGCTACGGCATCGCGGAGCAAGCGGGCCGGGTGGGGGCGGTGCTCGATCGGCTCGGGGTGCGCCGTGCGACCGTCGTCGGGCATTCCACCGGCGGCGCCGTCGCCACCTCGCTGGCCGAGCAGCGCCGCGACCTGGTGGCGGCGGTCGCGCTGGTCGACACCGGTCCGCGGGCGGACGCGTTCCTCGGCGACAGCTTCGTCGCCGACCTGATGACCACGCCGGTGGTGGGGGAACTGATCTGGCGGCTGCGCACCGACGGCGCGCTCCGCGGCGCGATGAGCACCGCATTCACCCGCGAGGTGCGGATCCCCGAGCAGCTCGTCGCCGACGCCCGGGGCATGACCTACCGCGGCCTCACCGCGACCGACGAGGCGGTCGACGCGTTCCTGGCGGAACGGCCCGTCCCCGACCGGCTCGCCGGCCTCGGCCTGCCGACCCTGGTGATCTTCGGCGCCCAGGACCGGCGGTGGCAGCCGTCGTCCGCACAGGACTACCGCCGAATCCCCCACGCCCGGATCGAGATCCTCGACGGTGTCGGCCACACACCCATGTTCGAGGACCCGGACACCACCGGGGCCCTCCTGCACGGTTTCGCCGTCGAGGCCGGATCGCACTGACCGTCAGGTGCCGAGATGGGTGAAGTCCGGGAGCGGGGCCTCCGCCACCAGGCCCTGGATCGCTTCGCGGGCTTCCGTCGGGGTTGCGCCCTTCCGCCACCACAGGGCCACCTCCCTCCCCTGCGGCACGTCGCTGATCGGGATCAGGTCGACTCCCGAGGTGTTCGCCATCACCATCGCCAGCGCGTTCGTCACGCCCACCGCGATCCCCCGCCGCACCAGGGCGATCAGGGTCTGGGGCTGGTTCGTGCGGAAGACGACGTCCGGCACCAGGCCCGCCTGCTCGAACGCCAGGCTCGACTCGAAGTGGCCGTTCTCGCGGTCGGTGTTCTCGCCGATCGTGATCAGCGGCCTCGCCGCCAGGTCCGCCAGCCGCAGCGGCCCGGCGGGCCGGTCCTCGCCGGCGGCCACCACCGCCACCAGCGGCTCCCGCCACAGCGGCTGGAAGGTCAGCGCGTCGCCGGACGCCACCGGCAGCACCGGCCGGACCGCCAGGTCGATGTCGCCGGCGATCAGCGCGGCCTCCAGCTCCAGCGTCGCGCCCTCCCACGGCTCCAGCTCGATGCCCGGGAACTGCGCCGCGCTGCGTTCGAAGAGGAACGGGAACAGATGCGCCGCAGCGCTGGGATAGGCGCCGAGCCGGACGCGGCCGCGCACCCGGTGGGCGGCGCGCCCGGCCTCCTCGCTGGCGGCCCGAAGGTGCTGCAGGATGCCCCGCGCGTGCGGGAGCAACGCGCGGCCCTCGGCGGTCAGCGCCACGGGGTGGTGCGAGCGGTCGAAGAGCTGCACGCCCAACGCCCGCTCCAGCTCCGAGACGTGCGTGCTGATCCGGGACTGCGACCGGAACAACGCCTGCGCCGCGGCGGAGAACCCGCCGTGCTCCACCACGGACACGAAGCTGACGAACCAGTCGAGGCGGTAGCGGTAGGCTTCGCCGGGCTTCACCGCCACCACCTCGCGTCCCGTCGTGCGTTCATGCTGCTCAGCCGAACAACTTGTCCAGCTGCTGGTTCACGGTCAGCACCGCGAGCACGCCGAACAGCAGGATGGACCAGATCAGCGCGGCCAGCCGGTAGCCGCGGACGCGGATCGCGGCGGGCAGCATCTTGCGGTTGATGGCGATCAGCAGTCCTGAGTAGACGAACATCATGACCCCGCCGGTGCAGGCCGCGATGGTGGCGAGCAGCAGCGGCTGGCCCAGGCCCGCCGCCACGACAAGCGCGCCGATCAGCACCAGGCCCCACACCAGCCCGGCGTAGATCTTGCTCTCGGAGGCGTTCGGGAAGTACGTCGTCTTCAGCACGTCGGCGGCCAGCCTGCTGGTGTAGTCGACGATGCCCAGCGCCGCCGCGAACAGCGAGAAGGCACCCACGATCCAGAAGAAGTAGCCGAACCAGCCGCCGGCCGTGGCCATCATCTGCTCGCCCTCGGTGCGCAGGAACGACACGTCGTTGGACACGTCGCCGCCGAAGACGGTGGCGTAGGCCAGCAACGACATGAACATGATGGACAGGAAGGTGATGGCGACGAAGGTGAGCAGCTGCTCCTTGTTGGCGAACCGCCACCACACCCGCCAGCGGGCCAGGTTCTCCTCGGTGGCCGGGAAGATGAACCCGGCCTGGCCGCGCGCCTCCGCCTCGCCGGTCAGCGGCGAGACGATCTTCGGGACGTAGCGGCCCATCCCGAACCCCTTGTCCCGGATCCAGTTGCTCTGCACCAGGTTCTGGCCGCCGCCCGCGCCCGCGAAGGCGAGGGCGCCCATCAGCACGGCGAAACCCAGTTCCGCGGCGGGGAATCGCGGCTGCGTGACCACGCTGGGCAGCGCCGCCCAGGTGTTGGCGCCGATGACGAACAGCGAGCCGATCACGATGAGCAGCAGGATCGCGGCGACCTTGAGCATCTGCGCGCGTTCCAGTGCGGTGTAGACGGCCGGCGCCAGGGTCAGGATCAGCGCCACGATCACGAGGATCACCACGGAGATCACCGCGACGTTGCCGCCGACGACGTAGCTGACCAGGGTCGCCGAGCTCGTCGCCCACGCCGGCCAGAGGTTCGCGAAGTAGGCCATGATCGCGAACACCAGGCCCCAGTGCTTCCACAACCGGCTGAAGCCGGTGACCGCGGTCTCCCCGGTGGCCAGGGTGTAGCGCTCGATCTCCATGTTCAGGAAGTACTGCGTCACCAGGCCCAGCACGGCCGCCCAGACGAACGTCAGGCCGACCTGCGAGGTGATGTACGGGAAGAGGATGAACTCGCCGCTGGCCAGACCGACCCCGGCGGCGACGATGCCCGGTCCGATGAGGCGCCACTGCTTGCCGGGAGGTTCGGGGAGATCGCGGACCTGGGGGCGCGGGATGTGCTTGTCGGGAAAGGCTCCGGCTGGATCGGGGATGCTCGCGTCGGCCATCTGGACACCTTCGTTCGTGGCTCGCCGGTTCAGCACAGCTGCCGATCACCGAGGCGCCGGGCCGCCGCCACCGGTCGGCCCGGCGGCGGGTCAACGCACGAACTGGTCGACGAAATCGCCGCCGAGTCCGACCTTCTCGTAGTGCGCGCGGCACATTTCGATCTTGGTGAACACGTCTTCGTAGCCCACCTGGTGACCGGCCTCGTCAAGGTAGATCATCGCACCGGTGATGTTGAAGAACGTGACCATTTCGTCGCAATCGGCGGGGACCGCGAGGGTGTGGATCTCGCCGGGCGGTTCGTACACGTAGTGCCCGGTCTCGGCCGTCCACGGGTGTTCGTGGTAGTGCCACTTGCCCTTGATCACGTAGCCGTGCACCGCGCCGGGGTGGCGGTGCCGGGACACGATGCCGGACTTGGTCACCCACAACAGGTTGCACCACTGGCCGACGACGGTGTTGAACATCAGCGGCCGGAACCAGACGTCCGGCGCCTGCGGCACCCACACCCGGTCGTCCTCGGGCACCGCCGCGATCGCGACCTCGGGCGGGATCGCCGGCGACGGCAGCACCTGGAAGTCGGATGACATTTCGTTCACTCCCAACCGGTTTCGGATTCTTGTTCGAGCGACGCGCCGCACAAGACGAGTTCGATGAGGTCTTTCAGACGGCCAGGTAGCCGCCGTCGACCGGGAGGACCGTCCCGGTGATGAATTCCGCCTCGGCGGAGGCGAGGAAGAGCACCGCGCGCGCCACGTCCTGCGGGGTTCCCCAGCGACCCAGCGGGGTCCGGGCGAGGATGCGCGCATCGGCTTCGGCATCGGATTGCAGTTCTCCCGTCAGCGCGGTGCGGATCCAGCCCGGCGCCACCGCGTTGACCCGGATGCGGTCGGCCGCGTAGCCTGCCGCCAGCGATTTGGTCAGCTGCACCACGCCGCCCTTGCTGGCCGAGTAGCCGGGCACCTGCGCGCCGCCGAAGAAGCTGAGCATCGAAGCGGTGTTGACGATGCAGCCGCCGGAGCGGGCGAGCAGCGCGCGGGCCGCCGCGCATGCCCGCATGGTGCCGGTGAGGTTGACGTCGACGACCCGCGCGAACGCCTCCGGCTCCAATTCCGCGCCACGGCGGATGATTCCCGCGCAGTTCACCAGCACGTCCAGCCGAGCCAGACCGTCCACAATGGCCTTGATGCCGCCCGGGCTGGTCACGTCGGAGTCGAACGCGTCGATGGTCGTGTCCAGTTCCGGCGATGGCTCGCCCACTCCGGTGACGCGGACCTCGGCGTCGTGGCGGGCGAAGGCGTTGGCGACCGCCGCGCCGATGCCGCTGGTGCCGCCGACGACGAGCACCGACTTCCCGGCGAATGCATCGGCTCGCAGGGTGGACAACGGCGATCAGTCCCTTCCGGATTGCGTTGCCATGGCGGATTCCGGGATCCCGACGGGCTTGCGGACCAGGAACGCGTAGCTGAGCGCGGCGGCGATCGCGATGCCGCTGGCGGCCAGCAGGGCGAGCACGAACGAACCAGTCTCGTCCACGATGATGCCGGTGATCAGCGGCGCGAACGCCCCGCCGAAGTAGCCGCCGAAGTTCTGCAGGCTGCCCAGCGACGCGGTGATGCGCTCGCTGCCCACCGTGGTCGCCAGCGACCAGGCCCCTGCGCTCGCGGAGTTCATGAAGAACTGGGACGCGGAGATGGACACCAGCGCCAGCGCGGTGCTCGGGGTGAGCGCGACGGGGATGGTGCACAGTCCGCCGATCAGCAACCCGCCGCAGATCGGCACCTTCCGCGCGAGCATGGTGGGAACCCCGCGCCGCACCAGGAGATCGCCGACGCCGCCGCCCGCGAGCATGCCGAGCGTGCCGGCGAGGTAGGGCACGATCAGCGCGATCCCGGTGTCGGCCACGCTCAGGCCGCGCTCGCTCTCCAGGTAGGCGGGCAGCCAGGTCAGGTACAGGTAGATCGAGTAGATCACCCCGGAGAAGCCGAGGATCATGCCCCACGTGGTGCGATGCCGCAGCAGCCCGAGCCACTCCCGCACCGACACCGGCTCCGCGGCGGGCTGCGGCTCGCCGGAGAGCTGCTTGCGGTCCCGGTAGACGACGAACCACACCAGCGCGAGCACGACACCGGCCAGCCCGGCGACGACGAACATGGCGCGCCAGCCGTAGCTGAGCATCAGCCAGGTCAGCAGCGGCGGGGCGAGCGCCGGGGCGAGCGTGGAGGCCGTGTTGAACAGCCCGATCGGCGTGCCCCGCGATTCGCGCGGGAACCAGTCGGAAACCACCTTGGCGCCGCCGGGGAAGGCGGGCGCCTCGCCCAGCCCGAGGAACAACCGGCCGAACAGCATCTGCTTGAAGTTGGCGGCGATCCCGCAGAAGGCCTGGGCGACGGACCACAGCAGCAGCCCGCCGCCGAGCACCTTGCGCGGCCCGAACCGGTCGAGCAGGCCGCCTGCGGGCAGCTGGGCGAACGCGTAAGCCCACGAGAAGACCGAGAGCAGCAAGCCCATTTCGGTGGGGCCGATGCCGAACTCGTCCTGGACGCTGTGGTTGGCGATGGCGAGCGTGCTGCGGTCGACGTAGTTGACGATGCCGATGAGCAGCAGCATGACGAGCAGTACGAAGCGCATCCGGCGGATGCTCCGCGGTGGACTCATTCCGGTTCCCCCGAGACTCGACGACTTCGTCGGAGTTGGAGCCAACGTGCGCGAAAGACCGGAGCCGTTCCGGGATCGTCCGCCGGCTCCTGGGGCTAGACCCTAAGCAGGCGTCCCATCCGGGAGAAGCGCACTTTTCAAATACCCGCCATCCGCTACGCGGATATCGCGGGCTCAGCGCTCCCGCGACTCGGCGCGGCGCAGCCGCTCCGCTGCCGCGTCGCGGTCGTGCTGCGCTCGCTCGCGGCGCTGGCGCGCCGTCTTCGCGCTGCGGCGGAGCTCGCGGAGCTCGCTTTCCGCCTGCTGCAGCGCGTCGCGCAGCTCCTCGCAGCGCTGCTCGGCTTCGCGCTCCGCGCTCTCGGCGCGCTCCTCCGTGCCGGTGGCTTCGCCCAGTTGCTCGTCGGTGTACCGCAACTGCTCGCGGAGCTCGCGAAGTTCCTGCTGGAGTTTGGGGCGTTCGGCGATGCTCTGCCGGGGTTTGGGGCGCGCGGCGGTGCGGCGGATGGCGGCGACGGCGAGTTCGTCGAGGCCGAATCCGCTGTATTCCAGAGCTTTGGCGAGGGTTCCGGCTCGGACCGCGCGGCCTGCTTCGGGATCGGACAGCGCCGCGGTGAGGGTCTGCTCGACCTGTTGCCGGGTCGGCTCGGCGAGCCGGTGGCCGTGCTGTTCGGCGAGTTCCGCGGCCCTGCCGGTGGTCTCGCGCAGGAGGCGGGTGCGGTCGGCTGCGAGGGCTCGCAGGTCGTCGCCGCGCAGTTCGCGCTGCGCCGCCCGCAGCTTCTCGCCCAGTTCCAGGAGCTCGGTGACGCTGCGGGGGTCCCGGCTGGCGAGCAGGTTCACCGCCCAGGCCGCGGCGGTGGGCTTGCGCAGCTTCTTGAGCTGCGCGGCGAGATCCCGGTCGCCGCGTTCGGCGGCCGCTGCCGCGTGGCGGTCGCGGGCCGGGATGAACTCGGCCGGGTCCGCCGCGTACAGCTCGCGGGCGAGTTCCTCCAACTCCACGGGATCAACGTGCCACGTCGGCGCGGCGTGCGCGATGCGGCCGGGTCCGCAGGCTGGGCGCATGCCCCGGGCGTCGTGACGGTCTCCGCTGGTCAGGACCCGTGAGTGGTTTGAGGTGCTGGAGCGCCCCAAAACGCTCACGGCCCCATGCCTGCGGGAACGCCGCTCCACAAGCCGTGGGCGTGTCGCGGAGCTCCAGGCCGACGGGGTTTCGAATCGCGGAATCGCGGCGTGGGCTCCGCCTCATCCGGAGCCGGAATCTTGCGGCTCGCCGGGCGGTTTGCACGGGTGTGACTTTGCGCCTTTCCGTGCTGGACCGCTCGCACACCATGCAGGGGCGGAGTCCGCAGCACGCCCTGCAGGAGACGGTTCGCTTCGCCCAGCAGGCCGAGGCCCTCGGTTACCACCGGTTCTGGGTGGCCGAGCACCACAGCGTGCCCGGCGTCGCCGGCGCCGCGCCGACCGTGCTCGCCGCCGCCATCGCCGCCGCGACCACCCGCATCCGGGTCGGCACCGGCGGCGTCATGCTGCCCAACCACCAGCCGCTGGTGGTGGCCGAGCAGTTCGGCGTGCTCGGCTCGCTGTTCCCGGACCGCGTCGACGTCGGGTTGGGGCGCTCGGTGGGCTTCACCAGCGGCATCCGGCGCGCGCTGGGGCGCGACAAGGACGCGGCCGACCGGTTCGGCGAGCAGCTCGTCGAGCTGCTGGGCTACCTGTCCGGGCAGCCGGGCAGGTTCCCCGGGGTGCACGCGGTCGCGGCCGAGGAGCTGTCGATGCCGGTGTTCCTGCTGGCCACCGGGTCGGGGGCCGACACCGCCGCCGAGTTCGGGCTGCCGCTGGTGATCGCCGCGGTCCACGGCGACGACCGGATGACCGACACCATCGACGCCTACCGCGAGCGCTTCCGCCCGTCGGCCTGGGCGGCGCGGCCGTACGTGGTCCTCGCCCGGTCCGTCGCGGTCGCCGACACCGCGGAGCAGGCCCGGCAGCTGCTCGTGCCCGAGGCGTGGGCGACCGCCGAATCCCGCATTCGCGGCGAGTTCCCGCCGCTGGAACCGCCGGAGCAGGTGCTGGCGCGCGAGATGTCCGAGCGCGAGCGCACCCAGTTCGAGCGCGCGCTGCGGGGCCACGTCTTCGGCACCGCGGACGAGGTCGCGGTCGAGCTGAAGGAGCTGACCGCTCGCACGGGAGCCGACGAGCTCCTGGTGACCACCACGGCCTACGACCCCGCCGACCGCCTCGACTCCTACCGCCGCCTCGCCGCTCTGATCTGAGCCGCCGCGCCGGACCGGGCGCGGCGATTTCGCGCTCTTACTCACCAAGTTCACACAGACCGACGCCCGACCACCGGGCAACCCGCTACCAGCGGCGATACCCCCGACCCGACGTCACCAGGCCAGTCCGTCGCCCGTGAGGGTCGGCAGGCCATCACGCCCGATGGTTCGTGTGAGCTCCGAACGGTAGGTAAGGAGCGAAGGACCAGTGTCCGTCCGTGGTCGTGAGCCGCAGGGGTGTCGACCATTTCTCCCCGATGCATTTTTGCAGATCAGGCAACTATCGCTGGATAAAGTTGACCAATGCGACCACTCCACCAACCGCTGACAAGATGGCGAAGACGATCAAAGCGACCTGCCACTTGGTGACGAGATCATCGTCAAGACGCTTTTCTATTTTTTCAATTTGCCGCTGAATTGTCTCGATCTTAGTCGCCAGGACCGCGTCGTTGATGGATGCGATCTTGTCGATCTCAGTGGCATCAGGAAATCGCTCTTCGATCTTCTCCACGCGCATCTGGAAAGATGCTACCGCTCGCTCCACTTCGTCTTTGACTGTCAGCTCAATCTCGTCCTGACGCATCAGTCCGCTCGTAACTTCAGTTGTCGGCACTGCGCCCCGTACAGCCTCTTCCAGCGCGTTATCGATCCTTATGAGGTCGCCCCACCTTCTGCCAGTCGCTAGCCCCCTCGTGTCCCACCAGGTTTTAGCCAGCGAAACAAGAACGCCAAGGATGACAACAGCGAGCCAGATAAGAGCCGTCGCGAAAGAAGATTCCATCGGATGTGTACCTACCTGAACTGGGCGCATCAGGAACCAGCAGGAGGCTAGTACATCAATGACAGACCAGCGAATGGAACTAGTCCATTTCGTCGCATCAGGTGACCGCCTGTCCGCCCTTCAAAATGCCCGTGCCGTGATCGCGGGTCAGCCGGGCGGACTGGTCACCGATGTTGACGAGCTGATCCGGTCAGCACGCAACGAACTGCGGCGCACTGACACCGGATAAGATTTCAGCGAAAGCTGAATAGACGGAAACCGAGCCGGAGCGGACCACTTGGATTTGCGGATGAGCCTGAGCCGACTGCGCCCACTCAGCTCTCAAGCGTTTCGATTGACCGCGCCATCAATCCATTGAGGATTGAGGATCTAACGTGTCGCTCGTACGGGGTGTGGCGTGTTCGGATTCCAGCCGCAGCCAACTCCGCAATGCAGGCCCACTGAGCCGCGGAAACCTATCCCGAGTTGCGTGTAGAACCGGTAACCGTGTACGCGAAATCGCCATCACCCACGCCTACCCAACGGCGATTTCGCGCGAAATCGGCGCCCCGGCTCAGGTGGGTGGGGTGATGCCGCGGCGGGTGTGGCCGGGGACGTGGTGGATGCGGTCGACGTCCCGGCGGTGGCTGGAGTCGAGCTGCCACGGCACGCTGACCACCATCACTCCCGGCTCGAACCGCAGCCGCCAGCTCAGCCGCAGCGAGCTCTGGTTGTGCAGCAGGTTCTCCCACCAGCGGCCGACGACGTACTCCGGGATGTACACGCACACCAGGTCGCGCGGGCCCGCCCGGCGGATCCGCTTGATGTAATCGATGATCGGCCGGGTGATCTCGCGGTAGGGCGACTCCACCACCTTCAGCGGCACGCCGATGCCGTGCCGATCCCACTCGCTGCGCAGCAGCTGCGTGTCCGCTTCGTCGACGTTGACGGTGAGCGCGGTCAGCGTGTCCGGCCGGTTGGCGCGGGCGAACGCCAGCGCCCGCAGCGTCGGCTTGTGCACTGTGGACACCAGCACCACCGCGTGCACCCTGCTGGGCAAGGTCATGCCGTCGACCTCCGGTTCGAGTTCCCGCCGCACGTCGCGGTAGTGCCGGTGGATCGCCCGCATCAGGAGGTACAGCAGCGGGATCGCGATCACCACGAGGTAGGCGCCGTGGGTGAACTTCGTGACGAGCACGACGACCAGCACCGTCGCGGTCAGCACCGCGCCGACCGCGTTGACCAGGCGGGACCGGTGGTATCGCGCCCGGTGCGCGGCGTCGCCGGTGGCGAGCAGGTGGTTCCAGTGCTTCACCATGCCCACCTGGCTCAGCGTGAACGACGTGAACACCCCGATGATGTAGAGCTGGATCAGCCCGGTCACGGAGCCCTCGAACGCCGCGATGAGCGCGATGGCGACCAACCCGAGCACCACGATGCCGTTCGAGTGCGCCAGCCGGTCGCCGCGGGTGTGCAGCTGGCGCGGCAGGTACCGGCGCTGCGCGAGCAGCGAACCGAGCATCGGGAAGCCGTTGAAGGCGGTGTTCGCGGCGAGCAGCAGGATCAGCGTCGCGCCGGCCTGCACGACGAAGAACAGCACGCTGTTCACCCCGAACACGGCGCCCGCGATCTGCGCGATGACGGTGCGCTGCCCCGTGCTGTTGCAGTCCGCGGGGAAGCCGATGAGGTCGCACGGGTGGTTGGCGACCCGCACGCCGGAGATCATCGCCAACGCGGTCACGCCGCTGAACAGGCCGATCGCCAAGGTGCCCATGATGATCATGGTGCGGCCGGCGTTGACGTCCTTCGGCGGCCGGAACGCGGGCACCCCGTTGGAGATCGCCTCCACACCGGTCAGCGCCGTGCATCCCGAGGAGAAGGCCCGCAGCAGCAGGAAGATCAGCGCTAGTCCGGTGACGTCGACCTGCTCCGGCCGGATGCCCCAACCGGCGCTCTCCGCGACCGGCGGGTGCCCCGCCGCGGCCTGCCCGAGACCGACTGCGACGGTCAGGCCGATCGCCGCGACGAACAGGTAGGTGGGCATGGCGAACGCCCGGCCGGACTCGCGGATTCCGCGCAGGTTCACCGCCATCAGCAGCACCACGGCGACGACGGCGATCCACACCCGCTGCGGATACAGCCCGGGCACCGCCGACACCAGGTTGTCCACCCCGGCGGCGACCGACACCGCCACGGTCATCACGTAGTCGACCATCAGCGCGGCGGCCACCACCAGGCTCGGATCGCGGCCGAGGTTGCGGGCCACGACCTCGTAGGACCCGCCGCCGCTGGGATAGGCGTGCACGACCTGCCAGTACGAGGCGACGACGACGGCGAGCAGCACCACGACGGCCAGCGCCACCCACGGCGTCAGGTGCAGCAGCGCCAAGCCGCCGAGCGACAGGATCAGCAGGATCTCCTGCGTCGCATAGGTGACCGACGAGAGCGGGTCGCTGGCGAAGATCGGCAGCGCGAGCCGTTTCGGCAGCAGCGTCTCCCGCAGCCGGTCGCTGCGCACCGGACGCCCCAGCACCAGCCGCTTCAGCACCTGCAACGCCGAAGCCACCCCACCAGGCTAGGCGCGCCCACCGCCGACCGCGCTCCGCGCGACAGCTCGGGTTCGTCAGCAGCGGCGTGCCACGGTGATGATCTCCGGGCTGTCGTCGCGCAACGGGCTGCGGTCCCAGTCCCCGAACTGCTCGGCCACCGACAAGCCCGCGTCGGCGAGGAACGCCGACAACGCCTCCGGACCGAGGAATCGCAGCGTGCTCCGGCTCTGCAGCGGCTCGTCCCACCCTTGGCCGGTGTAGGTGTGCGTGGCGGTGACGAGATCGCCTTCCACCGGCAGCACCTCGCACTCGCAGTGCACCGCGACGCCTGCCGGATCCACCACGCCGCCCGAGTACCGCAGGTGCCAGTCCTCCCATTCCCGCGCGAGCGGGTTCCGGGTTTCGAACGCGAACTCGCCGTGGTCGGTGAGCGCCGCCGCGATCGTCGTGAGCGCGACGCGCAGCTCGTCGTCGCCGAGCAGCACCTGGAACGCGTGGCCGGTCATCACCACCAGGTCGAACTCCTGATCCCAGGCCGGTGCCGCGGCCAGGTCGGCGAGAACCCACTCGATGTCCGAGCGCGCCCGCGCCACCTCCAGCATCCCGGCGGCCGGGTCCAGGCCGCACAGCCGCCCCTGATGGCCGTCGTCCCGCGCGATGCCCAGCAGCGTGCCCGTCCCGCACCCCACGTCCAGCACGGATCGCGCGGACATCACCAGGGGCAGGTAGAACCCGAAGTCCGAACGTTCGTCCGTCGGGCAGTAGAGGTCGTAGAGCGCCGCGAGCCGATGATCGGAGAACTGCAGGTCGACCATGGTCGTCAGCCTGCCAGAGCCCAGCGGAGCACGGCGACCGATTTTGCCGCCGGCTACCCGTGAGCACTTTGTGCTGCTATGGCGACACAAAGTGCGCACGGGCCTGGCCGGACCCGCACTCGCCTAGCCAGCGAGGGGCAGTGCGGGGCGGCGGGCGAAGTCGACGACCTGGTGGGCCATCGTGCGCAGCTGATCGGCGTAGGGCGTCGTCGGGTTGCCGTCCTCCGCGAAGCAGGGCTGCGCGGAGTTGATCGCCACGCCCAGCGGCGTCGGCCAGCCACGGAGGGCGTGGGCGATCGCGCGGAGCTGGCCCAGGGTCGCCGCCGGGGCCTGCCAGCCCGCCGCCGTCGAGATGCAGCCGACCGCCCGGCCGTCGAGGTACGGGCGGTCGTCGCCCCGGAGGTCCTCGACGTAGTCCAGGGCGTTCTTCACCAGGCCGGACAGCGCGCCGTGGTAGCCGGGCGAGGCGATGATCACCCCGTCCGCGCGGCGCAACGCCGTCACCAGGTCGGCCGCCCGCGAGGTCCGATCGCCCGAATCCGGTTGGTACATGGGCAGGTTGATCTCGTCGGCCCCGAACAGGAGCGTCTCCGCGCCGTGCTCCCGCGCGGCGATCAGCGCGAACCGCAGCGCCCGCTCGCTGCTCGATCCGGCGCGAGTAGTGCCGCCCAGCCCGACGATCAGCGGAGCGGAGCCGTCGCGCATGAGCTTCTCGTTGTCCTGCATGGCGAACACCTCACTGGTAGTTGGCGAAGTCGAACCGGGCCACCTCGGCCAGCTGGTCGCCCAGCACGTCGACGAGGGCCGTGAAACCGCGCTTGCCCGCCTCCGGCGTCGCGCGCGTCGGGTCGCCGAGGTAGCCGTCCGGGCCGAAGTCGTCGGAGAGCCAGCCGAAGGCGACGCTGCCGCCGAACCGGACGTGCCGGTTGTCGTTCATGCTGCTCGGCACCCGCGTCCTCGCTGCGGACATGTCCACCAGCTCCGGCCGCAGGTGCAGCATCAGCGACGTCTCCATCGCGCCGCCGTGGATCCCGAGGCCCTGCTCGGTCCCGGCGAAGGACTCGTCCTTCTCGACCGGCACGAACGTGTTGACGGCGAAGGTGAGCAGCCCGTGCCGGTGCCGGATGTCGCGCAGCGCGGTCTGGATCTCCGAGATGTTGCCGCCGTGGCCGTTGACGAACACGATGCGCCGGAAGCCGGCCGCGGCCACCGACCGCCCGATGTCGTCGAGCACCGCGGCGAACGTGGTGGTGGATAAGGAAAGCGTGCCCGCCGCCCAGACGTGCTCGACGCTGCGGCCGTAGGACAGGGTCGGCAGCAACCACAGGTCGAGCTCCTCGCCCCGCTCGGCCACGGCCGCCCGCGCCGCCGCCTCGGCGACGAGCGCGTCGGTGACCAGCGGCAGGTGCGGCCCGTGCTGCTCGATCGCGCCGACCGGCACCACCGCGATCGACGACTCGCCGCACGCACCGGCGACGTCGGCGACGCTCAGTTCGGCGAACTCGCGGGATGTGATCACGACTTCTCCCCTGCGTGGGCAACGGCCCGGATCTCCACCCGCATCTGCGGCGTGGCCAGCGCCGGGTAGATCAACAGCGAGGCGTAAGAACGCTCGTCGAGCAGTGCGGGCGCGTGCTCCGCGAGCCACTCGTCACGGGCTTTCATGTACTCGGCCCGTTCGGCGGGATCGGCGACGAACTGGTCCAGCTGCACGATGTCCGCGAGCTCGGCGCCCGCGTCCGCCAGCAACTGCCGGACCCTGTCCAACGTGATCCGCGTCTGCTCGGCGATGCCGTCGACCGGCGCGCCGGTGTCGTCGGTCGCCCCGTCGATTCCGCTGAGGAACACGAAACCGCCTGCCGCGGCGCCCCTTCCCCACGGCTGCACGGCGTCCCCGTAGGACAGTGGGCCCAAACCACGTTTCACTTCGACTCCCGGACTCGTTTGATGAGGTAGTACGCGACGGCCGCGACGACCCCGCCGACCCAGTACGTGATGTCTCCCAGCTGCGGGAACGCGGCCGCCAGCGGGCCGGTGTAGAGGCTCTGGCTCATGAACGGCACGGACGCGACCACGCCGATGGCGAATGCCGCCAGCCCCGGCCCGAGCCGCCGCGACCGGTCGTAGAGCGTGGCCACGTCGACGCCGTCGCGCCGGTGCACCAGGAAGTCGACCAGCGTGACGCCGAGCCACGGGCCGATCCAGTAGCCGACCACGAACAGGAAGTTCTGGAAGTTGCCGAAGGCCTCGCCCTCGACGTGCCCGGCCCACCAGCCCAGCGCGGTGCCCAGCACTCCGGTGAGCAGCGCGGAAACCCAGCGGCGCAACGGGATGTCGGCCATCAGCAGGGCCAGCGAGCCGGAGTAGATGTCCAGCACGCTGCCCGCGATCGTCGACGCCAGCAGCGCGATCAGCGCGATGATCGCCAGGCCCGACGGGATCAGCTGCGTCACCAGGTCGGTCGGGCTGTTCGGGAAGATGACGGTGCCGATCGCCGCGCCGAGCAGGTGCATCCACAGGCCCGCGATCGCCGCGCCGAGGAACGCCGACCAGCCCAGCCGCGCCCGGCTGGTGTCGCGCGGCAGGTAGCGCGTGTAGTCGGATGCGCCGATCGCCCAGCCGAAGGTGCGCGAGGAGCTGACGGCCACGGTCATCAGCAGTGCCCCGGTCAGCGTCTTCTCGCCGGGATCGCCGACCGCGCCGACGTCGCCGCGCGCGATGCCGTACCAGGTGATGAGCACGAACAGCACCGCCATCACGCCGAGCAGCATCCGCTCGATGCGGTGCACGAAGTCGTGCCCGATGATGGCGATGACGATCTCCACCACCGCGACGGCGATCAGCGCCCACAGGAACGGGATCCCGAACAGCTGCCGGACGATGTAGGCGCCGAGCACGGTGTTCACCGCGAAGTAGCCGAATCCGGTCAGGAACAGCAGGAACACCGGCACGAAGTTGCCGAAGTAGCCGAACGGGCCGCGCGACTGGACCATCTGCGGGGCGCCGGCCTGCGGTCCCATGGTGGCCGCCACGCCCAGCAGCAGGCTGCCGATCAGCGTGCCGACGACCAGCGCGAGCGCGGCCTGCGCGAAGCTCAGGCCGAGGAACGCGGTCGGGATGGCGCCCACCACGAGCGCCGAGTACTGCAGGTTTCCCGCGAACCACAGGGTGAACGCGGACAGCGGCGAACCGTGCCGCTCGTCGTCGCGGACCGCTTCGATGCCCTTGTGCTCGACCCCGCCGCGAGGCGGCTGGCCGGTCACGGCGGGTGCGGCTTGGGCAGCGTCTTCGACCATGGGGTCCTCCCGGGGACGCACCGATGGGTTGGTGTTCGCCTGGCAGCGGATGAGACCGGATGTTGATGTGGCGAACATTCACCGGGGATCGTGGGCCGCGATGGCTCCGGAGTCAAGAGCCGGAACGGGACTTGACGAAGCGGAAATCCGGAGGAAACTGATCCGCAGGCAATGTTGATACTACTTACATTTGCTCGTCAGAGGCCCGGAGCAGCCGGGCAGGATGGAGGTACCCGTGCGGTACGGCGTGTTCTTCTTCGGCTCCGTGGAGATGCCCGACGTGCTGGCGGGGAACCCGCTGCCGGCCGGTCAGCGCCGCGCCACCCGGCAGCAGGTGTGGGAGGCCACCGAGCACCTGATCGACATGGGAGTGCGCGCGGAAGATCTCGGCTACGACAGCTACTGGCTGGCCGAACACCACTTCCAGCACGAGGGCTACGAGATCGTGCCCAACTCCCTGATACTGCAGTCGAACCTGGTCGCCCGCACCCAGCGCATCCAGGTCGGCGCGATGTTCAACATCGTCCCGCAGTGGCATCCGCTGCGGCTGGCGGAGGACTTCAGCACGCTGCTCAACCTCTCCGGCGGGCGGGCGGTGCTCGGCGTCGGACGCGGCACGGTGCCCCGGGAGCTGCGCAGCCTCGGACTGCACCAGGCGGACATGGGCTACCTGGAATCCGAGGAGAAGAGCAAGGCCATCGACGCGCACAACCGCGAGGTCTTCGCCGAGTACATGGAGGTCGTGCGCACCGCGCTGGCCAACGAGACCTTCTCCTACAAGGGCAAGTTCTTCGAGCTGCCGCCGCCGGACACCAACGGCCCGGACGGCGCGGTGGACACCCTCACGCTGCTGCCCGGCCCGCTGCACCCGGTGGAGATCTGGCAGGCCGTGACCAGCCCGCCCACCCTCGGCTACGCCGCCGAGGTCGGCCACGGCTGCGTCTGGTGGAACCAGTACCACGGCTTCGTGCGCGACCAGTGGGAGCGCTACGCGGAGCTCCACCGGCAGCACCACGACGTCGAACTCTCCAGCGGCGCCAAGCGAATCCTGGTGCTCCCGGTGCACATCGCCGACGACCACGAGACGGCGTGGCGGATCGGCGGCGCAGGCCACGACGAGTTCTGGAACCTGCTGGCCCCGTTCGGCTGGAGCCGCGGCTACCGGGGCGAGGACGGCAAGCCCGCCAAGCCCGGCCTGGTGCCGACGCTGGAGCAGTCGACGGACCAGAAGATGTGGGCGATCGGCACCCCCGAGGAGGTCGCGGAAACCGTCCAGTTCCACAAGGATTCGCTAGGCCTGGAACACCTGGTGATCTTCCCCCACTTCCCGGGCCACACCTACGCGATGGCGGCGGAGCAGATGCAACGCTTCCAGGACCAGGTAGTCCCACTCCTCCGCTGACCGTCGGTTTCAATTGAAACCGTCACCTCCCCGGAGCCTGGACCAACAGCTTCAACTGAGCCGTTTTCGTGCTGGCCGGTGCTGGTGACGGCATGAGTGCGCGGCACCGGGTCGTGAGTGCGCATGGTCGTGATAACGACCATCGCCACTCACGACTGAGGTGGCATGGCCTCGCCGAGGCGGGGTTGAAAAGGGCTCGTTGAAAACTCCGGCCCCCAGCGACCAGACGCAGTTTCAATTGAAACTGACACCTCCGAGGCCCTGGGCGGCAGTTTCAATTGAAACTGACACGCCGCAAGTCCGGGGTCACTTGCGTTCGAGGACCGCTTTGAGGAAGCGCTGGGTCCTCTCGTGCTGGGGGTCCTCGAAGATCTTCGAGGGCGGGCCGGACTCGATCACCGCTCCGGAGTCGAACATCAGGACCCGGTCCGAGATCTCCGCCGCGAAGCGCATCTCGTGGGTCACCAGCAGCATCGTCATCGCGGTGGTGTGGGCGAGGTCCCGGATGACCGCGAGGACCTCGCCGATGAGCTCCGGGTCCAGCGCGGAGGTGACCTCGTCGAAGAGCATCACCTTGGGGCGCATGGCCAAGGCCCGGGCGATCGCCACGCGCTGCTGCTGGCCGCCCGAGAGCTGCCCCGGCTTGTGCCGCAGGTGCTTCTGCAGCCCGACCATCCGCAACAGGTCGACCGCGCGGTGCTCGGCGTCGTCCCGCGACATCCCCAGCACCTGGACCGGCGCAAGCGCGACGTTGTTCAGCACAGTCATGTGCGGGAACAGGTTGAAGTGCTGGAAGACCATGCCGATCTTGCGCCGCACCGCCGCCTGGCCGCGGGTGTCCGCCGCCGCGCCGCCGCGGCGGTCCCACAGCGGCTCGCCATCGACCTCGACGAGGCCGCTGTCCGGCTCCTCCAAGGTCATGAGCAGCCGCAGGATGGTGGTCTTCCCGGAGCCGCTGGGCCCGATGATGGAGACCTTCTCCCCCGCCGCCACGTCGAGGTCGAGCTCGCGGAGCACGTGGTTGTCGCCGAACGACTTCCCCACGCCCGAGAACGAGATCATCGGCTGGACGTCCTCATCGCGGATGCGCAAGGCGCAGCTCCAATCGTTTGATCAGCTTCGCGGCCGGCAGGCTCACCGCCAGGAACAGCAGGCCCGCGATGGTCAGCGGCTCCAGGTAGCGGTAGCTGCCGGAGCCGATCGACGTCGCGTGGCTGAGCAGCTCGAAGACCGTGATGGCGGACAGGATCGCCGAGTCCTTGAACATCTGCACCACGTAGTTGCCCAGCGCCGGCACCACGTCGCGCACCGCCTGCGGCAGCACCACGAACCGCCAGCGCTGCACGGCGGACAGGCTCAGCGCCGTGGACGCCTCCCACTGCCCGGCGGGCACGCTCTGGATCCCGGCCCGGTAGACCTCGGCGGTGTAGGCGCTGTAGTTGATGCCGATGACGATGATCCCGGTGACCAGCGGCGAGAACTGCACCCCGACGTTGGGCAGCACGTAGAACGCGAAGTACGCCTGCACCAGCAGCGGCGTGCCCCGCACGAACAGGACGAAGAAGTCGAACAGCTTGCCCAGCAGCGGAATCCGCGAGTAGCGGACGACGGCCACCCCGAGCCCGAGCAGCAGCGCGATCACCGTGCCGACGAGCGTGACCTGAACGGTCACCCACAGTCCGTCCAAAAGGGACGGAACGATGCTCGCGGCGAAGGCCCAGTCCCAGATCATGAGCCGACCACCCCACCCCGCCGGAACAAGCGCTGCAGCAGCGTGGGCCGCAGCTCGGGCCGCCCCGGATCCATCCGGCGTTCGAGCCGGCCCATCCCGACCGACAGCACGTACGCCGCGACGAAGTACAGCACCAGGATGGTGCCGAAGACCGCGGTGGTGGCGCCGGTGGTCGCGCGCACCATCTGCGCCCGGAAGGTCAGGTCCGCGACGGTCACCAGGGACACCAGCGAGGTGTTCTTCAGCAGGTCGACGAAGACGTTGCCGAACGGTGGGATCATCGCCGGGATCGCCTGCGGCAGGATCACGTACCGCATCCGCTGGTACGGCGTCAGGCTCAACGCGATCGCCCCTTCGCGCTGCCCGCGCGGCAGCGCCGTGATGGCACCGCGCACGATCTCCGCGCCGTAGGCGCCCTCGTTGAGGCCGAGCGCCAGCACCGCCGCGGCGAACGGCACCAGCTGGACCCCGAAGAACGGTAGGGCGAAGAACAGCCAGAACAGCTGGACCAGCATCGACGTGCCGCGGAAGATCTCGATGAACACCCCGGCCGGCCAGCTCAGCCAACGCCGCCGCGACATGCGGCACAGGCCGGCCGCGAACGCGACCAGCACGGTGATCACCACGCCCACCGCGGTCAGCGCGAGCGTGATCAGCAACCCGTTGAGCAGCAGCGGCAAGAACGGCAGGATCTGCGACATGCGCCCAGCGCTCCCGGGTCAGCCGGCGACGGCGCAGAGCTGGTCGCGGGTGACACCCCGGGCCGCGTCCGCCGAAAAGCCCCACCGCGAGAGGATCTCGTCGAACTCGGGGCTGGCCTTCAACGCGCGCAGCTGTTCGTCGTAGGCGTTGACCAGGTCCTGGTCGGTCTTGCGGAAACCGGCGCCCGAACCGGTCTGCTGCACGTCCTGGACGGCCGGTGTGATGTCGATGCCGTCGGCCTTCAGCGAGTTCAGCGACAGCGTCGGCAGGAAGAACGCATCGGCGCGCCCGGCAAGCACCGCCTCGATCCCGCTGCGCCCGTCGGGAATGTTGACGATCTGGGCGGCCGGGACGTTCTGCGTCTTCAGCGCGCCGTCCTCGAAACCGCCCGGCAGCACGGCGACCTTCACCGCGGGGTCGGCCTTGACGGAGGCCACGCTGGTGAGGTTCTTCGGGTTCCCCGCGGGTACCGCGAACGACTCCGTCGACACGATTTCCGGCTCGGAGTAGAGGATCTGGCCGCACCTGGACTGCTTCATGAACAGCCCGGCGGCGATGATGTCCCACCGGTTGGCGTTGAGCCCGGGGATCATCGACTCGTACGGCGTGACGACGCCCTCGATGCTCGGGATGCCCATCCGCTTGAGCACGGCGGCGACCACGTCCGGCTCCGCGCCGGTGACCGTGCCGTCCGGCTTGATCTGCGTGTACGGGGGCTCGTTCGCGATGGCGATGCGGGCGGAGCCCCGCGCCTTGATCTGGTCCAACGTGGACCCCGGCTGTCCGGTGCCGGGCTGGGTGAAGCTGCATCCGGTGAGGAGACCCGCCGCCGGCAAGGCCAGGGCCGCCGCCGCACTACCGCGGAACAACTGTCGTCGGGAGATTTCGGATCTGCGCATCGGCTCACGCCTCCCTCGCGAGCATCACCCAATCGAGTGATGCGTTGGGCAGAGACGCTAGGTCGCCCGATTGACCCTGTCAATGAACGGATTGTTGACAATGAGTAACCTCCGGATTCGGCCGCTCGGCGGTACGAAAGCTCGCAAGATGCCGAACCGCCAGCGCAAACGCACCAAAGAACGCGAGCCGGGCAGGGCGCCGACCGCCCCGGCGCGGCATTTCCGCTGCGCCGATCCGGCGAACTTCCGCTCGCCGTCCGGAGTTGGACGGCCGTCCACAATGTCCTCGCTTCGCAAGGCGAAGCAGTCCGAAAGGTCCGGGTACCCTGTGATCGTCCCGGACGACCAGGAGCGCACCATGACCACCGAGCCCTGCTCCCCGGCCGTGCTGCTCGGGCGGCTGCGGGAGTGTGACCGGCTGCTCCCGAGGCCGGGCACGATCCGCTCCCCCACCCTGCCGACGGTCCCCTGGGCGGAATTCTGCGATCCGGCCGGGCCGTGGCTGGCGCGCTGCGTCGAGGAATGGCAGGAACGCGGCGAATTCCGGCACCGCAGGGCGGGAATCGTGCTGGTGGCGTTCCGCTTCGGCTGGCTCGCCTGCTGCGCCACGGTGCCGGAGCACCACCTCGGGGCGCCGCTGCCCGCGCTGGACGACCTGCGCGTCGCGATCACGACCGAAGGACGCCTCTCCGGGCTCCGCCCGGCCGGCGAACTCGGCGAGAGCAGCCCGCAGCTGTGGTGGGACCAGCTCCGCCGGGCGTTCGAGCCGCTGACCGAGGCGCTGCACGCGCTCGGCGGCCCGGCCCCGGAAAGCCACGAGTACTGGGGAAATCCGGTCGGCTCCATCGGCACGGTGCTCTGGCGCCTGCAACGCTCCGGACTGCCCGGCGACGCGATCGGCACGGCCCGCGAGCTCCGCGCGGCCACCGGCCGCGAGCGCCTGCTGGAGATCGACGAGCGGCGGGACACCTGGCCGCGCCGGACCACCTGCTGCCAGTGGTGGCGAAAGCCGGGCAACGGCTACTGCGAGGAATGCGTTCTCTGGAACTCCGCCGCCCGCAAGCCGCCCCGCAGCAGCGTCACCAGGTGACCGTTGCCGCCGCGCGGGTTTCGCGGGCGATCTCCAGGTCCTCGCGGGCCTGCACCACCACAGTGCGCACCGCTGCGCCGGGCGCGGTGATGTCGGCGTCGTCCGACGCCGCCGCGTTCAACGCCGGATCCGCCGCCGCGCCGGCGAATCCCAGCGCCTCGCAGACCGCCGCCCGCACCGGCGGCTGGTGCTCGCCGATGCCACCGGTGAACACCAGCAGGTCCAAACCACCGAGCACCGCGACCATCGCCCCGGCGAACCGGACCAGGCTGTGCCGGTACACGTCGAAGGCGACCGCCGCGTCCGCGTCGCCGCGCTCGCGGGCCGCCAGCACTTCGCGCAGGTCGCCGGAGCCGCCGGTCAGCCCGGCCAGACCCGACTGCGTCGCCAGCACGTCGAACAACTCCTGCGGCGCAACGCTTTTCGTGGTCATCAGCCAGCCGAGCAGCCCCGGGTCGACCGTGCCGCTGCGGGTGTTCATGACCAGCCCCTCTTCCGGGGTGAAGCCCATCGTCGTGTCCACGCACCGCCCGTCTCGCACCGCCGCCATCGAGGCCCCGGCGCCGAGGTGGCAGCACAGCACCCGCCCCTCCCGCGGCGGCAACCCCGCCACCTCCGCGCCGCGGACCACGGCGTAGGAGTGCGACAGGCCGTGAAACCCGTAGCGGCGCAACGACCACCGCCGATTCCACTCCCGGGGCAGTGCGTAAGTGGCTGCTGCCACCGGAAGCCCGGCGTGGAACGCGGTGTCCACGCACGCCACCGACGGCGTGCGCGGCGCGGCGGTCAGGGCTGCGCGCAGCCCGGCGATCGCGCGCGGCTGGTGCAGCGGGGCGAGCTCGGTCAGCGAATCCAGGTAGGCCAGCACCTCGTCGTCGACCACGGTCGCCGCGACGATCCGGGTGCCACCGTGCACCACGCGGTGCCCGACGGCGTCCGCGCCGTGCTCGTCGAGGAACCGGCGGATCGGGTCCGCCCCGCCCTCCCAGCGCTCCAGGGTCTCCTCGGCGATCGCCTCGTCGCCGTCCAGCAGACCGAGCTTCAGGCTGCTGGAACCCGCGTTCACCGTCAGCACCCTCATCTCGACGACCACACCCAGTCCCGGATCTCCGGCATGTCCTCGCCGTACGTCGACACGTAGTTCCGGTGCTCGATCAGCTTGTCCTGCAACTCTTCTCGCTCGTAGGCCGCGCTCGGACCCAGCCGCGGCACCCGGTCGATCACGTCGATGGCGAGGTTGAATCGGTCGATCTGGTTGAGCACGCACATGTCGAACGGCGTGGTGGTGGTGCCCTCCTCCTTGTAGCCGCGGGCGTGGATGTTGTCGTGGTTGTGCCGGCGGTAGGTCAGCCGGTGGATCAGCCAGGGATAGCCGTGGAAGTTGAAGATCACCGGCCGGTCGCGGGTGAACAGGCTGTCGAAGTCGGCGTCGGACAACCCGTGCGGGTGCTCGCGCTCGTCCTGCAGCCGCATCAGGTCCACCACGTTGATCACCCGGATGCGCAGGTCCGGGAAGCGCTCGCGGAGCAGGTCGACGGCGGCCAGCGTCTCCATCGTCGGAACGTCCCCGGCGCACGCCATCACCACGTCCGGCTCGCCGGCCTGATCGCTGCTGGCCCAGTCCCAGATACCGATCCCCTTGGTGCAGTGCACGATCGCCGCGTCCATGTCCAGGTACTGCGGCGCGGGCTGCTTGCCCGCGACCACGACGTTGATGTAGTTCCGGCTGCGCAGGCAGTGATCGGCCACCGACAGCAGCGTGTTCGCGTCCGGCGGCAGGTAGACCCGCACCACCTCGGCCTTCTTGTTCATCACGTGGTCGATGAACCCCGGGTCCTGGTGGGAGAAGCCGTTGTGGTCCTGCCGCCAGACGTGCGAGGTCAGCAGGTAGTTCAGCGATGCGATCGGCGCGCGCCAGGCGAGCCCGCGGGTGACCTTCAGCCACTTGGCGTGCTGGTTGACCATCGAGTCCACGATGTGCGCGAAGGCCTCGTAGCAGGAGAAGAACCCGTGCCTGCCGGTGAGCAGATAGCCCTCCAGCCAGCCCTGGCAGGTGTGCTCGGAGAGGATCTCCATCACCCGGCCGTCGGGGGCCAGCGCGTCGTCGCCCGGTTCGGTCTCCGCGTCCCAGGCGCGCGACGTGGCGTCGAGGATCGCGTTGAGGCGGTTGGAGTTGTTCTCGTCGGGCGAGAAGACCCGGAAGTTGCGCTCGCCCTCGTTCAGGCGCATCACGTCGCGCAGGAAGCCGCCCAGCACCCGGGTGGCCTCACCGGTGGTGGCACCGGGCTCGTCGACCCGCACGGCGTAGGCCCGGAAGTCGGGCATCCGCAGCGCGCGCAACAGGATCCCGCCGTTGGCGTGCGGGTTGTCGCTCATCCGCCGGGTGCCCACCGGGTTGTGGTCCTTGATCCGCTGCACCGGCGCACCGCTCGCCTCGAACAGCGCGGCGGGTTCGTAGCTGCGCAGCCAGGATTCGAGCTGGCGCAGGTGCTCCTCGTTCTGGCGCGGATCGCTGATCGGCACCTGGTGCGATCGCCAGGTGCCCTCCACCCGATTTCCGTCCACAGTGGCCGGACCGGTCCAGCCCTTCGGGGTGCGCAGCACGATCATCGGCCAACGCGGCCGCTGCACCCGGCCGTCCCGGCGGACCCGGCGCTGGATCGCGGCGATCTCGTCGAGGCACCGGTCCAGCGTCGCGGCGAACAGGTGGTGCATCGGCTCCGGCGCCGAGCCGGACACCAGGTACGGCTCGTAGCCGAAGCCGCGCAGCATGCTGAACAGCTCCTCGTCCGGGATGCGCGCCGGCACCGTCGGATTGGCGATCTTGTAGCCGTTGAGGTGCAGGATCGGCAGCACCGCGCCGTCGCTCACCGGGTCCAGGAACTTGTTGGAATGCCAGCCGGCGGCCAGCGGCCCGGTCTCGGCCTCCCCGTCACCGATCACGCACGCCACGATCAGGTCGGGGTTGTCGAAGGCGGCGCCGAAGGCGTGCGAGAGCGAGTACCCGAGCTCGCCGCCCTCGTGGATCGAGCCGGGCGTCTCCGGCGCGACGTGGCTGGGGATGCCGCCGGGGAAGGAGAACTGGGTGACCAGGCGGCGCAGGCCGTCGTAGTCCTGTGCGACGTCCGGGTAGACCTCGCTGTAGGTGCCCTCCAGCCACGCGGCCGCGACCAGCCCCGGCCCGCCGTGCCCCGGCCCGATCACGTACATCATGTCCAGGTCGCGGGCCCGGATCGCCCGGTTGAGGTGGGAGTAGACGAAGTTCAGGCCCGGCGTGGTGCCCCAGTGCCCGAGCAACCGCGGTTTGACGTGCTCGGGCCGCAGCGGCTCCCGCAGGAGGGGGTTGTCCATCAGGTAGATCTGCCCGACGGACAGGTAGTTGGCCGCCCGCCACCAGAGCTGCAGGCCGTCGAGTTCCGCGGCGTCCAGGTGTTCGGACACGGCGGGCGTGGTCGTCCAGGTGGCCCCGGTCGCGGTGCTGATCTCGCTGCTCATCCCGGCTCCTCAAGCTCGACACCCGCCAACCAGCGTGGGCGGCACCGGCCGGTTCGCAACTCGGCGGCGCAGGACCAGCACTGATCCGGTATCTGCGGAAAACCGCAGTCGATGAGTGCTGTGCACCGCATTCCGCGGCGCGCCGCGGCGCCATAGCTTTGCGCCTCGTGACCGGAAAGTTGATCAACAAGCGTTTCCCGCCCGCGGCCGGGGTCGCGAGCGCGCTCGCCGTGCTGGTGGTACTCGCGTTGTCCGCACTGGGCGGTGCGAGCACCCAGCAGCCCGCTCCGGCCTCGGCACCCGCCGGCGAGTTCAGCGCCGAGCGCGCCGTTTCCGAGCTCGGCGGATTCGCCACCGAGCCCCGTCCGATGGGCAGCCCGGCGAGCGACCGGGCCAAGGATCACCTCGTCGAGCGGCTGCGCGCGCAAGGACTGCAGGTGCAGGTCCAGCACTCGGTGGGCGCGCGCTCGGCCACCGGGCTGGCGACGTTCGGCCGGGTCGACAACGTGGTGGCGACGCTGCCCGGCAACGCATCCACGGGATCGGTCCTGCTCACCGCCCACTACGACTCGGCGGCCGTCGGCGCCGGCGCATCGGACGACGGTGCTTCCGTCGCGGCGATGCTGGAGACCGTCCGGGCGCTGCGGGCCGGCGGGCCGCAGCGCAACGACCTCGTGCTGGTGATCACCGACGGAGAGGAGGACGGCTTGCTCGGCGCGAACGCGTTCGTCCGGGAGCACCCGCTCGCCCTTCGCCGCGGAGTGGTCCTCAACTGGGAAGCACGGGGCGTCGACGGCCCGTCGCTGATGTTCGAGACGTCCGAGGACAACGCGCGTCTGGTCGAAACGTTCACCACCGCGGTCGCGCACCCGCGAGGCGACTCCTCGATGGTCGCGATGTATCGGATGCTGCCGAACAACACCGATTTCACCGCCTTCACCCGGGCCGGTTTCACCGGCCTCAACTCGGCGTACATCGAGGGCTCGTCGCGCTACCACACCGCGGGCGACTCGATCGCGAACCTGGCGCCGGGCAGCCTCCAGCACCAGGGCGAGAACATGCTCGCCCTGGCCCGCGCCTTCGGCGGCGCCGATCTCGCCGGGCTGCGTTCGGACCACGACCTGATCTACTTCCGCGCGCTCGGCACGACGATCACCTACCCCGACGCGCTGGTCTGGCCGCTGGCCGGGCTCGCCGCGTCGTTGCTGGTGAGCGCCGTGGCGCTGGCGCGGTACCGACGGCTGGTCTCGCTGCCGAAGGTGCTGGTGAGCGCGCTGTCCGCGCTGCTCCCGATCGGCGCTTCGGCCGTGCTCGCGCAGGCGATGTGGTCGCTGATGGTGGCGGTGCGCCCCGGCTACGACCTGATGGGCGGTCTGGTGCACCGCCCGCTGATCTTCCAGGTCGCCATCGTCGCGCTCACCGGATTCGCGCTGCTCTGCTGGTACCTGCCGCTGCGCAACCGGCTCGGCCAGGCGGCACTCGCGCTCGGCGGCCTGGCCTGGCCGACGGCCTTGGGCATCGCGTGCGCTGCGCTCGCGCCGGGGGCGTCGTTCGTGTTCGCCGTTCCGGCGCTGGCGGGAGCTCTCGGCGCGCTCATCGCGTTGGTGTTCCCGAGGTGGGCTCTCGTTCCGGTCTCCGCCGGTGCCTTGGTGTCCGCGATGGTGCTGCCTGCCGTCGCGCGCAATGTCTTCCACGGCGTGGGCTTGGCCCTCGGCGGTGCCGGCGCGCTGCTGGCCGTTCTGCTCGGACTGGTGCTGCTGCCGATCGGCGAGCTGTTCTTCCCCGACCGCGCACTACGCCGTCGAAGCGTCGCAGTCGTCCTGATGTCGGCATTCGCAGTCGCCTGCGCCTTGGTAGGTGGCGGTCTTGCCGCGGACGGATTCGATGCGCAGCACCCCCGCCGCTCGCATCTCGCCTACGTCCTGGACGCGGACTCGAACACCGCGAGCTGGGTCAGCGCCGAGGACGAGCCGACCGACTGGACCAAGCAGTTCGTCGGCACCCGCGACACCGACCGGCTCCCGGCCGGGTACGCGCGTGGTGACCTGTGGACCGGCCCGGCACAACCGCTCGACGTCGACGGGCCGCGCGTGACCGGATCCCGCGCCGGAGACACCGTGACTCTGCACGTGTCCTCCGGTCGCGGTGCGGCGGACCTGGTGCTGCGCGTGGACCGGCCGATCACCGACGTCACGGCTCGTGCCCCCGGCAGCGCCCCGGTGTCGGTCCAGGTGTCCGGCACTCGCGCCGGAACGTGGCCCGGTGAGATCCGCTTCCGCGACCTGCCACCGGAAGGCGCGGACATCACCTTCCGCGCTCGCGGGAACGAGGTCCGGGTGACGGCGATCGACGAAACCCACGGCCTCGCCGCGGCCCCCGGCTTCCACCCGCGGCCGCCGGACGTCGAGGCGGGCACCCGCGAAGACGGCGACCGCATCGCGGTCACCCGCACCTACCGGTTCTGACCAACGTGGACGATCGTTTCGCCTGGTGACCACCCGTGCGTACTTTGTGCTGCCATAGCGGCACAAAGCACGCACGGGATCTGATCCGTTCTACAGCAGGCGATCGACGGTGATCTCGGCCGCAGAGCGGCTGGCCGCCGAGATGATGTCCAGCGCGGCCACCGCGTCGGCCGGGTCCACCGGCGGCGGCGCGCCGTCGCGCAGCGCCGCGACGACTCCGTCGTAGAACGCCGGGTAGTCGCCCGCTTCGCTGGGCACCCGACGGACCTCGTCGCCGACGCCCAGGACACCCCACATCTCCTCGGGCTCCCGGCCCCACGTGTCGTCGACGGGCAGTCGGCCGGCGCGCAGCGCGGCCTCCTGCGGGTCCACGCCGTACTTGGTGAAGGTGGCGGCGTCGCCGAGCACCCGGAAGCGCGGGCCCTGCTGCGCCGCGACCTTGCTCATCCACAGGTGCGAACGCACCCCGTTGGCGTGGGTCAGCGCGAGGAACGAATCGTCGTCCGCCCGCACCCCGTCGCGCCGGCAGTCGATCTCGGCGTAGACCGCCGCGACCGGGCCGAACAGCTGGAGGGCCTGGTCGATCAGGTGGCTGCCCAGGTCGTAGAGGACGCCCGCGACTTCCTCCGCCCCGCCGGAGTCGCGCCAGGTCGGCTTCGGCGTCGGCGACCAGCGCTCGAACCGCGACTCGAAGCGGTGCACCCGGCCCAGCTCGCCGTCGTCGAGCAGCCTGCGCACGGTGCGCATGTCGTTGTCCCAGCGGCGGTTCTGGAAGACCGTCAGCAACTGCCCCTTCGCCGCGGCGTGCTCGATCAGCTGCCGCCCCTCGACCGAGGTCGGCGTGAACGGCTTGTCCACCACCACGGGCAGCCCGACGTCCAGCGCGGCGGTGGCCAGCTCGACGTGGGTGCGGTTGGGGCTGGCGATCACCACCAGGTCCGGCTCGCGCGCCAGCAGCGCGTCCATGTCGCCGACCACCGCGGTGCCGGGGTGGTCGGCGCGCACTTGCTGCTGCCGCTGCGGGTTGGCGGTGACGACCGCGTCCAGCCGCAGCGACGGGTGGGCGGCGATCAGCGGCGCGTGGAAGATCGCGCCGCCAACGCCATATCCGACAAGTCCGACTCGCAGTGCAGAACCCATGTCCCCATTAGACCGCCGCCAGACCCAACCCCGCCCCACCGGGCCCGCACCCCACCCGGTGAGCCGCAATTTCAATGAGCCTTTTTCATCCTGGCCGGCCCGCAACCGCGGGCCGCAAAGCCGCACGTCGATGAGGTGTCGCATGCGCCGCAGGCGCATAACCCACCTACGACACTCGCACCTCCGCGGGTTCTCAGAGGCTCCCTGGCGAGGACGGCCCCTCCGCCGTGTATCGGACATACATCAGGAGGGGCCCCACAGACCAGGGAGCCTCTGAGGTTCCGCTACCCGCACCGTCACGCAGAACGAGGTTGGAAAAACCTCAAATGAAATCGAAGGTTCGATTTCAATGGAAATTGCGGCGCTGGGGTCAGGCCGAGGCTTGGCGCGGGCGCACCTCGGCCTGGCCGGGGCAGACCAGACCGGTCTCGTAGGCCGTGATCACCAGCTGGGTGCGCGAACTGAGGTGCAGCTTCTGCATCACGTGGTAGAGGTGCGACTTGACCGTCAGCTCCGCTAAACCGAGGTTGCGGGCGATCTCGGCGTTCGACCCACCGCGGGCGACCTCCAGCAGCACGTCCAACTCCCGCTCCGTCAGCACGCTCAGCTCGCTGCGCGCGTCGCGGACGCCCAGCGCCGCGAAGCGCTGCAGGAGCCGCTTGGTGACCCGAGGCGACAGCAGCGCGTCTCCGGCCGCGACCGTGTGCACGGCCTTGACCAACTCCTCCGGCGTGGCGTCCTTGAGCAGGAAACCGCTGGCCCCGGCGCGCAGCGCGGCGTAGACGTACTCGTCGAGATCGTGCACCGTGAGCATGATCACCGAGGTCTCGCCGCCGGTCTCCGCGATGATGTCTCCGGCCGCCGCGATGCCGTCCTTGCCGGGCATCCGCACGTCCATGAGCACCACGTCGGGCCGTCGGCGGCGCACCGCCGCCAACGCCGCATCGCCGTCGGCGGCTTCGGCCAGGACCCGCAGGCCCGGCTCGTTGGACAACAGGGCAACCAGTCCCGCGCGGATCATCGCTTGGTCATCGGCTACCAGGACAGTCGTGTCCGCAGTTTCCACGCCGGGCCTCCTCGGTCCGGACGGCCTGAATTCCGACTCAGGCCAGGTCCGAATTTTCCGGGCACGGTAGCACGGCTTCAAGGTGAAATCCGTTCAAAATCGGATGTGCGGTCAAGGTTCCGCCCAGCAGCGCAACGCGTTCCCGCAGCCCGATCAGCCCATGTCCCGACTGTTGGGAGACGGGCCTGCCATCCACCGCGTCGAGCCCGCTGATGCGGTTGGTCACCTCGATCCGCAGCGCATCGGGCCCGTAGTCCAGCAACACCCGCGCCCGGCCGGCCCCGGCGTGCTTGAGCACGTTCGTCATCGCTTCCTGCACGATCCGGTACGCGGTCATCTCCACGCCGGAGCCGAGCTCGCGGACCTTGCCGCGCCGGTCCAGCGTCCACACCACGTTCCCGCCGCGGACCGACTCGACCAGCGCGTCCACCCCGTCCAGGCTGGGCGTCGGCTGCCAGTCCATCGGGTCCTGACCGGCCGGGTTGCGATCGCGCAGCACGTTGAGCAGGTTGCGCATCTCCCCCAGCGCGCCGCGCGAAGTCTGTTCGAGCTCCTGCAGGGTCTGCCGGGCGTGATCCGGATCGCGGTCGATCAGCGCGCGAGCGACGCCCGCGCGCAGCGCGACCACGGACAGGTTGTGCGACACGATGTCGTGGAACTCGCGGGCGATGCGGGCCCGTTCGACGACCGCGGCGTCGGCGGCGAGCTGATCGCGTGCCTCGTCCAGCAGCGCCATGGTCTGCTCCAGCTGCGCCGCCCGCCGACGGCCGATCCGCACCGCCCGGGCCCAGCCGACCACCATCACGAGGTTCACCACCGCGCCGGAGATCCGCAGCAGCCCCTCCACCGGCGTCAGCTCGTAGACGACGAGCTCGCTGACCGGGTAGACCATCGCGATCGTCGCGGCGCCCACCTCGCCGATCACCGAGTTGCGCACGCAGACGGAGTAGACCGCGACCAGGATCACCAGGTTCAGCCCGCCGATGTTCAGCCGCAGCAAGGTGAGCCCGACGGCGACCGCCAGCAGCGCGAACAGCACCAGCCACGGCGCCCGCCGGCGCAGCAGCAGCAGGCTGGTGGCGGGCACGCTCACCAGCAGCGGCCACCACCAGTCCATCCACGGTGGATGGTCGCCGATGGTCAGGTCGAAGCCGTGCAGCACCGAGAGCACCAGCACGAAGGCGAGATCGCCGAGCGCGGCGCGATGCGCGGTGGCCCACGCCAGCACGCCGGTCCGCCGCTCGACGACCGCGGCGCGGTCAATTGCGTGATCGACCAATCGAACCTGCCTCGCAGACCGTTCCTGAAGCCGTCAGCGCGTCGGCGCAGATCGGCTCGTGAGCGGGAATTCCGGTTCTCACCGGAACGAACGCTCACGAGAACCAAGATCGTGTACCACCGCGCCGACGCGCTTCATCCGGCGAAAGTCGTAGCGGCGAACCTACCGTTCGCCGCCGCCGACCTACCTCGAACGGTCAGTACCCGCGCGCGACCCATTCGTCGAACTGCGGCCGGACCGCGCCGATCGTGCTGCTCTCCCCGTGTCCGGTCCGGACCTCGGTGTCCTCGGGCAGCGGCAGCAGCCGGTCCCGGATCGACGCCACGACGACGTCGAAGTCCGAATAGGACCGCCCGGTCGCGCCGGGCCCGCCGGCGAACAGCGTGTCGCCGGTGAACACCACGCCGAGTTCGGGCGAGTACAGGCAGACCGCGCCCGGCGCGTGGCCGGGCGTGTGCAGCACCCGCAGGCTCGCGCCGCCGACCTCGATCACCTGGCCGTCGGCGAGTTCCCGGTCCGGCGCGCGGTCCGGGTGCACCAGGTTCCACAGCACCATGTCGTCGGGGTGCAGGAAGATCGGCGCGCCGACCGCGTCGGCCAGCTCCGGAGCCCTGCGCACGTGGTCGTCGTGGGCGTGCGTGCACACCACGCCCAGCACGCGGCGGTCGCCGACGAGCCGGCGGATCGCCTCGACGTCGTGCGGCGCGTCGATGATCACGCACTCGCGGTCGTCGCCGACCACCCACGCGTTGTTCTCGACGTCGAAGGTCTGGCCGTCCAGCGAGAACGTGCCCGACGTGGTCGTGTGGTCGATGCGCGGCGTCATCCGAAGGTCACCACCGAACGCAGCACCTCGCCGCGGTGCATCTTCTCGAACGCCTGCTCCACCTGGTCCAGCTCGATCTCCTCGCTGACGAACTTCTCCAGCGGCAACCGGCCCTGCAGGTAGAGCTCGATCAGCATCGGGAAGTCGCGTTCCGGCAGGCAGTCGCCGTACCAGCTGGACTTCACCGCGCCGCCGCGCCCGAACACGTCCAGCAGCGGCAGCTCCAGCTTCATCTCCGGCGTCGGCACGCCGACCAGCACCACGGTGCCGGCCAGGTCGCGCGCGTAGAAGGCCTGCTCGAAGGTCTCCGGGCGGCCGACCGCGTCGATCACCAGGTCGGCGCCGAAGCCGCCGGTGAGCTCCCGGATCGCCTCGACGGCATCGGTCTCGGCGGCGTTGATCGTGTGCGTGGCGCCGAACTGCCGCGCCCACTCCAGCTTCTTCGGATCCCGGTCCACCGCGATGATCCGCCGCGCCCCGACCATGCTCGCCCCGGCGATCGCGCCGTCGCCGACGCCACCGCAGCCCAGCACCGCGACGGTGTCCCCCGGCCCGGCGCCGCCGGTGTTGACCGCGGCCCCGATCCCGGCCATCACGCCGCAGCCCAGCAGCCCGGCCACCGCCGGGCGCGCCGCGGGATCGACCTTGGTGCACTGCCCGGCGTGCACCAGCGTCTTCTCCGCGAAGGCCCCGATGCCCAGCGCCGGCGACAGCGGCGTGCCGTCGGTCAGCGTCATCGGCTGCGCGGCGTTGTGGGTGGCGAAGCAGTACTGCGGCCGGCCCCGCTTGCAGGCCCGGCACACCCCGCACACCGCGCGCCAGTTGAGGATCACGAAGTCGCCGGGCTGCACGTCGCGCACGCCCTCGCCGACCGCTTCGACGATGCCCGCGGCCTCGTGCCCGAGCAGGAACGGATATTCATCGCTGATACCGCCCTCGCGGTAGTGCAGGTCCGTGTGGCACACCCCGCACGCCTGCACCCGCACCACGGCCTCGCCGGGTCCCGGATCCGGAACGCGGATGGTCACCACCTCGACCGGTGCGCCTTTCCCGGTCGCCACCACCGCGCGGACGTCGTCGGCCACGAGCACCTCCACCAAATCGTCGTTTCGGCCACCATCGTCGTACGCGCGCTCGACCGTCAGCAAGAGCGACACCGGATCGATCGTGAACACCCTGCGTCACTGATTGACTACTGTACGATTCCAGTGAGCGGGGGAGGACGATCATGACCGACATGCGCATTCCGCCGGTCCGGGAAATGGACATCGCTCGGCCTTGCGCAGCCCGGATCTACGACGCCTTCCTCGGCGGCAGCCACAACCTCGGCTGCGAGCGAGCCTTCATGGAAGACCTGGAACGGGAGCTGCCGCACATCGGCGAGTCGTACCGGGAGAACCGGGCGTTCGTCCGGCGCTCCGTGGAGTACCTGCTCGCGCACGGCGTCCGCCAGTTCATCGACCTGGGCTCGGGCATCCCCACCATCGGCCACGTGCACGAGGTGGCCCGGCGCCGGACCCGCGACTTCCGGGTGCTGTACGTGGACAACGAGCCGCTCACCGTGGCGCACAGCAAGCCGCTGCTGGCCGGCGAGCCTCGCGCCGAGATCATCCGGGTGGACTGCCGGAACCCGCAGGCGGTTCTGGCTTCCCCGGAGGCCGCCGAGCTGCTCGACCTGGACCGGCCGGTGGCGCTGCTGATGGCGGCGGTGCTGCACTTCGTCCCCGACGCCGACGACCCGGTCGCGCTGGTCGAGGCCTACCGCGACGCGCTGGTTCCCGGCAGCCACCTGGTGATCTCGCACCTGACCGGCAGCCACGACCCGGACGAGATGCGCATCCTGGCGGGCCGCTACGAGGAGACGACCGACCCGCTGCACCCGCGCGAAGTGGAGTGGATCGAGAAGCAGTTCGGCGACTTCGAGGTCGTCCCGCCGGGAACGACGTACCTGTCGGACTGGCGCCCGGAACCCGGCCGGACCGCGGCGAACCGCCCCTACCGCCTGCTCTACGGCGGAGTCGCCCGCAAGCACTGACCCCCTGACGCAATTTCAATGGAAATTGCGGAAGTTGTCCACAGGCTTCGGCGTGTCGTAGCGCGACCCGCCGTCCTTGGTCCGCAATTTCCATTGACCTTTTTTCATCCTCTGCGCGGATGGCCTGTGTCCTGGGTCGTGAGTGGTCATGGCTGCTGTGGCGACCATAGCCA